>CAIXHD010000222.1 GCA_903919065.1 uncultured Bacteroidota bacterium
GCCCGGAATGCCTGCCGCGAAACAATTATTTTCAACCCATTCGGGATGCGTTTCAAAGCGTGACCATGGGTACTGCTCCAGCAGTTTCTTGCCGATCCCCAGCTGAGTGGATCCGGGGTAATTCATCCCCTCTTTCCAGGTTGTAAAGTCATAGGGCTGGCGGTCCCACGCTCCCCAATTGCCTTGATCGCCTTCCACGCCTGCATGCCAGACTCCGGCCGCACCATAGGTATGACCAGCCGCACCGCTCAGCATGTTTCGCCAGAAAATATGCCGTTGAATGTCGCCGAACCCCTGCTGCATGTGCCCCTCGTAACACGTTTCGCCGCACAGCACTGGCATGGCGGGCTTTTTCGCGCATGCAGAGGTGAGAAGCGTAAGCGTGCCGCTAGCAACGGCTTCCCGTTCATCATGATTTCCACCGACCATATCATAGTCAATCAGGCTGACATCCCCCTCCGCGCCACGCCGTCCCTGACCGGTGTGGCAGGTAAGCGGATGCTTGTACGGGTCAATCTCCCTGACATATTTAGCAACTTCGGCCCATGGTCCCTTTCCCCATTTGGTTTCATCCGCGATCTCGCCTGCGAGAATCCAGAAAACCGGGTAGGCGCTGTAACGCGCAATGAGATAGCGCCAGTGCCGCTTGATATTAACAGCTCCGAATTTCTCCATGCTGTTGCAGTCTCCACGCCCCCATGCACCGACAATCGCCGGAACAATGCCGGCGTCGACCAGATGCCTGAACCTCCTGTCGGCATAGTCAAAATACTTAGGATTCACCGCGCTCATATCTTTCTCCAGATAGGGCTGCCCGCCTTCATTCTCCAGGCTTGGCGCGAAGAAGTTTTCGTCGGGATAGGGTCCGCAGACAATCTGTACCACTGAAAATCCTTTCGCTTTCCTATCGGCAGTCAGTTCCTGAAATCCCTCCCAGGTCATGCGCTTGCACAGGCATTTCCACCAGGTGTCGGCTAGCCAGAGAAAGGGTGTGCCGTCTTCGTAGGAAAAGTAACTCTTGCCCGGATTCACCTTCACAAAACCATGCTTCAGCAGCTGGTTGTCGCCTTTGTAGGTCGTAACTGACAGAGTTTGCTCTTTCCCGTTGAGGCCGGAATTGGCCTTGTCAGTGCATTCAACGCGATAGGTGTATTTCCCCTGAGCCGGAGGTGCGAATCGAACCGTCCACTTCTTCTCGCCAGCCCAAAACGCGGGAACCTTCCATTGTTTTGAGCCTTGCGTGAAGACGACATCGACCTCCACTTCTGTGAACGCATTGTTATATTTTACGCTGGAAGTGAACGAGGTTTCAAAAACGGCCCATTGTTCGGCGCCAATGGCGTAGGGCCGCAGGATAGTGAGCAGCAGGATCGTGAGCAGGGTTGATTTCATCGAAGTAATTTAAACTATCTCGATATCCCGCTGGTCAGATTCTCGCATCCGTTCTCTGTAATCAACACGGTGTTCTCCACCCGAACTCCCAGATTTTCATTTGGGAATGTGGCAAACACGTCACAGGCAAAAACCATCCCTGCCCTGAGAGGCACATTCTTGGGCACATCACGGCCACCACAGTCGTGCGTGGCCAGGCCAACTGAATGGGTAATCCCGCCCTCCTTAAAGAAGCTCAGGCGACTGAATGCATCCGTCTCCACGTGATAGCCTTTGCTGATCAGGAGTTCCTTCACTTTTGCGCCTACCTCAAAACCGGTGATCCCCGGTTTATAAAACTCGAGACAAGCCAGACTAACGGCTTTACAGGCCTCATAAATCTCTTTCTGACGTGGGGTGAATTTCCCATTCACAGGGAAAGAAATGGAAATATCGGTATCATAATCCTCCCATGCCGGGCCAGCATCCACCACCAGAAAATCCCCATCGGTGAGAAGCCGGTTGTGTTGTGCATAATGCAGGTATTTGTGATTTTCGGCCGAACTGATAATGATATCAAAAGCTAATTCCTTGCAGCCTTTGCGCATGCATTCATATTCGAAAAGTGAACTCAGCTCGTACTCATACATGCCAGGACGGGCAGCCTTCATCACTGCATTCATGGCTTCCGCTCCAATCTTGCCGGCCATTCTCATTTTCACGATCTCGGCCGGACTTTTGATCATTCTCAGGTCCCAGATGAGCTGCGAGCAATCCTTGACCTCCAATCCCGGGTATTTGTCCTTCAACACTTTGGCAAATTGCTGCTCCCGATTTAGCCGGCCATCCCACTCGCTGCGGGTGGCCACATCGGTATTGAACTCCTCGGCCGTAAACGGTGTATAAACTATTCCACCCCCGGCAATTCTGTCCGTTAATACTGTACCGAACTGATCGGCCTTGTGCCAGAATTCAATTCCGGTAGTTTCTATTGGTTTTGTTGCAATCTCCGGACTTAGCCCTTCTCCTTTGAGGTAATTTTCAGAGGTGGTATAAAACAGGTGGCTTTCCCGCTTTTTACCGTCAACCAACAATACCGCATTCGGCACCTTTACTCCGCACAGATAAAGAAAATCCAGGTTGGGTTTATTACCGGTGGAATTCCGGATAATGGCGAATCCATCGGGGATCTGGTCCATCAGCTTTTGTCGGCGGGCAGAATATTCCGATGTTTCAAAACCCAGGGGTCCGGCCGAGAGAATTCCTCCCATCAGGCCGAATAATAAGCAGAGTACAAGTTTGTTCATTCGTCTTTTTCTTCGTAGTAATATGAGTAGTCAATACCTTTCATAAACATTTCGCGGTCGTTTATTTTGGCTGTGAGCGCATTTTCCAAAAGTGTTTTTAGAACACTACTATTTGTTGGACTTAACATCATTGCGTTCATATAATCTCGCTTGCTTATTTTACTCCAATCCACGCATTTTGCGAGACGTTTTTTTAGTACCAAATCCAACCATATTCGGGCGCTTCTGCCGTTACCTTCCATAAAAGGGTGTGCAATGTTTAATTCTACATATTTATTTACGATTTCTTCAAATGTAGTTTCGGGCATTGCTTCTATTTGCTTTAATGTGTCGCCTAAAAAGTGTGATACTGCAAATTGAAAACCACCTTTTGAAATATTTTTTTGTCTGATTTGCCCCGCAAAATCATACAAGCCTCCAAACAAATAAGCGTGAATTTGTTGCAACCCTTTGGTTGTGCCAACTTCTATGCTGTTGATAAAAGAACTTTCAAACAAGGCATACGCTTTAGTTTTGCTTTTTCCGTCTATGCTTTCATCGCTGTATGTAAACCA
>CAIXHD010000223.1 GCA_903919065.1 uncultured Bacteroidota bacterium
TATCGGTTCTTTAAATCGCAGCTGGAACAGTGGAACACTCTCCGGGATCCTGAAATTGATTCGCTGCGTAAAAATCTGCAAATCAAACAGGAGGAAACCGAGTTTTATATCAGGCTCATCCAGGAAAGAAATCCACTGGTGCTGGAAGGAGGAATAAAACCGCAGGGAATGATAGAGGGCCTTCACCGGTTTCCTTTTAGCCGGACAAACGGATCATTGCTGTTTCTGAATGTCGAGTCGGTGGAGGGTGATCGCTTTGGAATGGTCATGGACATCGGAGCCTTGATCAAATCGAAATCGGAAGAAGTTATGAAGCAGGCGGATCCGATGAACGCATTAAGCTGGATCATTCGTGATAAGCAGGACAGCACTGTGGTGAGCAGGATTAATTCAGATAAAAATGAATATATCCATTTCGGCCTGACCACCGATTTTCCGGGATGGACTCTTTCGATCAAGGAAAATGAAATGAACTGGATGGATAGATTACTGTCAAAGGGTACTGGCACCTTTCTGCTGATTTTCCTGTTTATCGCGCTGATCATGGTGCTCGGACTGATTTTTACTTTGTATACCCTGAATCAGGAACTGAAACTTAACCGGCTTAAATCCGATTTTATTGCGAATGTCTCCCATGAACTAAAGAGTCCGCTCACTTCCATCCGCCACCTGATGGACCTGCTCCATACCAATCGTGTGAAAACAGCCGATCAGCGGAAAAAATATTATGCCACGATGATCGAGCAAACCGAGCATCTGAGCTACCTCATTGAAAATATTCTGGATTTTTCGAGGCTGGAGGGAAACCGAAAGAAATATCAATTTAAAGAAGTTGATTTTTCAGCCCTGATGGATCAGTGGATCGATCAGCTTGATGACCATGCCCGTGCAAGAAATATTGAGATCAAAAGAATATGGGACAATAACTTACAAACGATATATATTGATTCTGATGCTATCCAGCAGGTGATCTTTAACCTCGTTGATAACGCGATCAAGTTTTCAGCTGATTCAAAAATTATTGAGATTTCGTGTGGTCTGCAGGAGGATTGGATCAGGACCTGTGTTCGCGACTGGGGCTATGGTATCGCCAAAAAAGATCAGGATAAAATATTTGACCGATTTTACCGATGCGAGGAAAATCTGTTCCGGGGAATCAAGGGCAGCGGTATCGGATTAACCCTGGTGAGAAAGATTGTTGCCGACCATGGAGGAAGAATTGCCGTAGAAAGCAGTCCGGGAGCCGGCAGTCTGTTTTGTTTTTATTTACCCGTAAAAACGGAAAGGAACCATGAGGAAAATACTGGTCGTTGAAGATGATCCTGCCATACGGATGGCAATCGTCGATGATTTTACTTTTGAAGGATATGCAGTAACGGCGGCAGTATCCGGTCCGGAAGGGCTGACTTATAGCCTTACCGGTGCATATGATATCATCCTGCTCGACCTGATGTTGCCGGGCGGGGTAGACGGACTGGATATCTGCCGGGAGCTTCGCCGTCACGATATACATACGCCAATTATCATGCTTACCGCTAAAAGCCAGGATTACGATAAGGTGATCGGACTGGAACTGGGTGCCGATGATTATGTTACCAAACCATATAATCCGCAGGAGTTGAGATCACGCGTGAAAGCGGTATTGCGACGGATTGGAACTCCGGCAAAAACTAACCAGAAACCGTTAATTGAGCTGGGACCGCTGAAACTTGATATGGGGAAATTTGTTTGCAGTCTGGGATGTAAAACCCTCATCATGACCGCCCTCGAGCTAAACCTGGTTAAGGTGCTGATGGAAAATGCCGGTCAGGTGGTTACCCGCGAGGAAATTCTGGATACGGTTTGGGGGCAGGATGTGGTTGTTTCACCAAGAACCATTGATACCCACATGGGCAATCTTCGCAAAAAAATCTGCACACGGGATTATCCGGGTAATTCCATCCAGAGCATTCGTGGGTTGGGCTATAAACTTATTATTCAGGAATCTTGATATTGCTTTGACAAAACTTGACACCCCTTTGAGCAACTTGACGTACCACTGGAATAGCTTTGGTGTAAAATTGATCAGACCATGAAGAACATCACCCTTACGCTAGTCGTTCTCCTTCTTCTGGGAGCTAACCTGACTGCTCAGGAAACCAAGGCTATCGACCTGATGTCGAAGGCCCTGTATGAAGAAAATATCAGTGCTGATTACGCCAAAGCCTCGCTGATTTATCAGCAGGTGCTTAAAGACTTCTCACAGGATAAAAAAGCTTGCGGACAGGCAACTTACCGCTTGGGATTGTGTGCTGAAAAACTCGGGCAGGCAAAAGCCGAGGAATATTTCATTAAAGTGGTCGAGAATTTTTCAGATCAACAGGAACTGGTTAACCTGGCAAAATCGAAACTTACAAATTCAGAAGGAATCCAATATTTTACCGATCCGCGTAATAGAAAACAATATCCTTTTGTTGCCATTGGAAAAGCTTATTGGATGGCTGAGAACCTCGCTTATATCCCGAAAGTGAGTCCCCTCATTGAGCAGGGCGGTATTTGGGTTTATGAGTATGACGGCAGTAATGTTAATGAAGCTGTTCTAACGGAAAACTATAACACTTACGGATGTTTATACGATTGGGAGACTGCCCAAAAAATTTGTCCGGAGGGGTGGCATCTGCCGAGTCAAGCGGAATGGACAGATCTATATAATTTCGTTGGCAGGAATGATCCATATGGATATGATGACCGGCAGAATTATTCCGATCAATGGATTTTTCAAAAACTTGTAAATCAAAGAAAATGGCATTATACATGGATAATCAATTCTACCAATTTTAATGCCTTGCCGGGTGGAACACGGTTTAAAAGAGTATCAAGAACGAGTTTTTATGACCTTGGAGGAGGTGCTCATTTCTGGAGTTCCACCTCGGCTACTCCAACTGAAAAATGGTTTCGGAATTTTGATCAATTAACTGAAAAATTAATAGTAGGCATAACGGTTCCTGAAGACGGGATGTCAGTTCGCTGTGTAAAGAATGAGCCTGTTAAATTTGAAAAGGAAATTGTTCCAAGATTCAGATTTTTCAATTACTCAACAGGGAAGATTTTGAGGGATATAGAATCGATAAAATTCAGTGTTTTTGATGGTGAACAAATTGAAAGGGTTGATTTTTTTGTTATTCAAAATGAGGATACTACCCCAATCGGCCATTCCTTCGAAGGTCAGTTTAAGCGTTTTTCCATTGGCTGGGATACAAGAGAATTTAAAGATGGGAAGTGTGAATTGCTTGTTTTGGCGAAAAGCTTTCTAGGCAAGACCTACTCACTTTCGGGTGACTACAAGATTAAGAATCATGATGGATCAAAGGTTGATGGGACTTTTACAGATATCCGGGATGGTCATGTTTATAATTTCGTTGACATTGGTACCCAGAAATGGATGGCTCAGAACCTTAATTTCGTTTATCAGGACGGAAATGGATCATGGTGCCAAAATAACCTTCCGACAAACTGTGACATATACGGAAGACTTTATGATTCTAAGTCAGCCCGAGTTGTATGTCCGGCGGGATGGCATCTCCCGACAATTGAGGAATGGGATACTTTGATAAATTATATATCGGATTCCCGGGACAAAAGAAATCCCTTAGATACAGTATCTGTTGGGTATAAATTGAAATCTGTCTCAGGTTGGAATTATAATGCAAAAACTATTCCTGGAAATGGCAATGGCGATAATTTCTATGGTTTTAATGCTTTGCCCGGCGGATTTGGTGATTACGATAATTTTGGTTGGCAAGGAGCTGTCACACAATTCTGGAGTTCATCGGTTGTCAGTGAACCTTTGACATGGGTGATAAACTTGGGCTGGCTAACGAATAATATTACAAAAGCCTATAATGGAAGCGATAGCGAGTATTCATATGTTCGCTGCATCAAAGACGCCCCACCAACGAAAAATTAAAGCCGGATCAGGCAGGCTCGGACTCGAGCCATCGCTCAAAACTCTTTGCCATTTCTTCCGGATCAGGTAACAGATTCTTATAATGATCCGGAAGAATTGACGAGGTATCGTAAGTGGCAATGCCTATCGGTTGTGTCGAATTCTTTAGGGAATATTCTACTATCATTCGTTTTTTGCCTCGGCAGATGATGATTCCAACGGATGCATTTTCATTGGGTTGTTTAACTTTATCATTCATCACGGCAAGGTAAAACTCCATTTTACCTTTGTATTCAGGTTTGAAATCTCCGGTCTTCAATTCTATCGCAACCAAGCTTTGTAATTTTCTATGATATAATAAAAGGTCGATAAAATATTCCTGACCTTCTACCTCCAGACGGAATTGGTTTCCGATAAAGCAGAAATCTCCGCCCAGCTCCAAAAGAAATCCCCGGATATTCTTCATTAATGCCAACTCAAGCTCGTGTTCACTATGCTCGTCACCTAATTCCAGGAAATCAAAAGTGTAATGGTCCTTGATGGCTAGCTTTTTTTGATTTTGGAACTTCTCAGATGGGAGCTGATCGTAATTTGTTTGATTCAGCAAGTATTTCTCATAGGTCTTATTGGAAATTTGATGGTCCAGCACTCTTTTGGACCAGCCATACCTTTTGGTTGCGACAATATAAAATTGCCTCTCAGTCCGACTTTGACATTTAGATAATATCATGATATTGTGAGTAAAACTAATTTCTGCAGCCAGTGGCTGCAGAAATGTATCGTCATGATATTCAATGTATAAGTCAATCATAAGGTATAGGTTTCGCGTTGAAAAACCAATTTGTCCTGGGAATTCTTTTTGCAAGTCGGAAGCCAAATTCTCAACCACTGATTTTCCCCATCCCAGGGCATTCTGTTTCTCGCTTATCATCTTTCCTATATCCCAATAAAGTCCTACAAGCTCCTTGTTTACTGCCTTCAGCGCGTCATATTGTGCTGATCTGATCCGGACTTTAACTTCCGCGACGAAGTCTTTGTACTCCTCTGGTGTTTCCATAATTGGTTATTTGCCTGTATAGATGCAAAACCGGGATCAGAATGGAAAAATGGCAGCGAAATTTTTTCTTCCGTGTTTCGTGTTACGCGTCACGTGTCACGATTTCTATGTCACCCATCACCAGTCACCCCTCTTTCGTCCCCCGATCTTCTTCTTCGTCTATCGTTCTTCTTCTTCGATCTTTCAATATATTTGAAGGAATATTAACAATTTCTGAAATGAATATTATGAAAGCAAAAAGGCTGTTCGCACTGTTAGCAATCGTCATTGTCACCAGCAGTACTATCGGTATGAAAACAATCGGGAATTCGAAAAATGGTGGCAGCCAGGACAAAGCGTCATTCACTGATACCAAAATGGTGATCATCGCCAAAGTATCTGTCAAGCCTGAAAAGACTAAGGATTTTATCGCGGCAGCAAGAGAAATCATTAAAAAGTCGAACAAAGAACCCGGATGCCTGTCCTATCAGCTTTACCAGGATCCGTATGATGCATCGAAATTCGTTTTTGTGGAGGAATACCAGAATCAGGCAGCCGTTGACTTCCATTTTGCTACCGAACATTTCAAAGCCTTCGGCCCAAAAATCGGCGATATGGTATCCGCTCCAGCCGACATCAAAGTGATCAGTGTCGCCAAGGAAGAGACGAAATAATTTCTTCCGCGTTTCGTGTCACGTGTTTCGCGTTTCGATCTTCTTCTTAAATTTATGGAATAAAGCAACCTACCATGTCAACAAACCAATACATTGTGCGCGATATTCCGCGCCGTAAATTTCTGGAAATGAGCTTGAAAGGCGGACTGGTCCTGGCGGCCTCCTCTCCTTTGCTGTCTCAGTTTCTCACATCTTGCTCCACCGGCTCTACCTCTGTACCCGGTCTCGGTATTGATAAAGCGATCATTGATAAGGTGATAGCTGCAGCCCTCTCAAAGGGTGGCGATTATGCCGATGTGTATATCGAAAACCGCGCCTCCCGCCAGATCGTCATGGAGGAATCAAAATTCAAAAGCGGATTGTACGGAATCAGTCAGGGTGCCGGCGTTCGCGTTATCAGCGGCAATAAAACCGGATATGCCTACACTGAGGAGATCACCGAAGCTAACCTGCTAAGAGCAGCCGAGGTTGCTTCGTATGTTGCCAAAAACGGAAAAATTACCACCCCGGTTAACGTTTCTGATACCAAACGCCTTTCATTCATCACCGTCAAGCAGCCGCTTGGCGATATCGATGATGCGAAACGTATCGAAATTATGAAACGGGCCGATCAGGCTGCCATGGATTACGATAAGCGTATCAAGATGGCCATGATCAATTATTATGATGAGGTTCGCGGCCGTGTGGTTGCCAACAGCGAAGGTGTTTATCTGCAGGATGAACTCCCGATGATGTTCTTTATCGTTCAAACCATGAGCGACGACGGTAAGGCCCGTCACATGTCGCGCGAACGCCTCAGCAAACATATGGGCTTTGAGATGTTCGACGAATTTACTCCCGAAATGGTGGCAAAAAGAGCGGCACGCGAAGCTATCGCGATGCTCGATGCTCAGGATGCCCCTGCCGGAATCATGGATGTTGTTATGCAGAATGGCTGGGGCGGAGTACTTGTCCATGAAGCTGTTGGCCATCCGCTGGAAGCTGATAATATCGCTAAAAAGATAGGTGCGTTTACCGGCAAAGTCGGACAGAAAGTGGCATCCGACGTATTCACCATGGTCGACGACGGCACCATCCCCAATGCCCGGGGGACTATCAATTTTGATGATGAAGGAACCCAGACCAAACGAAATGTGCTTATCGAGAATGGTATTTTGAAAGGTTATATGAATGATATCCTGAGCGCTAAGCAGCTTGGTAATGAACGCACCGGTAACGGACGCAGGGAATCCTATCAATATATACCGATCCCCAGAATGACCAATACTTTCATTGAGAAAGGCAGCAGTGATCCGGGCGATATTCTGTCTTCCACGCAAAAGGGAATTTATGTGCAGAGTTTAAGCGGAGGCAGTGTCAATCCGGTAACCGGAGTGTTCAATTTCACCTGCCGTGAAGCCTATCTGATAGAAAACGGAAAGAAAACCACACCTATTAAGGGCGCAACATTGATCGGCTCGTGCCTGCAGGTGATCTCTAATATCGATGCCGTAGGTAATGACCTCGATTTTGGCCCGGGAATTTGTGGTAAAGGACAAAATGCTGAAGTGGATGCCGGTATGCCAACGGTAAGAATCAGGGGTATAAACGTAGGCGGATCAAGGGTTTAGTAACTATCAACAATTTGAACAAACTATTATGGACTATATAAAATTGCTCAATTCATTGGTTTCGAAGGCTAAAGATTTCGGCGCTGACGCAGCTGAGATTTACCTTGAAACCGGCCGCAATCTTTCCATCCAGGTTCAGGATGGGGAAGTGGAAACTATCGAGGAGTCATATTCTGCCGGAGTAGGCTTCCGGGTTATCGTTGAAGGTAAGATGGGTTTTAGTCATTGCAATCAACTTACTGATGATGCTCTGGAAGATACCTTCAAGCGGGCTGTCACATTTGCTAAACTGACTACCGCTGATCCTAACAACGTACTTCCAGATAATAAAGAGATTACGCAAGTTGAAGGATTATATGACGGTGAGCTGGTCAAAATAACGATGGAGAAAAAGATTAAGATGGCCATCGATCTGGAAAAACTCGCCATGAAAGATCCCCGCATTACAAAAAGTTCGGGTGCCGGCTATGGGGAAGGACAGGGTGAAGTATATATTGCAAGTACCAACGGTTTTTTAAAGGTTTATAAAACTTCAGGTTGCAGTATCGGTGTAAATGTGGTAGCCGAGAAGGGTGAGCAGAAAAACACCGGTGGTGAGTTCTGCTCACGTCGATATTTTGCAGATTTAAAGCCACTTGCTGAGATTGCTGAAAAAGCTTCAAAAAAAGCATGGGAGCTGCTCGATCCAATCATGATTCCCACACAACGTGCAGCGGTCATTTTCGATCCCGACGTAGCAAGTTCAATATTCGGCGGAGTCATAGGTGCCCTCAATGGTGAAAGAGTACTGCAGGGTGCAAGCTTCTTAAAGGATTATCTGGATAAGCCCTTTGCTTCGCCACTCCTCACAATCATTGATGATGGCACCCGTGCCAAAGGAATGGGCAGCACACCTTTTGATGGCGAAGGATTTCCGACTAAAAGACGGGTTCTGGTTGAGCAAGGTGTAGTTAAAGGATTTATTTACAACAGTATCGTTGCCAAGCGTGCTGGTACAGTCAGCACAGGAAATGCCTCACGCAGGGGATTTACCAGCCTTCCGGGGATCGGTACTCATAATGTGATCATTCAGTCCGGTCAGCATACGCCCGAAGATATCATTAAATCAACATCCAAAGGATTGTTGCTAAAAGAGGTTACCGGTTATGGAATCGACTCTGTCACTGGAAATTTCAGCGGTGGGGCTACCGGTTTCTGGATTGAAAACGGAAAAATCAAACATCCCGTCCAGGGAGTAACTATCGCAGGTAATGCATTTGATATCCTGCGGGATATCGATATGATGGGTAATGATCTGGATCTCAATAAAGGACTTGCGGCGCCAACATTCAGAGTTAAAGAGATGATGATCGGTGGTAAATAGGAAGAAGACTGAAGACTGAAGACTGAAGACTGAAGACTGGAGACTGAAGACTGAAGACTGGATCAGGCCTCGAGTGTTTTTTTGTAGCAATTGATTACCTGCCGGGTGAGGTGATCGGGTGCAAATACTTGATGTGCATATAAATAGCCTGTCTCAATCATTTTCTGTCTGAATGATTCATCAGTCAGTATCTTTTCGATAGCGGCGGCAATTTCCTGCGCGTCTTTGGGGTTTACATAGAGCGAACCTGGTCCGCCAGCTTCTTTCAGAGAGGACCCGGCAGAGGTGATTACGGGTGTTTTACAAAGCAGTGCCTCAGCAACAGGCAAGCCGAATCCTTCATACATTGATGGATAGATTAATGCTTTGGCACCTTGATAAAGTGCCTGCAATTGCAAAATATTCTCCAGATTGTCGATCCATATAACCGGCTTTTCCAATCCTGCCTGCCGCGCAAAAGACTCAGCTTCGTGCTTGTATTTTCGCCCTTTGCCAACCACAACCAATGGTACCTGCAATTCGCGCTTAACCCAGGTGAGCGCCTCAAGCACCTTTTTAAGATTTTTTCGCGGCTCCACGGTTCCAACTGAAAGTAAGAAATCAGCGGGAATGCCTAATTTCTTGATTATTCTATCATTATCAACCTTGCTTCTTAATTTGTAATAAGCAGGGTTACAAGCCTGGTAAATGACATCGATTTTATCCGGATTGATACCGTAAAACCGGACGATATCCTGTTTTGTGTTCTCACTGATGGCAATGATCCGGTCGGCATGCTGGCATGCATACCTGAATTTTAGATCATAGATTTTTCGGTCGACAGAGGAATAGGTCTCGGGGTAATACTTGAAAATCAGATCATGTATGGTTACCACACTTTTAATCCCGGTTTTTTTGAGCTTAAATGGAATTTCGTGACTTAACCCGTGATACAGGTCGATCTCATCTTTTATCAGTTGATCCTTAATTGAAAAGCTACGCCAGAATGATTTTAAAAGTGCCTCTGAAATACGGATATTCAGCTCCGGATTGTCGAGAAATTCATTTGTTTCATCAGTGTCCTTAACACTCGAGGAATAGAGGAAATAGTCGTTTTCAGGATAAAAATGGCATAGATTTCTCACCAGCGTACGGCTGTAATTCCCCAAGCCCGTAAAGTTGCAAAACAACCTTTTTGAATCAAATCCGATTTTCATTTCGCTTAACCTTGCCAGATTATCCAGGCTAAAGGTAAACAGCGAATTTCAATCCCCCAAACAGCTTTAATCTCCTCTGCTCCTCACCTTTTTTTATTAGTTTTAACCACTCTAAATACTAAGATGATAAAGCCATGGGCATAAAGAATCGGTTAATCGTAATGAATTTCCTTCAGTTCTTCGTATGGGGATCGTGGTTGATTTCTTTAGGTGGCTATCTCGGTATTTCACTGCATTTTACAGGCGGACAGATTGGGGGAATTTATGCAACCATGGGGATCGCATCCCTATTTATGCCCGGACTTCTCGGAATAGTTGCCGACCGTTGGGTCAATGCTGAAAAGGTGTTAGGTATGTGCCATCTTGTTGGCGCGGGTTTGCTCTTTTGGGCTGCCTCTGCAAAGGATCCGGTTTTAATGTATTGGATAATGCTCTTGAATGCCATGGCCTATATGCCTACCATAGCATTAAATAATGCTGTATCTTATAATGTTTTGGGTCAGAAAGGGTTTGATGTGGTGAAAGCTTTTCCACCGATCCGTGTTTGGGGAACTATTGGTTTCATTTGCGCAATGTGGGTGGTTGACCTGTTTGGTTTCTCACAAAGTCCGGTGCAACTTTATATCAGCGCTGGTTCTGCCATTTGCCTCGGACTCTATGCCTTTACCATGCCCGCTTGTCCTCCGGCAAAAGCAAAAAGAAACGGTTCCTGGGTTTCAGCTTTTGGTCTGGATGCCTTTGTTCTTTTTAAACAGCGTAAAATGGCCATCTTCTTTATTTTCGCTATGCTTCTGGGCGCAGCACTTCAAATTACCAATACATTCGGTGGCCAGTTCCTTCAGGAATTCAAGTCAATATCGATATATTCCGATTCTTTTGCCGTAACTCATCCCGGAGTGCTGATGTCGATTTCTCAGATATCCGAAACGCTGTTCATATTGTCTATTCCATTTTTTCTGCGGCGGTTCGGGATCAAGAAGGTTATGCTGTTAAGTATTTTCGGATGGGTTCTTCGATTTGCACTGTTTGGTGTCGGCAACCCCGGCGGTGGGCTGGCTCTTCTGGTGATGTCGATGATTATCTACGGTATGGCTTTTGATTTCTTTAATATTTCGGGTTCCCTTTTCGTGGAAACTGAAGCTGATCCTAAGATCCGTGCAAGTGCACAGGGACTGTTCATGATCATGACCAATGGGTTGGGTGCCTTTATCGGAGGTACCGGCAGCGGCTGGGTGGTTGATCATTTTACCAGCAATGGGGTTAAGGATTGGCAGAATATCTGGTTTGTTTTTGCCGGATATGCCTTCATTCTAGGCATCGTTTTTCTGATGGTTTTCAAGTATAAGCATGACCCGAAAGACATCACGAAACACGTGACACAAAAAACGTGACACGTGACGCGTGACACGGAAGAATGGAGAATAACTTTAAGTTCTTTTGATTAATTTTGTCCTATAAGCTTTTGTGATGAAACGGTATATCGTCATCCTTTTAATTGCCATTTCCGGACTTACTTCAGCCACTGGCCAGAATTTCAATAAAAACATCAGTATTTCAGAAGCTGATCAGTTGATACGTGACACTACAGGATCCATTGATCTGGTAATTTTGGATGTTCGCACACCTGAGGAATTTTCAAAGGGGCATATCAAGGGGGCTATCAACATCGATTTTTGGGGTAAAGGGTTCATGGATGCCATGGCCACACATAATATCAACAGAACCTATCTGATTTATTGTACCAGTGGAGTCCGCAGCAATGGTGCGATGAATAAAATGCGCAAGCTCGGGTTTACCAAGCTATATAATATGAAAGGCGGTCTTTTTGGCTGGAAGGCAGCTAAGATGCCGGTTGTGACGGGTGACGCTGAGAAGTAGGCGGTACTCAGTCTTCAGTACTCAGTACTCAGTCTTCAGTACTCAGAAATGGCCCTCGGAGAGTTGTCATTCCCGCGAAGGCGAAGCCGGAAGCGGCGACCTTTATGCTGTCCTAGTCAAGCTGACTCGCCGCACACTTGGATTTTCAACCTCAAAATTCAGAATTGGTCTTCGAATCTCATCATTGGTCATTCTTCAAATAGTTGCACCCATGCATCCTTCGCTCCTCATAATCCCACCAGTGCATCCCGTTTCCACCACAATATCGGTACTGATTGCAGTTTGAACACTCATGGATCTTTGTCCACTCCCGATCTCTGAAGGGCAGAAATTCCTCCTCCCATACCCTGTTGAAGTCATCTTTGTAAATGTTGCCCTGAACGAGCTTTCGGTCGATATTCGGACAGGCAGAAATGCCGCCGTCGGCAAGTACGGACCCGATATGAATGCCCGCACGGCAGAAAAAATATCCATCCCTGGCTTTACCTTCAAAGTTGCCCAGATACGATTCGCAGCTGAATGAGGCTTCTGGCAGATCGCCGGAATTCCTGTTGTTTTCAATAAACCGGAACAGCTGGTTTAATTGGTCGCCGGAAAGGGATAAATCATCAATTCCTGCCGCTCGCCCGATCGGAGTAATAGTAAAAAGCCTCCATTTCCTGATGCCGGTTTTAGACAGGATTTCCTGAATTTCCGGTAGTAAGCCAATATTTCGCTGATTTACGCAAGTGACAACATCCGAATTCAGTCGCCTCGCTCTGGCAACCAGGCGAATGGTTTCAACTGCCCTTCGATAACTGTTGGGGTTATTCCTTAACCAGTTGTGTTCTGCAGCCGGGCCGTCAAGGCTGACGGTGATGGCACCCAGACCGGCATTCAGCAGCTCGTTTAAACGCTTAGGTTCCAATAGGTATCCATTAGTGACAAGGCTCCAGCGAAATCCCTGTGAACGCAGTCTTCGGCCAATATCGGCCAGGTCGTTTCGCAGTAATGGCTCGCCACCAGTTAATACCACAGTAATTTCACCGGCATTCTGCCTGCGGCTGATCGATTCAGTAACCTTCAGAAAATCATCAGCTGGCATATCGGGAATATCAGCGCTGGAATTACAGTCGGAACCGCAATGCAGGCAAGAGAGATTGCATCGGAGCGTACATTCCCAGAATAGGTACTGGAGTGGATGCAGAGAAGTTTCATTTTTCCGGAACAGCCGGAACCATTCCAGAAAAAATCGCTGGCGCAATGACGGTGAACCGGTCAATTGGCTATTGCAGTTCAATGTCAACGTTCAGAACCGTCATCTCATGGTCAGTGGATACCGGCTTAATGATCGTATCCCGACTGTTAAACCGACTTTCGCGAGGAGTTTGTTGGTCGCTGAAAATCAAACGGTACTCCCTTTTTTGTTCGCAATACATCATGTAAGAGCCATCACTGCCGGTAACTGTATACTGGTCGGCCTGATCAACCTCCACCCTGATCCCGGCTAGTGCAGCTTTTGTAGAGCCTGAGGTGACTTTACCCTTGATCTGCACATCCTGACCAAAATCCTTCGGAGTTCCATAGCAGGCCTGAAAAGCAAACATGATACCCGACAAGCTGAAAATTCCAAAGATGGTGCGAAAAAGTTTTCTTCTCCGTAAGTACCGTTGTTGGTTCGGATTATCCATAATGGTTTTATTTTAAGGGCCTTAATACAAAGATAATCACGAAATGCGTTGATTTACCTTTTTGTCCGGAGTTTTTTTGCAGCCTCATCGGGCTATGGCACATTATGCCTCATATGAGCGCATAATTTAGGCAATTCTTTTAAGTCTTCAGTCTACAGTACTCAGTCTTCAGTACTCAGTCTGCAGTACTCAGTCTTCAGTCTGCAGTCTTTTGCAGACTGCCAACTGCAGACTGATGACTGTAGAAAAACCGGCTGATCTGTGCGAGATTTTTTGTCCTCCTGGCTCGTAATGGCTCTGATTTGGTGAGTAAAAACAATTTGATGAAAGCCTGGAAAATGAAGTTTAACACTTTTCCCGCGTAGGTGCTCTTTTGTGTCAGCATCTGAAAATAATCTTCAAGCGAATCTTGCTGGAAATGAAGGATCTCCTCAAGAATTCCCGAATCGAGATAATTCCCGCAATGAAAATTCCGCTGTGCAAAAGCCTTATCGGGCAAATCCAAATTTCTTAATCCCATTGCATCAAAGGCACGTAGCAAAAACTCTCTGTAAGTTGAGCGGCATTTTTCTCCTCCTGATAAATTGAAAATTTTTCCGCGCAGCTCGGTCTGATGATAAATGGATTCTATTATGGCAAAGCCGGTATCGCGTGCTGAAGCAATCTCAAGACTGGTATCGAGAGGCATCTGAAAAAAGAGCGGATCCAAACGTGTCTGAGGTCCCATGATTGCAGCCAGACGGAATATCGACCATTTCAACCGGCTTTTCTGAACTATTCTTTCGGCCCTGATTTTTGTTTCGGCATATTCGTCACCATCACTGGGCAGCAAAGGATCATCAACCGTTATCCATGGATTGTAAACACGGTCGCCATAAACTGATATGGATGAGGTAAAAAGGAAAAAAGCCTGCGGTGATCGCTTCTCAATAGCTTCGATCAGCTTTCGTGTACCCCCTACATTTATTGTCTCAGCCAGGTCAGGGTCCTGGTCGGCAAGCGGAGGAATTACCGCTGCCAGATGAATGACAAAGTCAACGTCAGCTGTTGCTCTGGCAAGGACATCCGGATCGCAAAGATCTCCCAGGATCAGGTGGAAATCTTTACGAAAGGGTTTCAGCTTGCGCAGAACAGCTGATTTATTTCGCTCAAGTACCTTTACATCATACCACTTTTTTTGGAGCTGAAGTTCTTTCAGTACTTCCAGACCCACGGATCCGGCTCCACCGGTGACCAACACCCTTGTAATGGGTCTTGCTTCACTTAATTCACTTAATGTCATAGTTTTTATTGTCGTATTTTTCTATTGTTTCTCGATAAAGGCCAGTGTGAAATACTCCTCTTTCACGTTGGGATTATAAACCATATCGGTCATATTCATTTTACTGAAACGGCCATTTTTAAGATTTCTGATTTCCATTTGTGAAATGAAATATTTTCCAGCTTTAGTATCCATAAGCTTAATTCCTGAGAACAACATTTCCTTCCACGGCTTGCCTTCCGGGTCGAGGAACAAAGTTTTTCTTGGCATAAAATCTTTCTGGCTGATCCAGGTTGTCTTTGCGGAAATTCCATATTCTGCGGCAATCTGAGAGGTGCCTGGAGTCACCTTTATTTTCCAGCAAATCTGTGCATCAATCGTTTCAGTTCCATCCATTATGTAGGTAAAATCATCAATGTTCTCCACCGCCAGATCTGCATTGGAAAACTCAGAGCCCATGAAATTCTTACTCTTTTCGGAGGATACTATTTTTCTGGATTTCCGCAAAGCAGGCATGTAAATCCACATATTATCCTCTTTGCCATCAAAATCCCAAATGAGGATTCCTGTTCCTTTAACATCTGCAGGAGACAGAAAAAGTATGGACCTTTTCTCGGTTCCATCAGGGAAAATCCTGGAGGCCATCGTTGTAACTCTCATGCGCTGGTTTCCCTTGCCATCATTGATCTCAAGAGTTGTTTTAGATTCCAGTCCGCTCAACTTCGACTGATCCCGGGATTTCTTCATGATATCCTTCGGGTCCATTTGCCCCTGAGCCATGCCGGCTGTACCCAAACACAAAACAAGTCCGGTCATCAACAAATTCTTTATTTTCATTTCTTTATAATTTTTCTTTTAATCAGCACATTGTTAAATTATCTTGGTTTCCAGAAACTTTGGCTTAGCTATCAGCGTCAGAGCAGGTATCACAACCAGTGCACCGATCAGACAGGCAAAAATCGAGACTACCATCATGATGCCGAAAAACCGGATCGGGCTGAACGTACTGAATATCAGTGGTAAAAATCCAATCATTACAGCAACTGCGTTAAAGATTATTGCTTTCCCTGTTGTGAAGATGGTTTTTACAACAGCTCGGTCCTGCGAATGTCCCGCTGCCATCTCATCTCGAAGACGCCACAGGAACTGAACGGTATAATCCACCCCGCAGCCTATCATAACTGAGGTTATCAGGGTTGTGGCAGGGTCAAACGGAATTCCTCCCCAGCCCATGATGCCAAATAACACAATGCAGGCCATGCTTAACGGCACCAAAACAATAAGGGCGGCTGAACGTCTCCGAAAGATGAGGCCCACTAGCAAGCATACAATGCCCATAGCCAGTAAGGTCGATCTCCATTGCCCGGTGACCAGGCTATTTGTAAGTTCGGCAGATATTAATCCGACCCCTCCGATTCTGGCAATGGCAGGATCTTCAGCTGTAATTTTCCGGATGAAACTGGCCAGTTTCATGACAACATCGCTGTTCTCATCATTGATCCTGACCAATACCTGGGCATTCTCATAATTGAAATCAACCAGTTGCTCAAAATCTGTCGGATCACCACTCATGCTGTATAATTCGAGATATTGGGCAACAGCCTCCCGTGTGGATGGGATGGCATTGTATTCCCTGTCTGTCGGATCGAGCATGGATTTGCTCATCAGGCGAATGACCGAAGCAACCGACAAAACCTGACCCACCCCCTTTTCCTTCTTGATCGCCTCTTCGTAGTAGAGCATCCTGTTCAGTATTTTCGGGTCTTTTATATCGCCTGTAAACTGAATGGAAATTGTCTGCGATCCGCCGAAATGCTTATCTATCAGGTCTGATGTGATCCTGACCGGATCTTTGGCACTGAAAAAATTCACCGAATTTCCCTCAACCTTGATCTTGATAACCCCAATTCCAAATGCAATAGTGACCAGCGAGGCGATCAGCAATACCATTTTTGGTTTTTTAGCGATGAATACGCCTGCGCGGAACAGAAAATGCTCGAATCGTGTGACATGCGGTTGATTATCGACGATCTTAATTTTTGAACGGGGAAGAATTGACAGCAATGCCGGAATATAGGTGAGGCTTAACAACAGAGCCCAGCTGATTCCGATGGCCGCTAATATTCCGACTTCCCTGGCAGGCACAATGATGTGGGTAAGGAGCGATAGAACGCCAGCAATCGTAGTCAGCGCGCAGAGCAGAATAGGCCAGGTGAGTGCATTGGAGAGCTCTTTCATCAGGATCGGCTGCTTGATATCCGGCTCGCGCTTCAGTATTTCATGATATCTGTTAATCAAGTAGATGCTGTAATTATTGCCAATGGCTATCATCATAATCGGAAGCAGAACAGTAACCAGTGAAAATTTCCAGCCGATCAGCGGGATCAGGCCTATAGAAACCAGCATTGACAATAGTACCACGGAAAGAGGAAGAATAACTCCTTTAAGGTCGCGGAACGAAATCCAGAGGATTAATAGTATGAGTATGATCGACATCGGCAGCAAAAGCTTGAGGTCTTTCAGAATGTTTTCAGTGATCGACTGCTTCACTACGGGAAAGCCACCGAAATGAATCTTATCAACACCCGGATTTCTGGCAACAATATTCTTCAGTGAATCCATCAGTATTTGATTATCTGTCCCGTTTTGGAGAGTACCGATGAGTGCAGCCATTTTAAAATCGCGGGAAATGACGGTGCCCAGAATCAGTTCATTATCAGAAAGTTCTTTTCGCAGGATTTCCCTCTCCTCTGCTGAATGGGGGATGTTGGTGAGTGCCGGAGTAACAATCATTGTTCCGTCGGCACCTTTGATGGATTTCATGTTGAACAGTGACATCGAACGCTCCAGCTGCGGAAGCCGGCTAAAACTATGGTCGATGTTCTGTAATCTGGTAAGAGCGGAATCTGTGAGAATATCCTCGTTTTCCATTATAACCATGATCATGTCGCTGCCACCAAAGATCTCTTCAATCTTATCTGTATTGATCTTGGTCGGCATATCATCAGGGATCAGGGCTTTAATATCCGGATCGATCTTGATCTTTGGAATAAAAACAGCAAATCCAATGGAAATGACCAATGATAATATCACGATCGGCCATCTGAAGCGGTGAATGAATTTCGACATTTCCATTAATTTCTGTATCTGATAATTAGTTGCATATGATTAACACCTGGGAAAAGTCGGAAGAGGACCCGATCATAATCCGGATGTTTAAGGAATGGCTGCACATTGTTTGCAAAACCGAATCCCTCGTAAGGAATTCCGAGCATGTTGCTTTCCATCTTTCCTGAATTGTTTTCATCATCCAGAATGCAAAGACCATATTGTCCGGAAAGCAGGTCATTAATTGATGTTCTTACACTCCTGTTGGTCAGGGAATCCTTTTTTACCATATATGTTTTTGCCGGATGGTAAGGATATTGGGATTCCGCAGTGTAAACAGATATTCTAAACACACCCTTATTGTTCCGGATATTTGTAATCTCGATATTCAGGGTTGTTTTCTCCTGAGATAATGGGAATATCAGGCAGATGATTGCAAAGATTACTGCGGACTTCATGGTTTAAAATGTTAACCGGAATTCGAAAAATGGTCCGTTAAATGCATTTTTTATCCAACTGAAACGCGTGTATTCATCCCCTTCATAATACTGATAGCCTGCAGAGGCGATCAGTCCATCAGTCAGGTGATAGGTTGCTTTTGGATAAAGGAGATATTCCCCGGTCGTGAAATTGTAAAGACCGGTGATTTCAAGATCAAAATTTTCGTGAAACAACGTAACCGATGGCCTCAGTAAAATGGAATGGCTCCATTCGTGGGTCTGATCATAGAGGATGCGGTTGTAATAGCTGATCTGTCCGGCCAGCATCGGTCCAAGCATGGGCCAGACCTGGGGGTTTGATATCATAGCGGGATCGAAGGCCTGTGGAGGATCGGCTGGCAAAAAATCTTTAACGTACTTACCCATGTATCCGCCAACGATTCTTACAGGCCCCAATTCCCGGTCGATGCTAATAACCCATTGAATTTCTGAGTTTGGTATAAACGGATCAATACTATCTCCCTGTTCCGGTATTTTCCAGGCAAATTCGCCACGTAAACCGGTTCCCAGAATTACAGTAGCAAAATCAGCACCGAAAGTCTGCTGGCGGAAAGGTATCTGGAGCAATTCCAGTTTAAAATCAGTAAAGGGTGGAGCAGGCAGTGATCCTGGCTTAAGAACCGGAAGGGGGTCGTATCCTTTGAACCAGCTTACAGATCCCTCAATTCCGGTGAAAATCAGGTCAATCTTACCGGCAACAGAGGATTTATCCAACTGGAACCCGGGATTCAATGGCGGATTGATTGTAACAAAGGCAGGCATGTCAACCTGGTCGAACCTGTATTGCGATGGTGTGTACCAGGGTATTACGTCGGCTTCGATTTTCAACCACTCCATTGGATTGTACTGCGCACGAATGCGGTAATTTCCCAGCCGCATATCATCATGGTCCGGGGATCTGACAAAATAATCAGACGGGGTAAGATTATCAGTAGGATTTAATCCGTCGGCACGCCCCCACGGTGAGATTTGCTTGCCTATTCTGAGGTCAACCTTTCCCAAAAATATATCGAGATAAGCCTCTCTCAAGGTTAGAGAAGTGAACTCATCATCAAATTCTGATCCGGCGCGAAACCTGATATCCGTATAGGCTTGACCGCGAATACCGGCTTTTGCTTTCAGTTTGAGGGAAGTCTCGTTATACAGGCTTTTTAATGTGGGAGCATTATCGTTGATGATTCCAACAAATGCTGTTGCCCGGGTATATCCTGAAATCGAAAGATCCTGAGCAGGGAGCTGAACCATGCAAGCGGTAAAAATCAAAAGGAAAAAAAACTTCTTCATGACCTTCTTTTTGTTCAAAGGTAAAGGAGCATGAAAAACCAATCGCCCTGTTGGAGCGGGCTATAAAATCAGGACGTACAGACTAAGTGGAATGCACTGTTAACAGGCTGTTTTTCAATCAGGACGGCCAAGGGACTCGAGGTACTCTGAAGGTGTAAAATTTGTGATACGCTTGAATACTGAATTGAATGTGGACTTCGAATTGAATCCGCATTCAAATGCGATAGCCAGGAAAGTATAATCTTTGAACCTTGGATCCACTACCATCTCCATGAATTTCTTTACGCGGAGCTCATTTATGTATGCATAGAAGTTCTTGCCCAGTTCGGTATTTATTGCCTGCGTGAGGTGGTGCCTCGGGATTTGCAGCTCACCGGATACCTCGGCCAGTGAAAGCTCAGGATTTAGGAAAAGTTTTTTCTTATTCATCAGTTCATCCATGGAATCGATGAAATGCTTGAGATCGGTGCTTCGCAGACCTGATTTTGCATATTTGGCTGACTGGTTGGTTCCATTTTCAGCCGAATCCTGAACGTGCATGGTTTTTGAGAAAATCTGCGCTTGCCTGTTCCCGTAAAAACTGAAGGCAAAAGAAAACAAGGTGAGCCCTGTAAAACTGAAGATCTTGGGATCAAAGGGCAGATGGATAGAGAGCATCTGAATTCCGGCCGAGAGGAAGGTGAGGAGGTAAGAAGCATAGACGGTTATGGAGACAAAAAGCAGCCATGTAAGGGTGATTTTACTTGAGCTGTATGAGAATTCCTCCCGGATAGCTATCCTGTGGCGTGTCAGGAGGACATAAACAATGATGCTATAGGTTGAAAAAGAGGCGAAAATCAGAAATTCATAGATAATTTTGGCCAAACGGCTGGGGTGTGACCAAATGGGTAAAGAAATGTTTTCATCAGGACTGGTGCGGAATAGAAAGGCCAGCCCAAGAAAAAACAGGAAAGGCACAAAATGAACCATATCCCTAAGCTGAAATTTCGGTTCTTCCGTTATCAGTGTTTTGACATACAGATACAGGAATGGGCCATATACCAGGGGAATAACAAGAAAGGGAATCTCATAGGGTAGATAATCGAGCCAGGTTAGCTTAACCAGGGCAAGAATCATCTCAACGGCGATGATGAATAACCACGAAGCCAGATAACGGTCGGAAAGAATCTGTGGTTTCCTTGTTGCGATGACAATTCCCGCAAACAGTGATTGTGTGACACCTATATAAAGTACTGGCTCCAGCATAAATCAACAACTGTGTTATCCGTTGTAAAGGTACTTTTTTGGAATGATCCGAAACACTATATTTATCGGAAGAATCATTTGAATAAACCATCAAACTGTGGCACATCATCACGCATTGAAATCAGGTTATTCCCAGCTGGCTGACCGGCTGAACAGATTTCCCCAGGGTGCGCCTACATCAGAATCGCTTTTTAAAATTCTGAGCATGCTTTTGAGTGAGAAGGAAGCCCGGCTGGTTTCACTTTTGCCGATAAAGCCGTTTAATGCGCAAATTGCAAGCAAGGCATGGAAATTGGATCTGACGAGTACTAAAAAGTTGCTCGATACCTTGGCCTCTAAGGCTATTCTGGTAGATGTTGATCGAAATGGAGAATCGGTTTATACCCTGCCTCCTCCAATGGCCGGATTTTTTGAGTTTTCCATGATGCGTTTAAGAGGGGATGTGGACCAGAAAGTATTGGGGGAGCTGTTTTATCAATATCTCAATGTGGAAGAGGATTTTATAAAATCCTTGTTTACTCAGGGCGAAACCCAGGTTGGCCGGACGTTTGTTAATGAATCCGCATTATCAGAAGATAATGCTCTTTATGTTTTGGATTACGAGAGAGCCTCTGAGGTTATCAAAACGGCTTCTTACCGTGGAGTGGGAATGTGTTATTGCCGGCATAAAATGGAACATCTGGGGAAAAACTGCAACGCTCCAATGGATATTTGCATGACTTTCAATGATTCGGCTGAATCTCTTATCCGGAATCATTATGCCAGGTCAGTAGATGTTTCTGAGGGTTTGGAATTGCTGCAAAAGGCTTATGAGCATAACCTTGTGCAGTTTGGGGAGAATGTCAGGAAAAAGGTCAGCTTTATATGTAACTGCTGCGGATGTTGCTGCGAGGCTATGATTGCCTCCCGGAAATATGCCATTCTGAATCCTGTACATACGACTAACTTTCTACCGGCGATAAATGAAGATACCTGCACGGGATGCGGAAAATGTGCCGAGGCTTGTCCGGTTGAATCGATGACCATGGTTTCGGCAAATGATCCTTTGAAGCCAAA
>CAIXHD010000224.1 GCA_903919065.1 uncultured Bacteroidota bacterium
CCGATTTGCCAGTTGCGCTCCTCTTCTGCTGATTTACCGGCACTTCGTACTGCTTTAAGTGCATACCATGCCGGTCCGAGAGAATGGTCTGCCATATGAGCCGTGGCAACAGCATGCCCAACCGCACGCGCAACTGCTATGGAAGCAGGGTTTGAAGATTCTCGTGCCACTAAGATAGCCGCTAAAGATGCTTTTCGGGCTTCCCCTACGGAAGCATTTCCTTCAGCCCAGTCTTTGGCAACCTTTAGGGCATTTTTTAGCCGTTCGTCCATTTCCTCGCCGAAAAGAGGCAGGATATGTCCGGCACAATCGCATGCCCAAATCATCAGTTGACGGTGCTGCTCCTTTTTCAGCGGCCCACCGCGATGTTCAGCTATAAATCTTTTATCGCGCAAAGCATTCACTTTTTCATAATTTTGTAAAGGTATAAAAGCATCGATTTTTTCGATTACTATGAAACTGAGAGGGTTTTTGTTTGGTATTTTCATGATCCCGGTACTTTTTTCCTGCAGCAAATTCTGGAATAAGGAGGAGGTTGTTGAGATCGGGGCATTGCTGGATTTATCGGGCAATTACTCCGAATCAGGCCTTGCCAGCAAGACAGCCATTGAATTGTCACTCACGGATCTGAATCAAAAGTATGCTCTGGCAGGTTCAGGAATAAAATTCATGTGCGTTTTTGAAGACACGAAAATGGATACTGCATTGGCAGTTGCAGCTGTCAAGAAGATGTATGACAATGGCATCCGTCTTCTGGTTGCAGGCCCGAATACAAGTGCTGAGCTCAAAGCGATCAAATCATTCGTTGACTCGAAAAAGATGCTGGTCCTGAATAGTTTCAGTACGGCCCCTGAGTTGTCGATTGCGGATGACTATATTTTCAGGCTGCTCACTGACGACAATGCACAGGGACAGGCGCTGGTGAAAATGATGGAATTCGACTCGGTGAAAGTGCTAATTCCCATCTGGAGAGAAGATACATACGGAACCGGCCTTTATCAGGCAATAAAAAAAATATTCGAAAGAGCCGGAGGCACTGTTTTGGCTGGTGCGAGCTTTAAACCGGCATCGATACCGCTAAATGATATTATTACAACTACAGCAGCTCAGGTCAGGTCGGCCAATGAAACATACGGAAAAAGCAAGGTAGGGGTTCTCCTGATTGGCTACCAGGAGTCGGTCCAATTCCTGCATAGCTCCAATGCTTTTCCTGATCTTGCTTCTGCAAGGTGGTATGGTTGCGATACAAATATCCAGAAGGATGTCATTATAAATGATGCAGTAGCTTCTGATTTTGCATTAAAAGTACATTTCAAGGGTCCGATCATGAGTGTAGGAACTGCCGAATTCGTGCCACCAACAGCTTTGAAACTGATGGACAAAATTTCTGAATTATCAGGTATTTATCCTGACACTTACAGTCTGAATTCTTATGACGCAGTTCAGATTTTGGGTCAGGCATATGATATAGTACAATCTTACAACACAGAATTGATCAGAAACGTGCTGCCCACTGTGTGCAGTACCTATAACTATGTTGGATTATCAAGGAAATTGAATTCTTCAGGTGATCTTGAGACGGCAAATTATATTTTCTGGACCATAAAGCCCGGTATGGGGAAATATTATTGGGAAACCTACGCGACTTATGTCGCCGAGGGAGATTATATCAGGATCAAATAGGCAGTTCCTGCTGCGATGAAATATTCAGATATAATCATACATTTACCTATGCAGATATATTGAGGTTAAATATTTTGGACACAAATTATGAGCCTTTTAATGAATACGCCCTATTATCTTTATGATGCGTCCATAATAAAAGCGCAGATCAGAAAGATTGAAGATGCCATGATTTTAAGGAAGAATATTCACTTTTCTTTAATGGCAAACAATAACATTAACTTGCTTAAGATATTATATGATAGCGGATTAGGTG
The DNA here is from genome assembly GCA_903919065.1 of uncultured Bacteroidota bacterium. Classification (GTDB taxonomy): domain Bacteria; phylum Bacteroidota; class Bacteroidia; order Bacteroidales; family UBA12481; genus UBA12481. The sequence continues at coordinate 1,940 of CAIXHD010000224.1, forward strand.
TATTCGTATCCTCTATTCAGGAATTGGAAATCGTACAAAAGGTTGGTTTTGAAAATAGAAGAATAGTTTTTTGTTCATCGAATTTAAAGACAAATGAAATTGAACGCGTTATCGAATCAAATCCAATCATTATCGCTGATTCATTAAACCAATTAAGAAAATATCTCAATACAGGAAGCCTGAAAGAAATCGGTATCAGGATTTCATTCGAACCGGAATTTTACAGGGAAAATAATTTTCTTGAAATACAGCGGCAGGGGATTGAGGTGGACCAGATACCACTTGCGATTGAGTTATGTGGTAGAAACAAAGTAAAGATCATAGGCATTCATTCTTACTTTGGAACAAATAATTCAAATGAGAATTTCTTTAAAAAAGGTTTAGCCAAACTCGTTAAACTTTCAACCGTTTTCAGGGATATTGAATTTATTGACAGCAGCGGCGGTTTTGGTTTAGACTACAGCATGGAAAACTTCGATTTTAATCTCGCTGAACTTGCCAGAGGATTTGATAAAGAGATCTCTATGTATGCTGAGCTTTCGAAATCCACAGAGTTAAAAATTGAACCGGGGAGGTTTATTCTCGGACCGGCGGGAAAATTAATCTGTTCAGTGACCGAAGTATATGAGAAGCAAGGCAGAACGTTTATCGGAGTAGATACTAATCTGTCGAATTTTCCACGACCCTACATTTACGGCGATTATCACCGGATTTCAGTTTACAGGAGGGCAAAGGAAAATAGTAACATGCTGCCCAAAGTAATTATAGCTGGCAATTCCATAAAATCCGACGATTTCTTTGCAGTTGATATTGAATTTCCTTCCGTTGAGGAAGGTGATCTTCTTTGTTTTAATTATGCCGGGGCTTATTGCTACTCATTGAGTTCCAATTTTTGCTGTCAATTAAGGCCTGCAGAATATCTGTTGACTGAAAATCAGGAATATGTCAAAATCAGAAAAGAAGAGACGCTGAATTCCCTGATGAATACGCAACAGTTTTTTATCAAATAGAAACCATTTCTGTTTGTTCACCATATCTGTTTTAGGAAAAGAACGGATTAATCGCAATATTTGCTTATTAACAGTTGGTTGAGCTGAATAGAATATGGATAAAACAAGAAATCTTGTCAGAACCTTTGGTGTCGGATATGTGATCATGTTCGTGGTGGCCAACATCATCGGTTCAGGAGTTTATAAGAAGATTGCACCGATGGCAGCCGAGCTGCACTCTATGGAATGGATTCTCCTGGCCTGGGTAGCAGGAGGTATCATTACCCTCTTCGGAGCCCTCAGCAATGCTGAGGTGGCAGGTTTACTTGCTGATACAGGTGGGGATTTTGTCTATTTCAAAAAAATATATAACCGGTTTTTCGCTTTTCTCTACGGATGGTCGCTGGTTGCAGTGATCCAGACGGCAACGATCGCTTCCCTGGCCTATGTATTTACGCAATCGCTCAATAGTATTGTCCCGATCCCTCACATTTTTCAATCCCTGGATGGATTTTCGGTTGGCGGGGTGTTTACGCCTTTCCATGACTTCGGGATTAAGCTCACGGCAATTACCCTTATCATGCTGCTTACCTGGCTGAACATGTCGAGTTTGAAAAGCGGGGCAGGAACCAGTAAAATTATAATGATTCTGGTGGCAACAGGATTGCTTACCATCATTGTTTTCGGGCTTACGAGCCATGTTGACCGCCCTGTTGAAGTGATGACTGCCGGAACAGTGACCAACGGAGCAGTTACCCTTTCGGCCTTTTTTGCCGCCATGTTGGCTGCATTCTGGGCTTACCAGGGTTGGGCTTCCGTCGGATTTATCGGCGGCGAAATCAAGGAAGCAAACCGTAGTATCCCCAAAGGGATTGTGATCGGTGTTTTCATTGTGATCGGCGTTTATCTTCTGGTCAACTTTACCTACCTGAAAGTGCTGTCGGTACAGCAGCTGGAAGCAATTCATGCAGCAGGAAACAAGATCGCCGCCATTGAGGCAGTCCGGGCTTTCTGGGGCAAGGGTGGGGTATTATTTATTTCGGTTCTCATCCTGATAACCACGCTGGGCTGTACGAATGCCAGTGTTCTCACGGGTGCCCGGCCAACCTATGCCATGGCACGTGAAGGACTCTTCTTTCCCGGAATTGCAAAACTCAATAAGGCAAATGTGCCAGCCAATTCACTGTTACTTCAGGGAATATGGTCATCTGTACTGGTATTATCAGGGAGTTTTGACCAATTGACCGACATGCTGATTTTTGCAGTCTTTATTTTCTACGGTGCTACCTCTTTAGGGGTTATTATTTTACGCCGCCGGATGCCCGATGCCCACCGACCCTATAAAGTTTGGGGATACCCGGTGGTGCCGGTTTTTTACATCCTGTTCTGCATAGCCCTTTTTGTAAACACCATTGTCACAAAACCCCGGGAAGCTGCAATCGGATTGATCCTGATTGCCGCGGGCATTCCTGTATATATGTATCTGCAACGAAAAACTTCAAAGCAAAAAGAGTAACATGAAAGGTTCAGAGAGGAAAGGATTTGATAATGAGAAGTACCTTCAGGAGCAGACAGCTTCTATACTTGAAAGGGTAAGCCGGTTTGACGATAAACTTTATCTCGAATTCGGTGGTAAGATTCTTTATGATTACCACGCATCGAGGGTTTTGCCGGGGTTTGATCCGAATGTTAAAATGCGGCTTTTGCAACTCCTGAAGGACAAGATCGATGTGATTCTGTGCATTCATGCCGGAGCTATCGAGAGAAAAAAAGTCAGGGCCGATTTCGGGATTTCCTATGATGCAGATGCTTTAAAAACTATAGATGATTTCAGGGATTGGGGAATCGAAATCAAAGCAGTGGTTATTACCCGATATCAAAATCAATCTACTGCAAAAGCCTTTAAAAATAAGCTGGAACTGAGAGGAATGAAAGTTTACCTGCATTACCCAACAATCGGATATCCTACTGATGTCGACCTGATTGTAAGCGATGAAGGTTATGGGGCAAATGAATACATTAAGACCGAAAAACCAATTGTTATCGTTACCGGACCCGGTCCGGGCAGCGGCAAGCTGGGGACCTGCCTGAGCAATCTTTACCACGATTATAAAAGGGGTATTAAGGGCGGATATGCAAAATTTGAAACATTTCCAATCTGGGACCTGCCTGTTGATCACATGGTAAATGTTGCTTATGAGGCAGCTACGGTGGATCTCGATGACAAAGTATTGCCGGATGAGGATCATTTTAGCTTCTATCATGTGGAAACCGTCAACTATAACCGTGATATTGAGGCATTTCATTTGCTTAAAAGAATCATTGAGAAAATTACCGGCGGGGAGTCGATGTACCAGTCACCAACTGATATGGGAGTCAACCGGGCAAGCTCGGGTATTGTGAATGACAAAATTATCACCGAAGCCTCTTATCAGGAAATTATTCGCAGATACTTCAGGTGTGCCGTGGAATATGCCGTTGGATTGGTTGATCAGGACAACTTAGACCGAATAAATGCAATAATAGAGAAAATTGGTGGCCGTGTAGAGGATAGAAAAGTTGTGGGACCAGCCAGAAAGGCTGCTGATGACGCTCAAAAAAGCGGGAAGGGGAACGCCGGATTCTATTGCGGAGCTGCCATCGAACTACATGACGGAACAATTATTACAGGCAAGAATTCTCCGCTGATGCACGCATCATCCAGCCTGGTATTAAATGCAAGCAAGCATCTGGCTGGTCTGCCTGACAATATGCACCTCCTGCCGCAAAGCCTGATTGACTCTGTAACCCATTTGAAGAAAGATATCCTGAACGGAAAAATGGTTAGCCTTGATGTTGACGAGACATTGATCGTCCTTGGAATAAGTGCTTTGTCCAATCCTGGAGCACAGGTAGCATTGGAGAACCTGAAACTGCTGCGCGATTGCGAGGTGCATCTTACACACATTCCTACTCCGGGTGATGAGGCTGGGTTCAGGAAATTGCAGGTAAACCTGACTTGCGATCCTGAATACTCCAGCAAAAGCCTCTTTATAAGTTAATTATTGACTAAATATTCAATTCCATGAAAAAATCATTGTTTTTCATAGCTTCGGTTTTCCTGTCGGTAAGCCAACTCTCCGGCCAGATCACCATGCCTGGTGTTAAATGGTCAGATTCTTATTCTTTCGACCGCTGCAACATTATGAAGATTGATTTTTTTGCGAAGAATAATGAGCTGATGCGCACCTTTAATTACAAGACTTTTTACACCAGCGGAGGAAAAAATTTCATGGTTATCATGGATGCACCCGCCAAAGGCAGTGATATTACAACCATATTCGATCTGGCCAATGAGGTAGCCATTCAGATTATGGGCAGCGACAGTCCCGAACCCATGTATAATGCCACCCGGTTCAAATATCCTGAGGGTGCCGATATTAAGAAACTGGAGCTGAAACCAACTGAGGAAACCAGAACGATCGTTGGCCATCTGTGCAAAAAATTCACCTACACCTACAAAAGTATTTTCGGTTCCGTCTGGATCACCGACGAAGTAAAACTATCGAACGATACTGGTATTTTCAGGGCGGCAAAAATGTCGGCTTTGCATAATACCCTGTCAATTGAAGGTTTCGTTATGGAAATGACCAGTGAAGATTCAAGAGGTGGCAAAACGGTTATGACAACAGTTACTCTTGATAAAAGTGAAAACAAAACTATCGACCTGCCGCGTGCTAAAATGGGAACCTCGATGAACAAGGTGAGCTACTACACCTTTTAATTGGCAGGTAATAAGATCATTAAACCCGTGAATAATGAGAAACGATTCACAACGTCTCAGGTACTCTAAGGATGGTATGCGTACCATTCAGGAGTGTAATGCCAAATTGGAGGAAGACCCGTACAATTACGATGCATTATATTATCGGGGAAAATTAAAAAGGAAGAATTCGGATACAGAAGGTGCCATTGCCGATTTCAATCAGGCCATCGGTATCCGTGATGATTTTACCAGAGCATTTTTCGCCAGGGCCGGCGCCAGGTTTGAACAGCGTCAGATTTTCCGGGCAGCGTCTGATTTTTTTAAAGGACTATTTTGCCTGGTTGTTGATATACTTCCGACAACGGGTTAG
>CAIXHD010000225.1 GCA_903919065.1 uncultured Bacteroidota bacterium
CAAACTCTTCGTTGTAATTGTAAAATCATTGCTCAAGATTCATCATTATCGATTCAGTAAAACAGAATTGACTTCTTCTTTACCTGACCTTTTGTTACTCTTCAATCTTTTCAAAGAACTTTTTTTTCTAAAAGCGGCGAAAGTATAAGGGAAAAATTATCCAACTTCCAAATATTCTATCAACTATTTTTCCACATTTACCAGCCGTTTAAAGAACACATCCATCAAAATTGGAATGCAAATATACGGCTATCCTTGGGTTAAGCAAGTACAACTGCAAACTTTTTTTAGTAATTCTTCTAAAAAGCTTATTGTCAGGTCAATATTTTTCACCCAATCCACTCAATTGTCGTCGCAGCACTTCTTTTATACCAAAATCAACTATCTTCGTACCAATAGAAGCGCGTAAATAGTAACAGAAATAATTTCCTCAAGTGTCCGATACCCTCATTATTATCCCAACTTATCAGGAAGCCGAGAATATTCGCAACCTTCTTACCTATATATATAGCCTTCCAAAAGAATTTAATGTCTTGGTTATTGACGACAATTCTCCTGATCAAACCGCCGCAATAATCAAATCCATGAGAATGGAATACCCCGGAAGACTATTTCTTATCGAACGACCCGGAAAACTCGGACTTGGAACAGCATATATTACGGGGTTTAAATGGGCACTCGAGCATGATTACGATTACGTATTCGAGATGGATGCCGACTTTTCCCATAATCCCAATGACCTGATCCCGATTTATGAAGCCTGTAAAAGCAATCAGGCTGATATGGCTATCGGAAGCCGTTATAAAAGAGGCGTCGCTATTGTCAACTGGCCAATGGGTCGGCTCATACTCTCCTATTATGCTTCCCACTATGTCAGGATGGTTACAAGGATGGATATCCGTGACTCAACCGCAGGATTTGTCTGCCTTACAAAAAAGCTTCTTACGACAATTAACCTCGACAAGATCCGAATGAAAGGCTATGGCTTCCAGATCGAAATAAAATTCAAGGCGTGGAAGCTCGGATTTAAAATTATAGAAGTACCAATAATCTTTATTAACCGCGAACTTGGTTCATCTAAAATGAGCGGTGGTATCATGAGCGAAGCTCTGATGGGAGTTATTCATATGAAAATCAGTAGCTTTCGTGCACGATACAATAAACACATCAGCAACTAGAATGAGTAACTATCTAATAACCAATGTGCTGATTATAAATGAAGGTGTCCGGACTCCCGGACATGTTGCCATACATGATCAGCTCATCACAAAAATTTATCCGGCTTCGGCTTATCCGGCTACAACAAAGGACACCGAAATAATTGACGGGAAAGGCAAATGGCTCATCCCTGGTGTTATAGATGATCAAGTGCATTTTCGCGATCCGGGTTTAACCCACAAAGGCGATATCTATACAGAATCAAAAGCAGCTGTTGCCGGAGGTGTTACTTCCTTCATGGATATGCCGAATACGATCCCGCAAACCACCACAAACGCACTGCTTAAGGAGAAAATCGCTATCGCGGAAGGCAAAAGTCTGGCAAATTTTGGATTCTTTATTGGTGCAACGAATAAAAACCTGGCCGAACTGCATGCGGTGGATATACATCAAACCTGCGGGATAAAGGTATTTCTGGGTGCATCAACCGGAAATATGCTTGTTGATGATCCTATGGCATTAGAGGGCATTTTCCGCATACGTAAACTACCTATTGCGGTTCATGCCGAAGACGAGGGAGTCATAAAACAGAATCTCGAAGCTTTCCGAAAGCAATTTGGCGATGATATCCCGATGGAATATCACCCATTAATCAGATCGACAGAAGCCTGTTACAAATCGAGCTCATTTGCTGTAGAACTGGCCCGACGTCACCGCACCCATCTTCATCTGATCCACCTGTCCACGGCAAAAGAACTCTCCCTGTTAGATCCGCCCGGACCGGTGAAGGACAAGCTGATCACGACGGAAGTTTGTGTACATCATTTATGGTTCGACGATCAGGATTATACGGATAAGGGCAGTCTGATTAAGTGGAATCCATCAATCAAGACAGCAGAGGACAAAGAAGCGCTGATTCAGGCTCTGATTGACGACCGGATAGATATCGTGGCAACGGATCATGCACCACATACGCTGGAAGAGAAGGATAATATATATACCAAGGCTCCTTCAGGTGCTCCGATGATCCAACATTCACTGCCGGTAATGCTGGAATTCCATCATAAGAATATCATACCGGTAGAGAAGATTGTGGAAAAAATGTGCCATACTCCAGCCGATATTTTTCATCTCCGCAACCGGGGTTATATCCGTGAGGGATACTATGCTGATTTGGTTCTCATTGACCCGGAGGATCCCTGGACGGTGAATTCTCATAATATATTATACAAATGCGGATGGTCGCCACTTGAGGAAACCTCATTGCGATCAAGGATCACCCATACTTTTGTCAATGGAAATCTTGTTTTTGATAACGGGATTTTCGACGAATCAGTTAAGGGATTATCCCTGGAGTTCGACCGCTAATTAAAATTGCACCCTAAGCCAGCACAAACCTCGCTGTCTTGCGGCTGAGCTGCTGAATCATTATCCTGCGGCCAGTGGTCATTCTTTCGATGGCCTGAGGAGTGTACCTTCTGATCGTCACAAGCTCAAGATCACTGTTGTATAATATCCTGAACTTTGGCAGCATTGCCTGAATCAGGCTGTTTACTCGGTCCATATCAGCCGTTACACAAATGGAAAAACTGACGGCTCCATGTTGCATCAGGTTTACCTTGATCCGGAATTTAGATAACTGAGCAAATATCTCCGAGATCATATCTTCAACAATAAAAGAAAAGTCGCGCGGCTGAAATGATATCAGCAGCTGGTTCTTCTTAGTAATGAAGATGGTCCCGGTAGGAGGTATCGTCTTCAGGTCGAAAATCCGTGTGCCGGATCCTTCAGGATGCCAGAAGTCCCTGACCCATAAAGGGATCAGCTTATTCTGAAGAGGCTTGATGGTTTTGGGATGGATGACTTTGGCACCAAAATAGGCTAATTCAATCGCTTCCAGATAATTCATCTCATCAATCTTTTCTGTATCAGCAAATTCAGCCGGATCAGCATTCAATATTCCAGGGACATCCTTCCATATCCATGTTTCAGTTGCATCGAGGCAATAGGCGAATATTGCTGCGGTATAATCGGAACCCTCACGGCCCAGTGTAATTGAATCACCGGTCTGGGTGCTTCCGATAAATCCCTGGGTCAAAATGAGGTAACTGTCCTTTGCATCGAGCGAATCTTCCTCGGCACTATCCCTTTCGGCACGGATAAGGTCGCGGGTTTCTTCCCAATTTATTCCTGCATCGCGAAATATTTCATCAGTTCTGATAACCGTCCTTGCATCAAGGTATCGATGTTCCAGCTCATTTTCCTCAAAGTAGGTTCGCAGTAAGGCTGTTGAGAGCAACTCGCCAAAACAGACAATCTGATCATAAGCACGATCGTAAATCAATCCCGGCTCCTCCTGAAGTTTGCATTGAATTTCAGAAAACATTGGTTTCATATAACGCAGCCATGCCTCATCGGGGTCTGAAAACAAGCGGCAGGCCATATCAAAATGGTAACCGCGAATCATTTGCATACCCGGTTCCGTGTTTTCGTGATTATACCAGGCACGGGCAACGCCTTCGAAGGCATTAGTCATTTTATTCAAAGCTGAAACCACCACTACAGCAGGCAGCGGGCTGGTTTGGAGAATACCAAGCATCTGTCTGACTGCCTCAGGAGTTTTGAGAATACCGCCACCAAATTTGTGTACTATCATAAATAAAGTTGCCAATTTTAAAGAAAGCATACAAAGTTGGCACTTTCGGCAATATAAAGTTGCCAACTTCAAGAAAAGTTGGCAACTTTAAGCTATGAAAGGTTATTCCATTACCACCCTGAATGAGTTCATCATTAAACGCCAGACGGATTTTCCTTACGCAAAAGGTGAACTTTCGCGCCTGCTCAGCCATTTCGGCATTGCGGCAAAAATCGTAAATAAGAAAATTAACAAGGCCGGATTGGTGGATATTCTGGGAGCGTCGGGCAATATCAACGTACAGGGTGAGGACCAAAAAAAGCTTGATGTATTTGCAGATGAAACATTTATCGCAGCACTTCAGGCCAGCGGTGAAGTTTGCGGCATCGTGACCGAAGAGAATCAGGAGATCATCACTTTTGAGGACAACCTATCCAAGGATGGTAAGTATATCTTCCTGATGGATCCTTTAGACGGGTCGTCAAACATTGACGTAAACGTATCTATCGGCACCATATTTTCGATATACCGCAGGGTTTCGCCACGCGGCCATACCGCCAAACCTGAGGATTTTCTGCAGGAAGGAACGCGAATGGTAGCAGCCGGGTATATTATTTACGGATCCTCAACCATGCTGGTATACACAACAGGAAAGGGAGTCAACGGATTTACTCTTGACCCATCGATCGGTGAATTCTGTTTATCTCATCCGGACATAAGGACTCCTGAATTTGGCTCGATATATTCCGTGAATGAGGGGCATTACATCAAGTTTCCAGAGGGTGTTAAGAAATACATTAAATATTGCCAGGAGATGGATCCCGAAACCAACCGGCCATATACATCAAGGTATATCGGATCGCTGGTGGCTGATTTTCATCGTAACCTGCTGAAGGGCGGAATATTCATTTATCCATCCACGGCCAGTTCACCACAAGGAAAGCTCAGGCTGGCCTATGAGTGCAATCCGATTGCCTTTATTGCAGAACAGGCCGGGGGTAAGGCATCTGACGGGCATACCCGGATTCTTGATTTGAAACCCGAGTCGCTGCATCAGCGAAGTCCTTTTTATGTGGGCAGCCGGGCAATGGTGGAGCACCTCGAAGAAATGATGGGATGATTTGATGTTATAAAGAAAGAGAGTTGGCAACTCTATAGAGTTGTCATCAAATTAAGTCATTGTTAATCATTAGAAATTCAGCTATATACGAATGGGAATTTGAATAGTATCAAAATCGGAATTTCCACCCTCGTTTGTAAACTTAAGATAAACAGCTAACTGTAAAAACTTGTTGTCATATAGATTTCAACTCTATTAGAATAAGTTGCCAACTTATTGTCGTAAGGACAAGAATATGAATAAAATAGCGACAAGAGGCGGACTTTTTATATTCTTAATATCCAGTATAATAGATTGTTGCATTTCTAATTCTGTGTTAGCATCTCTATAAAGTTGCCAACTCTAATTAAATACGCCAGGAGAGGCCGAGAGTGGGCAAAATTGGAAGCTGATTGATGCGCTTCATCGTGATTCTATCGACGTAAAAAACATTAAGCCTGTTATACAGATTCATGATACTGGCAGTAACTTCCAGACTATGGCCTTTTCGAAAAATCCATGCTTTCTGAAGCGAAATATCAAGCCTGTGATACCAGGGCAGTCGGCCCCCATTTATTGGTCCATACAAGATCCCAATTTCCCCGGATGTTGTCAGATCAAGTGAGAACTGACCGTAATTATTGACCAGGTTTTCATACATTCCATAGGATTGGGTGAAAGGGAAACCTGACCCCAGATTCCATCGGGCTTTTAGTTCCCAACCTTTCTTGTGGCCCAGCTTATAACCCGCTACAAAATTCATGTTATGCCGGCGGTCGAAATGCGGTACATAATCCATGAATTCATCCTGACGGGTCACATATCCAAGCGAATAGGCAGCATACAGATTCCATGATTCAGTATTCCAGTCTGCAAGAAAATCGATTCCATAAGCCCACCCCTTCTCAATAATAAATGGCATGATCAGATAATCGGGGTAATGATTATTGGCTGTAAGAATCAGGTCATACTTTTTATAGCGGTTTGAATTGATCATGCGGTAGTAGTCTTTGACATATCCCTCCACCGACAGCTTCAGATTTTTCGGGCCATAATAGCTTAATCCGCATACGGCATGCCAGGCAAGTGAAATCTTATCATCGATATATTTATCCCGATAGGTATCCTGAACAAAACCCGGACCGATATAATATCCCTGAAAGAGACTGATTACATCTTCAGGGGAGGTTGTGGATACCAGGTTTTGGGAATAGAGTCCGGTTGCAAAGTTGATGTTGAGGAGATCGTTGATTTTGAAACGGACTTTCAGCCTTGGTTCAGCAGCAACATATGCATTATCAGCATAATAATGCAGCCTAAAACCCGGTTCAATCAGCAACCTTGCTATTTCAATGCGGGAATCAAGAAATGTGATCAGCTCGGTGGAATAATAGTCGATATCCTGAAGAAGATTGGCATCACTTGCGAAGTTATGCTTTGTATGATTGACGTTCATTTCCGTTCCCCAAACAAAACTGAACAGGGGTCCATTAAAGAACACCTTGAACATTCCTTCGAGGCTGTTATACCTAGTGGAGCGCGGGCGTTTTGACGCCTCAAGAAATTTGCCGCTGTAATCAGAATAAAAGAGAGTTTGTTCAAACAGGAGGCGGCTGTTACTTGGGGAAACCAGAAACCGGAATCCTCCTCCGTTATTTTCCCAGGTGGAACGAATTAAGCCTGTGTAATCCGCCACATCCGTAAAATGCATACCAATCAGATCGAGCTGATCGCCCTTGCGGCCAACAAAGCTTACTTTACCGAACAGATCATTGTAATTAAAAGGGATGCCGGCACTATCCAGATAGGGATAAAAAAGACCTGCTGATTTCTGAATATAGGAGCCTTTATTTGAAAGCATTACTGAAATCGAAGATGGGTCCTTTTCTGTCATTTTCTTGAGCGGCCCCTCCACTGTCAAGCCGTACCCAAAAGTTGTACCTGAAGCCTTTGCCTTGAATTCACGCCGGTTTCCAATTCGCGTTTTTACATCAATCACGGAAGAGGTTCTTCCCCCGTACTTTGCACCAAATCCGGCAGTATAAACATCGACCGAACCAATGATTTCTGTATCAAATACTGATGCAAATCCAATTGAATGAAAGGGATTAACGACCGTCATTCCGTCGAGTTTAACCTGATTCTGCACCGGGGCGCCTCCCCGAACATAGAACTGCCCTCCCCGATCGCCGGTGAATATGATGCCCGGGATTACCTGAAGATATTCAGCGAGATCAGACTGGCCTGTTAATCCGGGGATACTTTTGAGGGATTCCTGTGTTATATGATGGGCAGATACCGGATTCAGGTGTTCCATTCGGCAGCGTTCCGCATTGACAGTTGCAGTCTGCAAGGTGACCACCTGCGGCTTCAGATGAGCGACAATCTGCTCCATCAGTTGATTTTCGATGGTCACAATTTCTGCAAAATCTTCAAACCCGATATAGGAAACCCGTATTAAATGGTCACCCGCCGGAACTTTCAATATCATAAAAAACCCATCGGCATCTGTCACCACTTTGGTTTTGAAACCAGTGATAGCAACGAAAGCCAGCGCGAGAGGCTGACCGGACGTTGCATCATAAACGAATCCCTTGACTGAGCCCGTCTGGGTAAAAACCAGCGTACTGGTAAGCATCAGAAATATGCCTGCGATAAATATTGCTTTTTTCATCGCAGTATTGAGAAGAATGGATTTAACACTGTTGAATCGGGATCGGTATAGGGTCCGTTGTATGGAATACGGGAGAATTTGAGGTGTTTTGTATCGATGGAATCAGCGAGGGCAGAGTTAAATGATTCCATGGGGCAAACATTTTTCAAAACCGCGTGATGAACGGCATAAAATACTCCCATGCCTCCGTTAATTTTGGCCGATGAACTACTGTTCCAAACCAGAAAATCGAACCGATAAAACATGCGGAAATCTACTTTGGGATCATCCTGGATAAGTCTGTTAAAAATCATAAACAGATAAGGAAGATCGAACTCTCTACCTGAATTGCCTCCATAATTAGGCTGACCGCTGAAAGTTGCCTTTCGGAACAGCGTATCACCATTCGTCATAAAATCGAGGTACTTGAGTGAAATGGACCATATAGCAGCTGAAGCAGGGGTAAATATTATATGGAATGGTTTTACCGGATCAGTAAACTTGAATTTACTATGAATGACCGACGCCGGAACGGGATAAGTAAACGCAGCTGTCGGTAAAGTTGTAATAGTTGAAGTTACGACCTGTCCCATGGCGGGATTATCGATTTTCAATGTATACTTCTGGCCGGGAATCAATGGGTAATTATCCAATTGCCAGATGACATTACTATCCTGGACCACCAGACCACCCGTCTGGCGGGGATAAACGACAGGATTCATCGTAGTCAGAATTCCGGCTGGGTCCTGCAAGTATACGCGTGTTGAAGAATCCGGCAGGTAATATTCCGGGTCATTAATCAGTAAAGCACCCTCACCGTGCCCATGGATCAATTTTCTGACCTTAACCTGCTGCATGCCACCGTAACCATCTAGACATCCGATTACATAGAGAGTGTCCGGTGCATTATCCGGAAACATTTCGACCACATTATCACAGGAAACGGAGAACCCCCAAAGGATCGCTGCCGAAAGGATCAGCCGGATCGTTTTCATTTCAAATCAGATAAATAAGGGGGACCAAACGAAGGTACTCATACTTACCCGGAATTCAATGGATTTTATACAGTTGGCAACTCTATAAAATTGCCAACTTACTATTGAAAATACAAGTCCCTGTAAACATGTTAGTTATAGACCAAGTATTGCATTTTTAATTCACCAATCAACTGATTATTAAATACATAAGGAATTAAGTTGCCAACTTCTGCTAATAGGGTTGGCAACATCTTTCCGTTTACAATAGATTAAACAGCTGTTAACAAATCGGTTACAAAACACTACCATATTTACATCGTCAGGAAATGAAAAGAGCTAATACATTTTATGGATGCTAGTCAGGTAGTTACAATATTGACTTAAAGATGACAACTCTATAAAGTTGCCAACTATACATCTACCTTTACCTTTACATCTACATCTACATCTACATTTACCTTTACATCTACCTCTGCTTCTACCTCCACCAACGCTACTTCCAACTCTATTTTACAACTATGCGGCCGCTGCGCATTTTTGTATCAGACTGAACAGTATAAAAGCAAATGCCGGCGGGCAATCCTGATGCCGGGACGATTTCGGTGCAAGGTCCGTTTGTTTTTATATCCTTTAGGAGTTTCCCTGCTGAATCGAAAAGCTTGATATGTACAGGACCGTTACCAGGATATTCGAACCGGATATCGGATTCAGTTGAAACAGGGTTCGGGTAAACGCGGACGAAAGTTTCACCTGGATCTACACGATTATCGATACCGCTTGTGGTTCCTTTCAGCAATGGCATATTGATATTATCGCTGGAAAGATACAGAGAACCGTTTATGCTAACCGGACAGGTTGAATTAAACCGGAATACCCCGTTAGCTCCCGGAGTCACTGAGACTGCACCACAGAGTGTTTCCCACGAGTTGGTGGTTTCGCCGATTCTTCTGGCGAACAGCTTTGCCTGTGAAGGAGCCCGTATTATGGTATCTGCCGGAACTCCTGAGAAAGAAGTGAACCTCAGTTCGGTAATCGGAGTAAAATGATCGCTTCCATAGGCATTAAACAACCAGTAGCAACCGAGATTCGGATTTGCATTTGGTGGTGTTGCGGGGAGGGTTTGCAGGCGGGTTACCACGATATCACCCGGAAACAGTGTCCCTGATGGGTAAGTCATAGAGAACCCCGTACCTGTGAAATCGAAATTTCCACCGGCATTCACAGTCAAAAGGGTGCTGGTTCCTTCTCCCACAGGAGCCGATGAGATTACTTTCGCGGGGGAACCAATATAACTCCCCATACCGCTGCTCATGCGATTAAACAGGTCTCCGCCGGTTTCATTAAACTGGTAATATGCAATGAACTCTGTATCTGATGTCATATTTCCCTTGGTCAGATGAGCAAATTTTCTGATTTCATCCTGACTTAAAGCTCTTTTCCAGATACAAACCTCGTCGATCATCCCTTTAAAATTACGATCGCCCCACCCCATGTAGTTCCCAATATTCATGGTGTTGATCGGAGCATTTTGCAAAGAGGCTGTATTTTTTGAAGGAATTCCATTGACGTACAGAGTCATTGACGAGCCATTAGCCACCATCGCTACATGCGACCAGCGACCTGCGGGTACGATGAGCTTGCTGTCCCAGCTCCATGAACCTCCGGGCCAGTGATATCCGAGGGTATTGTTACCTCCGCGGAAATTGAATCCGGCTCCGGTACCATTATTCATAACAATTGCTGAATAATCAGGTTGAATTCCATCGGGATTCACCCAGGCGCTTATCGTCATGACGTTGGTGGTTAAACCGAGATTCTCAGTAACGGCATAATCACCCTTCACCGCACACTGCAGTGCTTGTCCGGCCAATGGATCCGGATTGGCTGGATCGGCAATCGTGACCATCGCAGGAACCGTTTTTGTACTGGTTTGGTTATCGGCATCGGTTACAGTCAGGGTAGCATCGAAGCTACCTTTTGATCCGAATACGACTTTTGGATTTCGAGCAGTTAAAGAGCTGACATACAAAGGGGCGGGACTGAATGCCCATTGCCATTTGGCTCCTTCAGCGAGTACGATGGAATAACTTTCGAACTGAACCGTATCACTGCTATTATATATTATATCGGATTTGGTCATTGGTTGAGCAAGGGGTCGGGACTTAACCGCAAGATCGGTTTCCCAGAACCCACGGCCACCGGTTGCCATGCGGATTTTGCCTGCAGCATAGAATGGCTTCATTTCCATAACGCGTGTCCATGCCGGCAGATCGGTCATGTATTCGATCCATGCACCGATTGCAGGATTCCAATAGTAAGCCCCGGTATCGGTAGCGAGATATACGACACCATCAGTACCGCCCTGAAACTGAATGTCCAGGGCCCGTTCACCATCGAAAAGGCTTGAATTCTTTGCCTCCCAGCTGGTGCCTCCATCGAGGGTACGATAAACTTTTCGTCCGTTTTGGGCACCTACACTGATGACCCAAAGTTCATTCTCATTTTCAGGATTGAGGGTAATCTCCAATCTCCAGAGGTCATTTGTCGGGACTGCCTTGGTGGAAGTCCATGTTTTTCCACCGTCGACGGTTTTTTTGATATTGCATGGATCCCAGTAACCGCCTTTCGGCTGATACACACAATAGATGACTTTGGGATTGCTTCTGGAAACCTCTATTTCAATCACTTTTCCAGTTCCGAAATTATACACCGCTTCAAAATATCCACCACCGTTCGTCGATTTCCATAATTTGCCACCTTCGCCGAGATACAGATGACCGGCATAGCGGGGATCCCATTCGATTTCGCTTGAGTAAGATTCGGTATAATTTTCAAGGGGATATTTACCGAGTTTCTGAAAGTATACAACCGGTTCGTCGATTTTTTCCGGAAGAAGTGCAGAGCTGATATCTGAGAAGTATGTTTTTCGGTTCTCCATTGGGTTTACATAACCTGTTGATGCTTCGGCACCACCCAGTCGAAGGGTGTTACCTTCACCATAGCCTTGATAATATCCGCTGTTTCCGTTATGATAGCGACCACCGACGAGAACATCCTCATTCCATCCTTGTCCGAAGCCCCAGTAATCAGAACCCGCCAGACCATAATTACGTGCTTCGTGGGTTCGCATTTCATCTGTTGAGTAGCTGACACCACCGTCGGTGCAGAGGAATATCTCATTGCCACGGACGTGCATATCCTGGATATCAGGGTGCACCCAGCCGATATCCTGCTGAGCTCCATAGGAACCTATCCGGAGCCATGAGCCTCCACCATTTTCGCTTTTTGAAAATACGACACTACCCACCCAGATTTTATCAGGATTAACCTGTGATACGCCGAGTGCAAAATCATAAAATCCCTGACCGAATCCTGATCCATCGATACCTGAATTCGCAGGGTTCGCGTGAGTAACTGAATACGGCCCACCATCCGGAAGATTCGGGTTAACCCAACTTTCCCCGCCATCAATACTTTTGTAAATGCCTATCCAGCCAGCGTCGCCAGCTTTGCCCTGACCAATCAATGCTGCATAAACAAGATCCGGGGAAGCTGGTGTGACACCAATTTTACAGCCCTCATCATTTGCTGCAGCCGGAGAGGAAGGAATAAACCACCCCTGATTTCTTACAGTGAAAGTGGCACCGGTATCAGTGGATTTCCAGAATTCGCATTTTTTAGCGGTCGGGCTGTTCTTTGCCAGATAGACAATGGCAGGGTTCACCGGATGGAATTTTATATCCCAGCATTTCTGTGAAAAAAGTTTGGTCCAGGCAGCGCCACCGTCGATTGAACGATAAAGGCCATTATTGGCAGCACAGAATACGATATTTGGATCGGTAGGGTGAATTAATAACTGGTAAGCATCATCGCTGATGAGAAAAACCTGGCTCCAGGTTTCGCCCCCATTTATCGACTTATAAATCCGTTGATTTGCGGCAAAGAAGACGATATCCGGATTGGCAGCAGCAATTTTCACATCGCTGATGGTACTCACCGGTACCGAGGCCGAAACCAAACGCCAGGAGAGTCCTTTATTTTCAGATTTAAAAAGGCCACCGGCTTCGGTGCCGGCAAACAGAATTTCCGGCCGGGATTCAGATTGGTCGAAGCAGTAAACATTTACTTGCCAAGAGACTTCCAGGTTTTGGCTGCCTTCACCGTTGACCGTGCTAAAGGGGCCGAGTTGTCTCCAGGTACCGGCAGAGCCCGATTTCAGCTTTGCCCGCTTCTCCATTTTTTGAAGGAAAGCTTCCTGCTCCTGAGCGTCCGGAAGTTTAATATGTCCATCGGATTTAACAAACCCGCTTACCTGTCGGCGCCAGTGCTTATAGTTTTGGGTATGGGTTGTCTTCTCCAACGGATGGCTTTCCGTATATTTCTCAAACTCAAAATCCACCTGAAAGACGTTTGGATTGGAGCCATACATCAACCGTGCCCATTCGGGGGTTGCTTCATCCAATGCGGGAATAGTTTTAAAAAACGTTTCACGATTTTGTGCAGAACCTGTAAAGTTGATCCCGAGGATAAGAATGATGATGCTGAGAAAATATTTCATAAAATGATTTATTGTTTCAAGTTTTATTGCCGTGTTACTGCTTCATTGATAGAATACCTAATCCCGAAGAGCACTAATAGATATGATGCCATTGAATATCAAGCAATAACAATTAAGGCTGAAGAAAATTCAGTCTGTTCACGGTTCAAAAGTATCTTTTTTTGCGGTATCTTTAAGTCCTAAAACACCCGCATCTCATGCCACTCTTGCGCTTTACTCCTTTCCGGTCTTTTTCCTTAGCCCTTACTTGTGCCATGTGCCTTGTGCCTTGTGCCTTAACGATGTTTACCTCAGAATTAATCGGGCAGCAACGGCCCAAGGTAGGTTTGGTTCTTAGCGGAGGGGGTGCAGCGGGACTGGCTCATATCGGGGCGATAAAAGTATTGGAAGAAGCTGGCATTCAGATAGATTACGTTGCCGGAACCAGCATGGGATCGCTGGTAGGAGGTTTGTTTGCGATGGGTTATACAGCAGCGGAGATGGAGAAAGTCGTAAAAGATATGGACTGGGAATCTCTGCTGGCGGATGGAATTCCCCGCAGCGACCTGACATTTGAGTATAAGGAGCAGCTCGAAAAGTACTTCTATGATTTCCCGATCAATCAGGGTAAACTCCAGCTGCCAACCGGACTGATTGCAGGAACAAATATCACGAATATGCTTGCGGGTCTATCCTGGCCAGCATATAACATCAAGCTTTTCAATCAGTTGCCCAGGCCATTTCTGTGTATCGGTGCCGATGTTGTTACAGGGCAGGAGGTTGTTCTGAAGAGTGGAACCCTTCATGATGCCTTACGGGCAAGTATGGCCATCCCAACTGTTTTCACTCCGGTAGAGGTTAACGGAACCCTGCTAATTGATGGCGGGTTCATCAATAATTTCCCTGCTGATCATCTAAAGGCTATGGGTGCCGATATTATTATCGGTATTGATGTGCAGAGGGAATTATACAAAAAGAATGAGATCCATTCCGTCATCAGCATTCTTAAGCAGATAAGCACCTTAACCAGGGAAGACATCAACGCCAAAAACAGGCTGTTATGTGACATTCTTATCCGGCCGAGGACTCCGGGTGCCAGCACACTGACTTTCGGATTGGCTGATTCGATCATCAGAACCGGTGAGCGATCTGCCCGTGCGCAATGGATTCCGCTGGTCAATCTCGCGAAGAAGCTGAATAATTATTCAGATGGCCAATCAAAAAAGATCATTCCTCTTCCAAAACCAGATTCATTATATATCAGGGAGATTTCTTTTACCGGCCTTGACAAAACGAATCCTGATTTCGTTCTTTCGGCTATGAACCTGCCATTCCCGGCCTGGTTAAAACCGGACGATATTTACCGGGCACTTCAGCGGGCGTTGGGAACTAATGAATTTTCGCGGATCACCTACGAGCTCCACCCGGTAACTGACGGAGTGCATCTGACTATCAGGACTGAAGAAAAAGACAAAGACCTGATACATGTCGGGCTGCATTTCGATAATTTATTCAATGCGTCCCTGCTTGCCAGGGCCGATTTCCGCAACATTCTCAAGCCGGGCGATCAGCTGGGGATCGACGTCAATCTGGGAGAGAATCTCAGTCTGGCCGGGTCCTATTTTTTCCTGTTCCACAAGCGCCTTCAATACGGGCTGATCGCTGATGTCAGCCGGCTAAAAGCCTATGAATATAAGGATAACAGAAAAATCAGCAGTAATATTTTCGTAGACACCTATCTCGATTTTGTGATGCGTACCACCTGGCGCAATCAATTTTCAGCCACTGCAGGCATACAGGGTGAGATTGCCTGGGTGACCCCTAACATAGGTGATTGGCAGATAAAATCAGACAATTCCCGGATGGTGAATTTCTTTGTACAGCTCAAGAAGGACAATTTCAATAACATACCCTACCCCACGAGGGGAGATAAGGCAGACCTGGTTATTAAGGAGGTCAATAATTTCACTGACGCCGGAATTAATCCGGCGCTGATATTGGATTTTCGGTACTGGCGGGCATTTGAGCTCTCCCCGAAATTCAGCATCCAACCATCGGCCATTGCAACGTTTGCTCTGGGTGATACCATTCCGTATCCCTACCGTTCCTATATTGGAGGACTAGGCTTTTACCACAATAATGTGGTCCCTTTTGCAGGCATGGATTACATGGAACGTGCATCCAATAATGCCCTGATTCTCAGAACCGACCTTCAATACCGGATGCGCACCAATCATTACGTGATATTAAAACTCAATATTGGCAAATCCTTCAATAAATTCAGCGAGTTCAATGATGCCTCGACAAACCTTGCCGGGCTGGGACTTACGTATGGATATGCCAGCCCCGTGGGGCCGGTTGAGATTACGCTGATGAGTTCAACATCAAGCAAAAAGCCCATTTTGTTTGTCAATTTAGGGTACTGGATACGCTAAAGGCGTCAGAGCTGTTATCTGGCAAACCACACTTACAAATATTTAGGACCAGGTTATGTATCAGAATAACGTAGCTGATGTTTTGACCTATCAGGAAACCATCGACAGCAAACTGTCGAAAAGGTTATACTTCCTGACCGTCAATAATGGCAAAGAAGTTAAGGTACTGAAGGTTATAGTACAATAAGCTTAACATGTCAGCAACCCCCAGACCGAAGTCTGGGGGTAATCAGATAAAAAGCCGGGGGTATGGCTCCCGGCTTTTAAATTGAAACATGTTTTTGGTTAGGTATTTCGGGAGGAATTAGCTCTACCTTGCCCGCGTTCAACAATTCTCATAATTAATTAATTTATCATGAAAAGATTTACTCTTTTGTTTTTATTCATGTGCTCGATGGCTGTTAGCTTCGGACAAATCCAGACTGCTGCCAAGCAGGTTCTGGTTAATGAAGACGGCACGACCAATCTGAGCTCAACTTCTATGGGTCAGATTAAAGGTGGAGGTGATGTTTTCTGGCAAACAACATTTAACTGGGCCGATGAAACCAATCCAAGGGGATGGTCACTTCCGGCTGGATGGGATATCAAAGATGTTAGCGGTACCGGTTTCCCATGGATGTGGGTTAAAGATACCATCAAATGGGGAACGAACAGGCGTGTGAATCCTCCGTCCTTTTTTGCCACCAAGAGTGACGGATTTCTCAGTTTGCCAATCCAATATCTGAACTATAATGATGGCGTGGGTGGAGTTGTACCTGCAGATTCTTACGTTGAAACACCAAAGATCGACTGTTCAACAAAATCCTCTGTTGTAGTTAAATTCTCGACTTACTGGAATCTATGCTGTCTGGGTGCAAGAGCTGGCAACATTGAGATGCTTGTGACTACCGATAACGGAGGCCACCTTGCAACCTACGACCTCCAGTTTAACATTGCAGCAAACAACGGTACTCCAGAACGTTACCGGAATGTTGAGCTCAATATTTCAGACGTAGCTGCCGGATCACCGAATGTTCAGATCCGCTTCTATTTCCATGGTGGAAGCTATGCTTATTACTGGATGATCGACGACCTGAAATTAGTTGAAGGCTACGAAAACGACCTCGTACTTGAAGACTACTGGCTTGATTTCGATGGCGGGATCGGCGAGACTGTCGGTCAGATCAATTACTGGCCATTAAGTCAGATGGGAATTCCAGGAACAGTTTCCGGAACCGTTGGAGGAAACTCATTCAGAGCAGCCTTATTAAACAGGGGAAGCAATGATTCAGAAAATGCAAGGCTTCAGGTAAAAGTTTTGAAAAATGGTACCGAGGTAGCAAGTGATGTATCGGCTTCCAATACCATCTGGACACTTGAGCGAGATTCTGCAACGATTGCAACTCCATATGTTGCTAGCGATTATGGCGATTATCGCTTTGATTATACTGCTATAGCCGATAACGGCGAAGAAGTTCCTTTGAACAATAACACTTCCATCCGTTTTACTGTGAATGACACACTCGGCCACAGAGCTGACTTTACCGCTGAATCTGGTGCAGGCACCGGCGGTTGGGTTGGTGGAGACAATGCCGGTGACATGTGTGGTGTTGGTTACGACATTTATGCTCCTTGCGAAGTGAATTCCATTTCGGCATTCATCAATAGCTTTAATGCTACCCAGACTCCTTCATTCCAGTATGTCCTGATTAAAGAGATCGACGGCGTACGTGAAGAATGGATGGTATCGGATATCGTTGATTGTGATTCATCTATGCTGAAAACCTATGTTACCCTTCCATTAAGCAAAGACGGAGAAACTGAATTCCTGCAACCAGGAAGTTATGCTACTGTAATCAGGATGTGGGGCGTTGATCCTAACGACGTTAACGGATCTAACGGTGTAAACGTTGGTTATGATATGACAACAAAACCAGGTCGTACACTTATGTATCAGATTATTAACGGCAACTGGTACGGTACCGACAACCTGAACATGATTGGATTCAATATTGCTGCCACTGGCGGACCAACACAGGCTCCGGCAACATTCAATGTTGACATGACCAAGCATATTGCCAGTGGCGAATTCAAGCCAGGAACAGACTTTGTTGACGTTGCAGGCACATTCAACAGCTGGGCCGGATCTGCGCATCTGACCGATCCGGAAGCTGACGGTATTTATACTATTACTATTGATGGTATGCCGGTTAACAAAGTTATCGAGTACAAATATCGCATCAACGGAAACTGGGATACTTCGGAATATGCC
>CAIXHD010000226.1 GCA_903919065.1 uncultured Bacteroidota bacterium
AATCTACGAGGCATTTGGCAACCTTTACAAAGGCGCTGCAAAGGCTATCAGGGGCGAACAAACGGTTCCCGGACAATTCCCGGGCATCGACGAAGGAATACGCGGAATGCAGTTTATTGAAGCTGCAGTGAGGTCGAACAAGCAGGGCAACGTTTGGACCAGAATATAAAGGCACAAGGCTCAAGGCGCAAGGCGCAAGTAAAGTAAGAAGGCGCAAGGCTCAAGTAAGTTGTAAGATTAAAGTATTAATTAACAAGTATACGTAGCGATCTGGATAACCCCGGACTTCAGTCTGGGGATCAGACATACATCTAACCATGGAACTCTCCTTAGTAGTACCCCTCTTCAACGAGGAAGCCCTCGTTGAGAACCTGGTGAGCCGGACGGTTCCTGTATTGGAGGGGATTACGCCTGATTTTGAGATCATCTTTGTTGATGACGGCAGCAAGGATGGCACCCTGGCTCGACTCAAAGAGGCGAGAAAAAATGAACCAAGGATAAAGATCCTGGAGCTGTCGAAGAATTTTGGCCATCAGGCAGCCTTTACTGCCGGCCTCACTTTTGCCAAGGGAGAATATACCGTAATGATGGATGGCGATCTCCAGGACCCTCCTGAACTGATACCCGTGATGCACCGGATGCTGGTCAGCGATGAGTACGACGTCATTTTCGGCAAGCGGACCAATAAAGCGAACCTGAACAGGCGCAACCTGCTTACCATCTCATTCCATAAAACTTTCAGGCGGTTTTCTGATTTACCTGACATCGATAATGTGGGCAATTTTTCGGCCATGAACCGCGATGCCTTAAAAGCCCTGCTTCAGTTTTCAGAATCGATAAGATATCTGCCCGGACTCAGGCATTTCATCGGTTTCCGGCAAGGATTCGTCGAGTACCGGCGTGAAGTGCGACATCAGGGCAAGTCTAAAATGAACTACTTTAAGCTGCTTTCCCTGAGCTCGGATGCTATCTTTTCATTCTCTAAATTCCCCATCCGCCTTTGCCTCTATTTGGGTATCATCGGAATTGTGGTTTTCTTTTTAGCCGGATTATATACATTGATCGCCAAAATCGCCGGGTTCGCCATTATAGGCTGGTCATCCACCCTGCTAAGCATCTATTTTCTCGGATCGATACAGCTCACTTTTCTCGGCGTTATCGGCGAGTATATTTATCGTATTTATAAGGAAAGCCAGCACCGCCCGTCCTATTTCGTCAGGAAATTCCACGAATAATCCGGCGCTATGGAAAAGGATGCCCGAACCCTGCCTTTTAACTTAAACCTTCGACGCATCTTCCTTTACTTGTGCCTCGTGCCTTTTGCCTTGATTCCCCTTTTAAGTTTAAATGCAGGTATCTCCGGCGATGAACCGGTGCACTATGAGCAGGCTGAAAATGTATACAAATACTTCGCCACCGGGGGAAAGGATATTTCTTCAATCGATACGCCAATTACCTTCCTTAAATATTACGGACAGTCGATCGATAACTTCAGCTATTTAGTTAACAAGCTGTTCGGGTTTCAGGAGCCTTATATTACGCGCCACATTATCAATGCCCTGGCCGGAGCCCTGACCATACTGTTTTCCGGATTGCTGGCTGCAGAACTCGCCGGTTACGGAGCGGGGATCCTGGCCATCATTTTCCTTCTCCTCTCACCGGTTTTTCTTGGCCATACCTATAATAACCTGAAAGATGTTCCCTTTGCTCTCGGATATATCGTTTCGATTTATTTTTTGGTCAAGCTGATACGTAAGCTGCCGGTGATCCATAAAGGCTACCTCGCCGGAATCGCAGCGGGAACCGGATTTGCAATATCTGTAAGAATCGGAGGACTGGTGATTGTGCCCATTATTTTATCGTTTGCCGCTTGGCAAGCATGGGTGACCAGGCCATCTGACAGCCGGGCCATGTGGAAAGGGTGGTTCAGGCTGTCGGTTTCATTAGCTGTTGCCATTCTGCTTGCCTGTATAATAGGAATCATCGACTGGCCGTACGGATTGCAGGATCCCATCCGCCATCCACTCGAATCGCTGAACCAGATGACTCACTATATGATCAGCCTCAGACAGCTTTTTGAGGGAAAACTTTACTGGTCGGAGGAGCTGCCCTGGTATTACGCCCCAAAATATTTCCTGATGGTATCGCCGGCTATCATTCTGGCAGGTATTCCACTGTTTGCCGGTCTTTACAAAAAACTCGGGCCCGTTATATTTTCCGCAGTTGTTTTCAGTGCTTTTTTTCCCCTGATATATGTCGTGGCCCTGCACTCTAATTTGTATGGCAATATCCGCCATCTGCTCTTTATCTATCCTCTTTTTGTTGTCCTTTCTGCGAGCGGCTGGTCGTCTCTTTATTGTCTTCTCAGAAAGGTCTCATTCCGATGGGCATTAATAGGTCTTTTAGTCTTTGGCCTTTCAGGTCCGCTGATTCATATCATCCGCAACCACCCGGTGGAATACGTATATTTTAACCGGTTATCGGGAGGGGTATCAAAGGCTTACCATCAGTTTGAAACCGATTATTATTTTCATTCACTCGGGCCTTCAGTCAAATGGCTGGAAAAAGAAGTGCTTTCGAAACCTGGAGGGGATACTCTGGTTGTGGCATCAAATTTCCCGCTGGCTCCATTTTTCACGAATGGGTTCCAAAAGATCAGGACCGTTTATACCACCTGGTACGACCGGGGCAAGTACGATTGGGATTATGGACTTTTTGTAAATGCCTATCTCGGTCCGGCTGGCTTGAAAGGCAAAATGGTGTTACCCTCCACGATTGTCCACAGCGTAAATGTGGAAAACTTCCCGATGTGTCTGGTCCTGAATCGTAAGGATAAAAGGGACCTCGCAGGATACCAGCTTTTTTCGTCCGGCAACTTTGCTGAAGCAGCCGCAATTCTTGGGAATTTCACTCAAAGTGATCCTGGAAATGAAACCGCATGGCTATATCTGGGTTGGAGCCAGCGGAAAATGCTTGATTATAATGCCTCGGAAAAGTCAGCCGACCAGTTGCTGAGGCTTTATCCGGAAAGTGAACCCGCACGCGAGTTGAAAATCTGGAATTACCTCGATTCCAGGCGTTTTGCCGAAGCCTCAGCTTTGTCTGAGGAGCTCTGGAAAATAAATCCCCGGTATGGTCCTGCGGAAAAATTAAGAACCGCAGCCCACGATTCGCTCAGGGCCATATCGAGATAATCCCGGGGCGGTTCTTAAAAAATGTTAAAACCAAACCTCCCTCTGGAATTCATTCTATTTTTATAGGTTATAAACCAACACTATCCCAAAAATGAAAAAGTACTTTTTGGTATTAATTCTTGTTTTTGCCTGTTCGCTGACCTATGGCCAGTATAAAGCCGATTTCAGAGCAGCAGAAAAATACAGCAGTGAAAACCTTACGAAAATGATGGGAAGCACTTCGGTTCAACCCACCTGGTTGAAAAAATCGGACTTGTTCTGGTATTCTTATAAAACCGGCGACGGGAACTACTGGTGGCTGGTTGATCCGGCAAAAAAAGCCAAATCCCCTTTGTTTGATGTGTTCTACATGGCTTCAAAGATCAATCAGATGATTATGAAACCAGTGAACCATCTCGATCTGCCTATCAAGAATTTGAAATTCAAGGATGATAACAAATCTTTCAATTTCGAGATCGACAGTTTCAAGTTCGAGTATAAACTTGCCAGCAAGGATATTATAATTGTTGATACCATCGAGAAGGAAAAGAAAAAGGATAACCAGTGGATGAACTACAATAAGGATTCCACCTGGATTATTTTCGCACGCAAGCACAACCTTTACCTGATGAAGGCAAAGGACAAGGACAGTGTTGAATATCAGCTTACCACTGATGGTGAAAAATACTATTCATGGCAGTCCGACAGTGAAGATACCACAACAACAAAACGTCTGCGCGCTTCGGGCAGATGGTTTGAGGACAACAAAAAGTTCTACGTGGACCGCGATGATTCGCGAAAGGTAAAGGACCTTTGGGTAATCAATACACTCAAGGATCCCCGTCCGGAACTGGAAACCTACCGCTACGCCATGCCAGGCGATGAATTTGTTCCGCAAAATGAATTATGGGTATTTGATGTGGACAGTAGAAAAGGAGTTAAAATCCAGACGGAAAAATGGAAAGATCAGACTTTTGGCATTGACCTTATCAAAAAACGTTCAGATGCACTGATTTTCATCCGTAAGGACCGCACCTGTGCTAAGATCGATGTTTGTCTGGCTAATACAACCACTGGTGAATCGAAGGTTCTTTTTTCGGAGACCAGCGAACCCTATTTCAATAATGAATATACCAACCTCAGTGTCATCAATGAAGGCAAAGACCTGATCTGGTGGTCGGAGCGCACCGGTTTTGGGCAGCTCTACCTTTATGATGCCGAAGGTAACCTTAAAAACTCCATCACTTCCGGGAATTTTGTAGTTGGATCTGTAAGCCGTATCGATACCTTGAACAGGGAAATCTATTTTGAAGGATACGATCATGAGCCGGGCATCAATCCTAATTATGCATTGATTTATAAGGCAAAACTTGATGGAACAGGTTTCCAGCTGGTAACGCCTGAAGATGCAACGCATACGATAAGCATGCCTGAATCAAGCAAATACATGGTCGATAATTTTTCCCGGGTGGACCTGGCCCCGAAATCAGTTCTCCGCGACAATAAAGGAGCTATCCTAATGGATTTGGAAACTATGGATATGCGGAGACTTCTAGAAACCGGATGGCAGATGCCAGAGCGTTTTAAGGTAAAAGCGGTGGATGGCGTTACTGATCTTTACGGTGAATTGTGGAAGCCATTCAAAATGGAAAAAGACCGCAAATACCCGATCATTTCCTATGTATATCCAGGCCCTCAGACGGAAAGTGTGTCCATCAGGTTTACACCTACCGGAGGTAAAAACCAATCGCTGGCACAACTCGGATTCGTGGTGATCTCGGTAGGCCATCGCGGCGGCAGTCCGAAACGCTACAAGTATTATCACACATACGGATACAACAACCTGCGTGATTATGCCCTTGCCGATGATAAATATGCTTTGGAGCAACTTGCCGATAAGTATGATTTCATCGATATTACCAAGGTGGGTATTTTTGGCCATTCAGGCGGAGGATTCATGTCGACCGCAGCTATCCTCACCTTCCCGGATTTCTACAAGGCGGCCGTTTCCTCATCAGGTAACCACGACAACAATATTTACAACCTGTGGTGGGGCGAAACACACAACGGGGTAAAAGAGGTCACAAAGACGGTGAAGAAGACGGATAAGACAGAAAAGACAATAGAAAAGACCGACAAGAAGGAAGCCGTTGAAGGAGTTGAAGTAACCGATATAGATGAAGATTCTTACTATCCTGCTGATTCAGTAAAAAAAGAAACCGTGACAAAATATGAGGCCAAAGTCAATAAAAACCAGGATCTTGCCAACAATCTTAAGGGTCACCTGATGCTGGTAACCGGCGATATTGACAACAACGTTCATCCGGGGAACACTTTCCGTGTGGCTGATGCCCTGATCAAGGCCAATAAACGGTTTGATTTCATGATCATGCCGGGTCAGCGCCACGGTTACGGCAATTACACCCGATATTTCGATCACGCCATGTGGTACTATTTCGCAGAACATCTGCTGGGTGACTATCGCGACAATGTAGAACTTAATTTGCCGGACGAAAGATGATTCGATGATTTGCTGATGTGATGATTAAAGAAGAGGAGGCTGGGATAACCCGACCTCCTCTTCCTTTATACTCGGTTTTTCTTTAATCAACACATCATCGCATCAGCAAATCATGTTATCCGCGAAATCCCGATCCGTGATGGCTTCCGTCGCAGAAGGGTTTGTTTTTGCTGACACCGCAGCGACACAGGGCAACCTGTTCGGATGTTGGAATCAGTTCGCCTGTTGGTTTTTTCAACCTGAATTTCCCCTGGATGAGTGCGGGGCCATTTTCGATTATCGTGATTTCAGCCACCGGAGCCGGAACCATTTCATCTCCTGCGGGTGCACTTTCGAGCTCTTCTTTTTCATCTGCCGATAAATCGCGGTTCCACTTCCAGGTTAAAGCGTCGGTAGGGCATTGTTCAACAATATCTATAATCGCCTGGCTATCTGCTCCCTGCATATTTACCCAGGGCCTCTTGGTTGGATCAAACACCTTTCGGAGCTTCATGAAACAAATGGTGGCATGAATACAGGTATCCGGCTTCCAGAAAACGGTGATTTCGCCGTTTGTATATTCGCGATTGTTGGATTTTATCATCACTAGAGTTTCCTGATTTTTATATTCCTGAAGCTTGTGCTGCCACCATGATCCTGAAGGGCAATAAAACCTTCCTTATACTTGCAGTAGCCTTCAACATCTTTCCATTTTGATTTATTTTTCAGCTCCAGCCATTCCGGAGTCCACATTTCATACTCAACTACTTTGCGGTCATTCAGCCAATGCTCTATATGGGCTCCTTTAACAACGATCTTTGTTAAGTTCCACTGATCGAGGGTTTTTACCTGGCCAAATTTCGGAGGATGAACATCATAATTAGCCCCTGAATTATTTTTCGGCTGCGAGGTAGGATAACCCACATCATCCAACAGCTGATATTCCGGACCGGTCATATAAACTGTTTCATACTGATCGCCCTCTACAACATGGAAAAAGATTCCGGAATTACTGTTTTGAGATATTTTCCATTCCAGCGATAATTCAAAATCCTGAAACTTTTCCTTTGTCACAATGTCTCCGCCTTTTCCTTCAGGAAGCCCTAAAGCCGTCATAGCGCCGTCTTCCATGGACCAGCCCTGAACTTTATCCAATTTATAGCAACGCCATTTGTCCATGGACTTACCATCAAACAAAAGTTGCCATCCCTCTTTCACCTCTTTTGGTGTCAGTTGATTAAGAGCCTGACCGGACACTGTTTTACCAGCAAAAAGTACAACCAAGGCCAATACCAAGGCAGAAACAAGTTTTTTCATTTTATATTCGTTTTAAAGGGCTGAAATTACTTTCTTTCCTCGATATTGTCAAACTCCTTAAATCAATCCATGCAACAATCACTGCCTATATCTGAAATCATTCAATCCCGCATATCCCGCCGCAACTATCTTCCCGAACCATTGAC
Organism: uncultured Bacteroidota bacterium; assembly: GCA_903919065.1. Classification (GTDB taxonomy): domain Bacteria; phylum Bacteroidota; class Bacteroidia; order Bacteroidales; family UBA12481; genus UBA12481. The sequence goes on from CAIXHD010000226.1 coordinate 7,137, forward strand.
CCATGAAACGATCACCGCGATCAAACAAATGTTTGCAGCCTTTTCCTCCGGTCCGTTAGGCACTTCCCTGAGTTTTTCGCTGGTCAGCCGCGAGGATACAGCCACTCAAAAGCTCAAGCTCGGGACCTACGGATTTATTCAGGGTGCGCGCTATTTTATTGCCGGCCAGATTCAACCATCCGTTATAGGTTTTCTAGATTATGGATATACACTGGAAAAACTTATTCTTGAATTCACCCGCATGGGCCTGGGAACCTGCTGGCTGGGAGGTACCTTCGACCGGGGTGAATTTTCGAAAGCCATTGGGTTGAAAGAGGGCTTTGTGATTCCTGCAATTACACCCATTGGATATGCTTCGGAAACCCGCGGAATCGGGGAACGCCTGATCCGGCTGGGTGCAGGCTCTGACAAGAGGCTGCCTCACGAAAAGCTGTTTTTTGACGGCAACCCATCAACACCATTGCTGCTGCCAGAGGGCCATCCACTGGAAAGTATTTTAAAAGCTGTTCGCATGGCCCCGTCCGCGTCCAATAATCAGCCATGGAGAATTGTGGTTGACGGAAACCTGCTGCGGTTTTACATTTCGCGAAAGCCAGGTTATCAGAAAGCCTTCAGTCAGGTAGATATGCAGATGATTGACATGGGAATTGCGATGTCTCATTTCGACCTTGTTGCCCGCGAAAACGGTATCAGCCCGGAGTGGAGTATTTCAGAAACAACGCCAATGTTTGAAGGTTTGGAATATGTAATTTCCGTATTTTTACCATCCTAATCCTCCTTCAGAATGTCAATTTTCCGCGTTATTCTCTCCATCCTTTTTCCGCCTTTGGCAGTGATCGACCAGGGATGCGGTTCCATTGTCATCGTTTTCCTTCTCACTCTCTGCGGATGGGTACCGGGGGTAATTGCGGCGTTGGTAATTTTAAACAAAGGCGGTAGAAGATGAAGTTAGAGATTCGAAGACCAATGCTGAATTCTGAAATTACAGATTTAAGTGTGCACGAAAATCTCACGACATGCGTACGCTGATTCAACGGGTGAACGGAGCGAGCGTCACAATTGACGGAGCGATAAAATCTTCCATCGGGAGGGGTTTATTGATTCTGATTGGGATTGAGGCAGATGACGGACAGGAGGATATTGACTGGCTGGTAAATAAAATTGCAGGGTTAAGAATATTTGAAGATCAGGAGGGGGTGATGAATCTCTCGGTTAAGGACATTGAAGGAGAAGCCCTGGTGGTATCGCAATTTACACTTCATGCGCGGGTGAAAAAGGGATTCAGGCCATCCTATATTGATGCAGCACCACCAGCCGTGAGCATTCCGTTATATGAACAATTCGTTAAAAATCTTGTTCAAGAACTCGGGAAACCAGTTCAAACAGGAGAATTCGGCGCAATGATGCAGATTGCCCTGGTGAACGACGGGCCGGTAACCATCTGGATAGATACAAAGAATAAGCAATGACCATTCAAGAGGCACAGGATACAGTAGACCAATGGATTAAAACCTATGGGGTACGGTATTTCTCCGAATTGACAAATCTGGCCATGCTCACGGAAGAGGTGGGTGAATTGGCTCGGATCATCGCCCGGCGCTATGGCGATCAATCAGAAAAAGAGAGTGATAAGGATAAAAATATTGATGATGAGATGGCCGATGTGCTATGGGTGCTGATTTGCCTGGCAAACCAGACGGGAGTAAACCTCACCGAGGCGCTTGAGAAGAATATCAGGAAAAAGACGGAGAGGGATGCTACACGGCATTTTGAGAATCCGAAGTTGAGATAGGGTTCAGTACTCAGTCTTCAGTACTCAGTACTCAGTCTTCAGTACTCAGTTCTCAGTACTCAGTCTTCAGTAGGCAGTTCTCAGTAGGCAGAGGGCAGAAATGGGATAAAAGAATAAAGAATAATAAGTTATAATTTTGCAGAACGATATTTCCCGACACCACATCGAAGACCAAGACCAATTTTGAATTTTGAAAATACAACCTGAAACACGAAACCCTTTTTTGTCATTCCCGCGAAAGTGGGAACCCGACACCTGATACCCGACACCTGATACCTGATACCCGACACCCATGAACCTCATTAACACCTTCAACGAAAAATACGGAACCGGCGAAAGCGAGCAAGATACGCTGACCGGAACCCAGGAAATAATCAGCTCGATACCCCCGGAATTTTCCACACCCGAACATCTGAAAAAGATCTTCAGCTTTTTGGATCTAACCACCTTAAATCCGGAGGACAATATCGCGACAGCGCAAAAATTCACCAATAATCTTAATGTTTTTGCCTCATCGTTTCCAGAAATGCCATCGGTGGCGGCCATCTGTGTTTATCCGCTTTTGGTAGAGGGCATAAGGCTGTACCTGAAAGCACCCGGCGTTAAGATTGCTGCGGTTGGAGCCGGATTTCCTTCATCGCAGACTTTTCTGGCCATTAAGCTTGCCGAATGCGGTTTACTGGTAAAAAAAGGGGCGGATGAAATCGATGTGGTTATTTCGGCAGGTCGTTTTCTGGCCGGAGAACATTTGGCTGTCCTCAATGAACTGATATTGATACGTGAAGCAACTGCCGGAGTCAAATTAAAAGTCATTCTGGAAACCGGGCTGCTGAAAACCGCTGAAAATATCAGGCTGGCGAGTATTATTGCCATGGAGGCCGGCGCGGATTTCATTAAAACATCAACCGGAAAAATTCCTGTGGCTGCTACGCCAGGCGCGGTTTATACGATGGCCAGGGCGATCCGCGATTTTCAGAAAGTCAGTAACAAGGCGGTTGGTATAAAGCCGGCGGGAGGAATTGTTGAAGTCAGCGATGCATTAGTCTATTACCATATGATTTTCAAATTATTGGGTGAAGAGTGGCTAATACCCGGGCGATTCAGAATCGGTGCAAGCCGTCTTGCAAACAACCTTCTCAGCCGGATTACGGAACGGGAAGTTCTCTATTTCTGACCTCAAACCTTGACGAAAGTCATATAACTACCTGACTTATATTATCCTTCTTAGAGTAAAACATTTATATATTTGCATAACTAAGTAATTACAGGATCATGATGAATCTGCTGGAATTAAAGCCAGAACAGTTGGATAAGGCTGCCAACATGCTTAAAGCAATAGCTCACCCAGTAAGGATAGCCATCCTTAACCTTCTTGAAGACGGACAGAAACTGACTGTTACTGAAATTCATGAGAAACTGGAAATCGAGCAATCGACTACCAGTCATCATCTTGGTATCCTGAAAGACAAGGATATCCTGGCCAGCAAGCGCAATGGTAAAAACACCTATTATTTTCTTAAGCACGATCAATTGAGCAAGGTTGTAGATTGCATCAGTAAATGTTCTTGCGGGGATTAAGCCATGTCAATAGTCAGGGTAACAAAAATATTTCGTTTTGAAATGGCCCATGCCCTATGGGGTTACGATGGCCTTTGCAAAAATATTCATGGTCATTCCTACGTCCTCAACGTAACTGTCAGTGGTAAGCCGATAGAGGATCCCAATGACAAAAAACTGGGAATGGTAATCGATTTTGGAGATCTGAAGCGCATAGTCAACAAATACATTGTTGATGTTTTCGACCATAGCCTGATCCTGAATGAAAAGGCACCGGTAGAAAAATTTGCCGACCTGCCCGATATGTTCGACCGCAAGACGTGGTTTGATTTCCAGCCTACTGCGGAAAACCTCGTTGTTTACTTCGCCGATATCCTTCAGGCACAGCTGCCTTTACAAATCCATCTCCACTCGATTCGCCTGTATGAAACGGTGAACAGCTATGCAGAGTGGTTTTCGGAGGATCAGTAACAGGAAGTTAGAGATTCGAAGACCAATTCTGAATTCTGAAATTACAGATTCAAGTGGGCGCGATGTAGAGACGGATAATTATCCGTCTCTACGATCATCTCCGCAAAAGCAACAGGGCCGAACGCGAGCACCAAAACTTTCCATACTTCATATTTGTTTATATTTATCACCTCACTTGTGCCCTGCGCCTTGAGCCTTATACCTTCATAAGTGCCTTATGCCTTGAGCCTTGAGCCTTTACTATGACCGACAACCGCCTGTATCTCCTCGACGCATACGCCCTGATATACAGGTCGTATTACGCATTTATCAAGAATCCACGGATAAACTCAAAGGGACTGAATACTTCCGCCGCTTTCGGGTTTACCCTTACGCTGGAAGAGTTGCTGCGCAGCGAAAATCCGACCCATATCGCTGTCGTTTTTGATACCCAGGCCCCTACCTTCCGGCATATCATGTACGACTCCTATAAGGCAAACCGGCCCCCAATGCCCGAAGATCTCCGGGCTGCAGTCCCCTGGATCCGGAAAATTATTTCCGCTTTTAATATCCCGATTCTGGAGCTCGACGGGTTTGAAGCTGATGATGTTGTGGGAACGCTGGCTAAAAAGGCCGAAAAAGCCGGTTATAACGTGTTTATGATGACGCCCGACAAAGACTATACCCAGCTGGTCAGCGATCGAATTAGGATACTTAAACCACGCCGTTCCGGCTTTGATGTGGAAATACTCGGACCGGAAGAAGTGTGCCGCGATTTTGAGGTGGAACGTCCTGAGCAGGTTATCGACATCCTGGCTCTGTGGGGCGATGCGGCGGACAATGTTCCGGGAGCCCCGGGAATTGGCGAAAAATCAGCAAAAGACCTGATCGGAAGGTTCGGATCAATACCCAATCTTTACGAAAATCTGGATAAGATAAAACCAAAGCAAAAGGAGTCGCTCGAAGCAAACCGTGCACAGGTTTTCCGGGCGCGCGAGCTGGTTACCATCTGCCTGGAGGTTCCGATTGAATTTGACGAGGAAGCAACACTGCGCCAGCCACCTGATGAACGCACCCTTCGCGCCCTGTTTGATGAACTGGAATTCAGGAACCTGCTGAACAAGATCATTCCGCCGGTAAACGGAGGCGACCTGTTCAACCCGCCATCCGCACCGCAACAGCAACCGCAGCAGCAGCAGCAGCGATCACTTTTCGATCCGGCCGAAATGCCCGCCGCCCCACCCCCTGCAACAGATATTCAAACGGCAGACCATCATTATGTGCTGATTACTACTTACAGCGAAGTGGAAGCCCTCGCCCGCGAGATTGCCAAACAACCCGAATTCTGCTTCGACACGGAAACCACCGGTCTGGATGCCCTGAAAGCTGAGCTGGTTGGACTGGCCCTGTCTTTCGAAAATAAAAAAGCCTGTTATATCCACTTTCCCGAGGATCGCGCAGGAACAGCAAAACTCCTGGAACCGATCAGGCCACTGCTTGAAAATCAGACTATTCTCAAGATAGGTCAAAACATAAAATACGATCTCCAGATACTTGCCAACTATGGGATCGCGGTTAGCGGACCGATGTTCGATACCATGATCGCCCATTATCTGCTCAGTCAGGATGAGCGCCACAACCTGACCTTTCTGGCCGAGAAATATTTGCAGTACCGGATGGTTCCGATCGAAAACCTCATCGGCGAGAAAGGAAAAGAGCAAAGGAGCATGCGCACTGTGGAGCCCGAGGTTCAGAAGGAATATGCAGGGGAAGATGCCGACATCACTTTCCGGCTCAAGCCAATACTGGAAAAACATCTGACCGACCATGGACTGATGAAGCTTTTCACTGAGGTGGAAATGCCCCTGATCCCGGTTCTGGCCTCGATGGAACGATCAGGCATACGCGTAGATACCCTCACTCTGGCAGATATTTCGCTGGGACTTTCGGAGGAGATCCAGTCTCTTGAAAAAGAGATCATCGGCATGGCAGGAATCCAGTTCAACGTGGCCTCACCGAAACAGCTGGGTGAAGTTTTGTTCGTTCATATGAAAATCGATGATCAGGCACGTAAAACCAAAACGAAACAGTTTTCAACCGGCGAAGATGTGCTGCAGCGCTTAACAGGCCGTCATCCGATAATTGAAAAAGTTCTTGAATTCCGTGGCTTGACAAAACTGCTGAACACCTATATCGAAACCCTACCCGGAATGATCGACCCGATAACCGGCAAGATACATTCCCATTTCAATCAGGCATTAACGGCGACCGGCCGTTTGAGTTCGATCAATCCCAACCTTCAGAATATCCCAATTCGAGAGGCGCGTGGCCGCGAAATCCGCAAGGCTTTTATTCCCTCGGACAACGATCATACCCTACTGTCGGCCGACTATTCGCAGATCGAGCTGAGGATCATGGCGCATTTCAGCCGCGATGAAAATATGATTGCAGCCTTTAACCGGAATGAGGACATCCATACAGCTACGGCTGCATTGGTGAACCGGATCAGTCTCGATCAGGTAACCCGCGAGATGCGGACAAAGGCTAAAGTTGCCAACTTCGGAATCATCTACGGGATTTCCAGTTTCGGTTTGTCGCAGCGGCTAAATATTCCGCGAAACGAAGCCAGAGAGCTGATCGACGGATACTTTCGCTCCTATCCGGGAATTAAAATTTTCATGGATGATGCCATCCGCCAGGCACGTGATAACGGATACGTTTCTACACTGCTGGGCCGCAAAAGATACCTGAACGATATTCAGTCGGAGAATCAGGTTGTCAGGGGAAATGCGGAAAGAAATGCAATAAATTCACCTATCCAGGGATCAGCGGCCGACATTATCAAAATCGCCATGATCCATATCGACAGGGAATTCAGGAAACATAAACTCCGGAGTAAATTGGTGCTCCAGGTACATGATGAATTAAATTTTGATGTTTATATACCTGAGCTAAAACAGGTTAAGGAGATAGTCAGGCATGAAATGGAACATGCCATGCAGCTGAAAGTTCCATTGCTGATCGATCTGGGCGAAGGGAAAAACTGGCTGGAGGCTCACGGATGACCGGTCAACCGGTCACTGGAATTATTCTGGCCGGTGGCGAAAGCCGGCGCATGGGAACTTTTAAGCCATTGGTCGAATACAAGGGTAAACCCCTGATTCGATGGATATATGATGCATTAGCTCCTATCTGCAGTGAGATCATTATTATTGCAAACTCCGGTGATTTCCCGGATATGATTGCCAGCATTTATCCCGATAATTATCCCGGCAACGGACCTGCGGCTGGTATCGAGGCAGGGCTGAGCCACTGTCGCACCAACCTGGCTCTTTTCTGTTCCTGCGATACCCCGAATCTCCCAACCGCGCTGTTTGAGCACCTCCTGGCAAAACATGACGGATTCGATATTTCCATTGCTGGTCACGACGATACCAATGAACCGCTGATAGGAGTCTATTCCAAAACGGTTCATGGGGCATACAAAGAGGCACTGCTTGCAGGCGATCCGCATCCACCGAGAATCATGAAAAAATGCAAGTGGCAGGAAATTCCGTTTGGTCCCGGCCAGAACTTCTGGCATCCGGATTTGTTTCTAAATTTGAACTCTCCATCTGATTTAAAATAATACGCAATGGCGACAGTTAACCTGATGTATTTTGGCTCCGTGACTGATGTTACCGGCATCTCCTCCGAAAAAGTGGATGTACCTGCAACACTTGATGAATTAAACGAAATGCTTCAAGCCAGATACCCAAAGTTATCAGCGATCAGTTATCGGTTTTCAGTTAACAGACAACTGATAACAGGCAACCGACAACTGGCTGACGGTGATGATATTGCTCTCCTTCCACCCTTTGCAGGAGGCTGAAAAATGGATTTAAACAGTTTTCTTATTGAAGGTCCGGTTCCAGCTATGTATCTGAGTGATCTGACCAACCGCGAACAGGAAAAAACGGCGTCCGGGGCTCTCGCATTTTTTTTGGGAAAAGTACGTAACGACATGGTGGATGGAAAAATGGTTACAGGGATCGAATATTCAGCCTATTATGAAATGGTTGAGCCCGTTATCCAATCTATTAAAGATGAGCTTTTTAACAAATATCCCGATCTCTCCCAGGTTCACATCATGCACAGCACCGGTCTGGTGAAGTGCGGGGAAAATTCGCTTGCTGTAATGATTGCTTCGGGCCACCGCAAGCAATCATTCGCCGCACTGGCTGAATGTGTCGAGCTTATCAAAGAGAAATTACCAATCTGGAAGAAAGAGCTCTTTTCCGATGGCACTACCCGTTGGATAGGATAATCCAATCAATTAAGATACCCTTAAGATCAGGATTGGTTTGTTATCCTTAGCGGTTTAATTTTTTGCTGTACTCATCGGGATTGGCCAGAAGCGACTGAGCCCGAGTAAGACCGTCATCATCCCGCAACATAAATTCTATGCGCCCTCTCTGGAAATAATATCTGCCAACGATTTCGTCGGACAAAATCTGCTTGATTTCCGGTTTGAAAGCCTCCAGATCCTTATCGAGATTATGCGATAATTTGCTCTTCAGCTCATCGAGAGTTGCTTGTGAACGTTCCAGATATTTTTCCTTTTTGGCCAGCTTTATCAGGTCGTCGAGAGCATTTTCACTTTCAGTTTCGTAAGTGAATTTTTTTGTCACCAGATAATCCCTGAAATCCTGATAATCAGTATCCTTGAATTCAAACGCCCCGGGGGCATCAATCTGTTCGTGTGAATTGCGGTACCTGGTGGCATAATCGAATATCATATTTTGATAATACAAGTTCGTAACCATGCCACTAAGCATTTGAGCATCTACTATAAAATCAGGAAGTACACCGCCTCCGTCTTTAACGATGCGTCCTCTTTTGGTTTTAAATTCCGTAACCAGTGAATCCGGGATATGGCCTACACTTCCATCGGCCCTGCGGTTAGTATAATCCAGTGCTTGAATACAGCGTCCGCTCGGAATATAATATTTCGCAGTGGTCAGCTTGATTTTGGCATTGTAGCTCAGGTCGCGCGTGGTCTGAACCAACCCCTTGCCATAGGTACGCTGGCCGATGATCACCCCCCGGTCGAGATCCTGCATAGCGCCTGCTACAATTTCGGAAGCCGAAGCAGAACCCGAATTTACCAGTACAGCAACAGGAATCAGCGTATCAACAGGCTCATAACGGCATGCATATCTGGCTTCCCACATTTTTGATTTTCCACGTGTACTTACGATTTCCTGTCCCCGAGGAACAAACAGGTTTACAATATCCACCGCCTCAATCAGCAGTCCTCCGGGATTATTCCGTAAATCAAGAACGATGCCTTTGGCACCCTGCTCTTTCAGGTTGATCAGTGCCTTCTTCACTTCGGCGCTGGCTCCCTCAGTGAAACCGGTCAGCCTGATATATCCGCTGCCATCAGAAAGCTTGCCAAAATAGGGCACATTTTCAAACTTGATTTTATCCCGGATCAGGTTAAACGTTAACTGTCCTTTTACATATGGCCGTTCCACCGTTAATTCCAGTGTTGTTCCGATAGTGCCTTTCATCATCGGGCTGATATCCTTGGTAGATTTATCGGCCACTGATTTACCGTCCACTTTAAGGATGCGGTCGCCGGCACGCAGACCTGCCTTTGAGGCGGGCGTTCCTTCATAAGGATCTGAAATATAAACACCTGCACTGTCCTGACCGATCAATGCCCCAACGCCGCCATATTCTCCGGTGGTCATGAGCTGAATATCCTCCACCTGAGATTCGGGATAATAAACGGTATATGGATCCAATGATCTCATTATCTGATCAATCCCTGTTTTAATCATCTTTCCGGGATCGGTTTCATCAACATAATAAAGTTCCAGTTCACGGATGAGGGAATGGAATATTTCCAGATTTTTCGACCATTCGAACTCCTTGTCATAGGAACCCGTAAACAGGACCGGTGCTGTCAGCAATAACCCGGTCAGGAGCAAACTTCTGATAATTTTCTTCATAATTCTGATATCTAAGGAACCGGATCCCAGCCATGTCCACCCCAGGGATGACATCGCAGTATTCGTCTGATTCCCATATAACTGCCTTTTAAAGGGCCATGCTTTTTAACTGCTTCTATAAAATATTGTGAACAGGTGGGTGTATATCGGCACGCTCTGCCAAGATAAGGGGAGATCGCCTGCTGATAGAACCTGACCAGCAGGATCATAAACCAGCTGATTGCCTGTTTTATTGCCCTCCCGATTGTTTTCATTGCTGAGCACCGGTGACCAGCACCTCGTTTAAACGCCGGACAACAAGCTGCATGCGCGTATCTATCTCACTGAGAGGGAGAATATCAGCCGCACCGTATACCATCAGGATATAGGCCGATTTATTTTCTTTCGCCAGGGAGGCCTGAAGTTCTTGCTTTTGCTGCCTCCACGATTCCCTGAATCTCCTCTTTATCAGGTTTCGGGTTACAGCATGTTTGAATTGCTTTTTCCTGACGGATATGGCTATCTGCAGGGGAACAGAATTTTCTTCCTGATCGTTAACCAGATAAATCACCCTGAAAGGATAAATAAAAAAGCTTTTCCCGTTCGCCAACAAGTCGTCAAACCTTCGTTTCAAACAAAGGTGTTCCTTCTTGGGGAAAGAGAGGTCCATGAATTATTTTCCCGATTTCTTGCACATCTCGCCGAGGAATTTGTCCAGGGCCATTGTCATAGAAGGGAATTCCGGAGAAGGCACTTTAAGATCGATCCGGAGTCCTGCTTTTTCGCCAGCTTTTGCCGTATTCGGGCCAAAAGTTCCGATACAGGTTTCGTCCTGAACGAAGTTAGGGAAGTTTGTGAATAGCGAGTCGATACCTGCAGGACTATAGAAAACGAGCATATCAAAGTCCTTAAGATTCAGGTGCGACAGTTCCGAGCTCAGCGTTTTATAGAAAAACGCCTTCATAAAAGTCAGGTTATACTGTTTCAGCAGAGCAGGAATTTCATCGTTATGCACCGTCGAGGTAGGCACCAGATATTTTTCTTCCTTATGCTTAACAAGGATATCGACCAGATCTTCCATGGTCTTTTGACCGTAGAAAATCTTCCTCTTACGATAGACGATATATTTCTGCAAATAAACCGCAATAGATTCCGAGGTGCAGAAATATTTCATGGTATCAGGAACCTGAACCCGCAACTCTTCACAAATCCTAAAGAAGTGATCAATAGCTGTTCTGCTATTGAAAATCACGGCCGTATAATCCAAAATATTAACCCGGCTGGCCCTAAAATCTTTAGAAGTTACACCCTCAACACGGATAAACTGGAAAAAATCCAATTGCACCTTGTACTTGTCAGCAACCTCGAAATAAGGGGATTTTTCGGTGGTAGGTTGCGGTTGGGAGATAAGTATTCTCTTAATCTTCAAGCTTTTATGACTTTAGTTGATATAGAAAAAAATCGTTCTCACCATCCTTCCTTAATGGATACTACAGCCCACCACAAAGGAAGAATTTCAAGGGTACAAAGGTATAAAAACATATAAAATATTGATACTCGGTAAGATTTCAATAATTCCAACTCTCTTAAAATAGTATATAACACCCATAAAATCAGACCAAGCCAAAGAGTTATCAGTAAAATAATTTTGATTATACCATGAGAATAAGGCAGTACGAGCGCCGGGATCAGGATAAAAGTACCGAGGTTATCGAAATTCAGAAGATAAACCTGGTTAAATCGAAGAGAGATTTCCTGCCTCTCAAAGGAAAGGCCGAAAAGGGAGATAACGAGTATTCTTCCAAGGAAATAAACGGTTACCAGGGATAATATGACGAGATATTTAAGGAAAGGATTATCTAAATTGAATTCCGGATTGAAAAAACTCCGTTGCTCGTAAACCAGCATTGCGATGCAGAACAATGGAATTATGTTAAGTAAGAATCCGTTATTATGAAAAAGCACGTTCTTTTCGGAGATCAGCTTATTGGCCTCATATCGGTTGAAAAACGCATGTGCAATCCTGCCATGGTAGCGGGGAAATACAAGCCGGCTAACTATATACAGAACGGATACAAGGCAAATCACAGCGATGATCCAGTCATTTTCAGGAACTGTTCTCCATTGCTGTTTCAGAAAGGATTCATTCATACTCTGCAAAAGTAAGTCTTTTGGTTACTCCCCGGCTTTTTGATAATGACTGATAATGATTTTGGCTTTCGCGGGACCAACAACTGACGAAAGAGTTTCAAAATCCGCCAATTTTAAAAGGTCCATTGAATCAAAATGCGTCAGCAGGGCGGTGCGGGTCTGCTCTCCTATTCCCCTGATCCCGTCGAGTTCCGATACGGCCATTGATTTTTCCCTTCGTTTGCGGTGGTGACCAATTCCGAACCGGTGAGCCTCATTTCGCATCTGCTGAATAATCCGCAAACTTTCCGATTTTTTATCCAGGTAGAGAGGTGCCGAATCCCCTGGAAAGTAAATTTCCTCGAGGCGCTTGGCGATGCCGATCAGCGCAATTTTGCCACGCAAACCCAATTTTTCCAGACTTTTCATGGCCGAATGAAGTTGTCCTTTTCCCCCATCAACGACAATCAGTTGGGGCAAATCGAGATTTTCATCAAGCATTCTTTTGTACCGCCGGTAAACCACTTCTTCCATCGAGGCAAAATCATCCGGTCCCTCCACGGTTTTGATATTGAAATGCCGGTAATCATTCTTTGCGGGAAGTGCGTTTCTGAACACAATACAGGAAGCCACGGGATGTGTTCCCTGGATATTGGAGTTGTCGAAACACTCGATATGAACAGGCAAATCCTTGAGCCTTAAATCATTCTGTAAAGTTTCCAGCTTTCGGGTCACACCTGAAGCACTGATATGTTTAACCTGTTGCTTCTGCCGGTCGAGCTTGAAATATCGTGCATTGCGGTTTGACAGGTCGAGCAATGCTTTTTTGTCACCCTTTTGCGGAACCGTAATAATCAGATCTTCCAAGGGATACTCAAGAGCAAAAGGAACAATGATCTCCGGCGCATCGCTCTGAATTTGCTGCCGCATCTCAATAATTGCATACTCAAGCAACTCTTCATCCGTTTCATCCAGCCGCTTTTTCAGCTCCATGGCATGCGTTTGAACCAGTGCCCCATCTACCACTTTCATGAAATTCACGTAACCGGCACGCTCATCCGAAACAATGGAAAACACATCCACATGCTTGATGTTTGTATTGCCAACGGTTGATTTACTCTGGAACTGCTCGAGCAAACTGATCTTCTCTTTAATCTGCGCGGCCTGCTCAAACTCGTATTTTTCCGCGAGTTCGTGCATTTCCGCCGACAGCATTTTTATGACACCCTGAGTATTTCCTTTCAGAATTTTTCCGATCTGATCGATCTGAACAAGGTAATTTTCCTCATCCTGTAAACCGATGCAAGGGCCCAGACAGTTCCCGATATGATATTCCAGGCACACCTTGAATTTCCCTGCCCTGATATTATCGGCCGACAGATTCAGCGTACAGGTCCTGATTTTATAAATACTCCAGATCAAGTCGATCAGGTTTTTCCAGATCTTCCCCGATGTATACGGTCCAAAATATTTTGATCCGTCGCGGACTACTTTCCGTGTCGTAAAAACTTTAGGAAACGGTTCATTGGAGATACAAATCCATGGAAAAGTCTTGTCGTCCTTCAAAAGAACGTTATATCGGGGTAAGTGCCTCTTAATCAGATTATTTTCTAGTAAAAGGGCATCACTTTCGGTGTCCACCACCAAATGATTGATGGTGTTGATTTTTCTGATCAGCACGGCCAGTTTTGCATTGTCGGGAGCCTTCTGAAAGTAGGACCCCACCCTTTTTTTCAGGTTTTTCGCTTTACCGATATAAATGATCGTTCCATCGCTGTTGATGAATTGATAAATACCCGGCTTTTCCGGAAGCGACTTTACTTTTTCAAGCAGCTCCTGAGGGGCGGAATAAGCGTCGAACCTTGTTGCCATTTAGTCTGCCGTAATTGTGGTAAACTGAAATTTATCGCAATCGAACAGTCCGCGATCGCCGAGTTTAAGGTGCGGAATTACCAGCAAAGCCATAAATGAAAGAGCCATAAAAGGAGCTTTAAGTTCCGAACCCTGACTCTTGGCCAGATCGCTAAGTTCAGCGTATTTGGTTCCAACTTCGGAGGCCGTGCCAGTACTCATCAGTCCGGCCACCGGTAGCGGGAGTGTTTTACTCTCGCCTGCAGCAGCTACCGAAATACCTCCCTTATGTAAGATAATCTGGTTAATTGCATCAGAAATTTCCAGATCCGACGTGCCAACTGCTATGATATTATGACTATCGTGGGCGATACTGGATGCCATTGCACCACTTTTCATACCGAATCCTGATATCCATCCCACCGCAGGTTTCGCCAGATTATATCTGTTGAGCACAACGATTTTTAGAATGTCGCGCTTTAAATCACCCTGAACTACTCCTTCTGAAGCAATAAGTTGAGCTGTTTCTAAACCTGTCAGCAGCTCGCCGTCCCATGCACGGATCACCTTATACAAACCTGCTTCCCCTTTTATTTCCAGATCCGATGGCTGAATGGCCTTAGCATGAAAAGCATTCATCGGCTCAATTTCGGGTAAAACTGCCTCTACCTTACCATTGCTGAACACCGGGATTCCATCAATATAAGTGGCAGTAACAATGAAAGGATCAAGACCTGAGACCACAATAAAATCAGCAGGATCACCCGGTTTAAGCATTCCCGTTTGAAGTTGATAGTGAGCTGCCGGATTCAGACTGGCTGCGCGATAAAGATTAAAGAAATTTATGCCTGATTCAAGGCCCCGCCGGATGAGCCGATCGAGGTGAGCGGACATCAGATCGTCGGGATGATAATCATCAGAACAGAGCATAACCATACCCGGATATTTATCTATCAGCGGATAGAGCTGTTCGAAATTTCGTGCGGAACTGCCTTCTCTGATCAGCACTTTCATGCCGCCGGCAATTTTTTCTTCAGCTTCCTCCATGGTTGAACACTCATGATCGGTGCCAATTCCAGCCTTGATATAGGTCTCGAGTTGTGGTCCGGTTAAACCCGGAGCATGTCCATCGACAGTTTTTCCGTAGGCTTTTGCCAGATTAATTTTCGCCAAAACACCCGGATCAGAGAAAAGAACACCGGGATAATTCATCATTTCTCCAAGCGCCACAACGGCATTTTCTGCAAACAATTGCTTCAGATCTCCGGCCTCAAGAATTGCTCCGGCTGTTTCCAAAGAGGTTGCCGGAACACAGGAAGGAGCAGTAAAATAAATTTTCAAACAGGCACTTTTGGCGTCCTTAATCATCAGACGTATTCCTTCCAAACCCAAAACGTTGGCAATTTCATGTGGATCCGATACCGTTGCAATGGTTCCAAACCGTACTGCCTGATGAGCAAACCTCGATGGCATGAGCATCGAACTTTCAATATGGACGTGAGAATCCACCAATCCTGGTAAAATAATCTGTCCCAGCTTTGACCGATTGTTCCACGTGAAACGCTTTTCTCCTGTTTCCTCAATTCCGTTCACGATTCCATTTTCAATGGAAAGCACTCCAAAAAAGAATTCCTGACTATCGAAGTCAGCAAACCAACCAGAAATTTGCTTTGTATTCATTTTACAACGTACTGATTTTAAGTATCATTAAATCTGCCTACAGTAATATAAACTTGATGTTCCACGTGGAACATTCTACCTTCCGAGCATAACCAGAAGCACACTTATATCAGCCGGACTAATACCCGGAATTCTACTTGCCTGTGCAATTGTTTCCGGTCGTATAGATGAAAGTTTTTGTCGAGCTTCCATAGTTAAACCCATTATCTCATCGTATTTTAACCACTCAGGTAACTTGAGATATTCGAGCCGTTTTATCTTGTCGGCGATCGCCCTTTCACGGTCGATATATCCGCTATACTTTATCAGAATTTCTGCTCCTTCGATGATCTCCGACTGCCACTCCGTGAACTCATTTATCAAACCTTCGAGCTCTGGTATTTTGCCTGCAATACTATTTATGGTGACTTGCGGACGGGCAACCAGCTCCCTGATTTTAACTTTTTGCCTGATTGGAGAAGAGCCAAGTTCTTCCATCAAACCATTAATTTCTTCTGGCAAAACTGGTTTTGATTCCAGGAAATCGATCATTTTCTTCGTCCCTGTTTGCTTCTTTTCTAAAGCGTTTAAACGTTCTTCACGAGCTAAGCCCATGTCAAAACTGAGCTGAGTTAATCGCTCATCTGCATTATCCTGCCGGAGTAAAATCCGGTATTCCGCTCTTGAAGTAAACATTCGGTAAGGCTCATCAACGCCTTTGGTAACAAGGTCATCAATTAAAACGCCGATGTATGCCTGGTCGCGGTTGAGCACAAATTCGGGTTTTTCTTTCCCCTTCAGATGCGCATTAATTCCAGCAATCAACCCCTGAGCGCCTGCTTCTTCATAGCCGGTAGTGCCATTTATCTGTCCTGCAAAATACAATCCACTCACGAGTTTTGTTTCCAGTGTGGACTTTAACTGGGTAGGATCAAAAAAGTCATATTCAATAGCATAACCCGGACGAAACATTTCAACTTTCTCAAAACCTTCAATTCCCCGTAATGCTTCAAGCTGCACTTCCCACGGCAATGATGAGGAGAATCCGTTCAGGTAAAATTCAACCGTGTCCCTACCCTCCGGCTCCACAAATAGCTGGTGCTTTTCCTTTTCAGAAAAGGTTATCAATTTCGATTCTATACTCGGGCAGTATCTCGGTCCCACTCCGGTAATTGTTCCATCGAACATTGGTGAATCATCGAATCCGGTTTCAAGAATCGCATGAACTTCTGGTGAGGTCCAGGCGATGTAGCATGACATGGAACCGATCGCTTTTCGTGCCGGGTTAAGGTAGCTGAATGGAACCACCCATTCGTCGCCCGGCTGTTCCCCAAGCTTTGTAAAATCGATCGACCTGCCATCGAGTCGTGGTGGTGTTCCGGTTTTCATTCGTCCGGTAAGGAAACCCATCTCATTCATCTTTTCCGACAAACCATAAACTCCCGGCTCTGAAGCCCGACCTCCCTTTTGTTTATTCTGGCCGATGTGCATTAAACCGTTCAGGAAAGTTCCGTTAGTGAGCACCACACTTTTTGTCTTAAAGATTACACCAAGTCTGGTTTCCA
>CAIXHD010000227.1 GCA_903919065.1 uncultured Bacteroidota bacterium
AAGCTATTTCCTCCGATGTTCAGTGGAAGGATATCGACAAGGATGTTCAGGAGAATATCGACTTTTTCCTTGGCCGCTGCAAGGATACCTCACTGGTTAATCAGTTGAACGCTACTGTGGCCGATTGGAAAAAGCTTGCCGGCGGTCAGCCTGCTTTCGAATTCTCAGGTAAGGATATGCAGGGAAACACCGTTAAACTGTCTGATTTCAAAGGTAAACTGGTTTATGTTGATGTTTGGGCTACCTGGTGCGGACCGTGTAAATATGAAATACCATATCTGGATACACTCGAGACGGATTACCATGGTAAGAACATCGTTTTCATCAGCTATTCCATTGATGAGGACCATGCAGCCTGGATGAAATTTGTACCTGAAAACAAGCTTCAGGGAGTTCAGATCATTGGAGAAAAAGCATGGCAGTCTGATTTGTGCACCAAATATAAAATCATGGGTGTACCAACTTTCATGTTGTTTGATCAGGAAGGTAAAATCGTTTCAGTGAAAATGACACGTCCTTCTGATAAGGCTACGAGGACGAAGTTTGACAGTTTGCTGTAGGAATCGAGACACGAGACACGTGACACGTGACACGGAAGAAAAATAAGAGCCCTGGCGGATAACCAGGGCTCTTCTCTTTTAACTCCCAATTGCATGAAAGGGAGGCCACATGGGGCCTCCCCTACATAGCTACTTCTTAATCAGGTCCTTAACCACCTCAACACCCTCCTGCAGATAAATGTCTTTGGAGAGGTCCTCAATCATTCGCTGAACAATCTCGCTGCGGGCTGTATCCGACTTGTTGAATGCGATATCGGTCTGAAGTGCAGTGATCTTAAGTCCTGTAGGGGATCTCATCAGCTTTTCATACTTCTTGGCTTCAATTGATTGTGCCTTGAGTTCTTTCAGATAGGCATCGAGGTTGAGATTGAAGTTTGTCCGGTCGGAATCCTTTTTAATGCGTATAGCGTTCTGGCGGA
Organism: uncultured Bacteroidota bacterium; assembly: GCA_903919065.1. GTDB lineage: Bacteria > Bacteroidota > Bacteroidia > Bacteroidales > UBA12481 > UBA12481. Next base: position 980 of record CAIXHD010000227.1, read on the forward strand.
TCATGTTAAACTGTTCATTGCCGCTCAGCCGTTTTTCATTCAGATTTTTCAGTCTGTCTTTTGGCAGGGCTTCGGTCCATGCCGTATATTTAGCCGGAGTAATCTCATCCCAGCTCAACGCATACTTTTCCTCTTTTTCTCCGATATCCATTTGCTGATATGAATCGGGGAGGATAATATCCGGAGTAACACCTTTCAACTGCGTTGTTTTGCCATTAATCCGATAGAACTTCTGGATGGTCAGGGAAAGTGCTCCGAGAGGCTTCACGTCCTTGAACTTTTCAGGGACGGTTTCATCAAGATCAGTTACACGCTGAACAGTGCCTTTACCCCATGTGCTCTGGCTGCCGATGATGATTCCTCTTCCATAATCCTGGATAGCAGCTGCAAAAATCTCAGATGCCGAGGCGCTGGAATAATTTGTCATAACAACGAGCGGACCATCATATTGTGTTTTCGGGTCGGTATCATCGAGAATAGTCGGGCTTCCTTCTCTGGTCTTTATCTGAACAACAGGTCCTCGCGGTATAAATAGTCCGGCCATTTTTACAGCTTCAGGAAGTGAGCCGCCACCATTATTCCGCAGATCGATAATGAGGCCATCGATTCCCTCTTTTTTGAGTTTTTCTACCTCAACTGCTACATCATCAGCACATTTCCGGCCGTTACGGTCCTGAAAATCCTGATAAAACTGAGGAAGGAAAATATAGCCGGTACGAACCTTGCCAGCGGCATCTTTCAAAATCAGTGAGGAGGCATAAGATTCTTCCATAACTACCACTGCACGCATGAGAATGACCTCGGTAAGTGATCCGTCGCGTTTGCGGATGGAAAGCCTCACTTTTGTATTTTTTGGCCCTTTGATCAGCGCAACAGCATTGTCCTGTTTCATGTCGAGGATATCCACGGAAGGTTCATCACCTTGGCCTACTCTCATAATGAGATCATTAACTTCAATTTTCTTGCTTCTCCAGGAAGGGCTTCCCGGAAACATATCCACCACAACCAGGTATCCGTCCTTCTGACGCAAAGTGGCACCAATACCTTCATATTTTCCCGACATGGCGATATCGAAGCGCTCCTTATCCCGCGGAGGCATGTAAACGGAATGGGGATCATAAGCAGATATGACTGAATTTATATAGATGGACCATCGGTCGTCCTCATCCATTTTTCGAATCCGGTCGTACCAGTCATTATAATTATCGAGTAATCCTTTACGGGCTTCAGCTTCGAGAATATTAACAGTTTTAATTTTTACCGTGTCTGATTTTGCTTTTGCGTCTTCCTGTAACTGAACATTGCTGGCAACGCGGGTCATCACCTGAAATTTCAACGCCTTGCGCCATGATTCGCGCAGTTCGGCATTGTCCTTGGGATATTTTGTTTTTTCCGGATCGGTTTCAAAGGTCTCATTCTTTTTCAGATCAAAAGGAACGGTAAGAAATTCAGTATAATATGCTTTGGTTTCAAGCAGCCGTTTCTGTATCAGTTCTGATGATTTAAGAAAGAATTCGAGTGACCTTGCTTTCCACTCATCATCGAGTTTGAGTTTATAGGCCGATAGTTCGTTGTAGTCCGTTTGCAGAAAATACCGTTTGTTCAGGTCAAGTCTGTCAATATAAAGACTGAAAACACGTTCTGAGAAACTGTCATCTTCTCTGAGTGGCTGGTAATGCCTGTAGGAGAGAAACTGAGAAATGGCTTCATTGAGTACAAGCTCTCTTTTTGCACTTGAAACAAGGAACGAGGAGGTAAGAACGATGAATGTTCCGGCCAGAAGCATCCGGGTGATTTTTCTTTTCATATAATATTGTACAGATATAACGCTGCGAAATTAACAGTTCTATCCACCAATTGTTGTTCAGGTGAATGGAATAAATCCTGCCCGCTCCAGTTTGCCTACTACCAATTTTACTAAATACTTGTTTTCCAGATTAATGGCATATTTTCGGGCATGTTCATCGAGACCGATAATCATTTCTTTATCGCGCAGCCATTTCAGCATCTTGGAGATTTCGGTAGGATGTTTTTGGGGGAAGAACAGTCTGACATCGGCGGCCTGAATAACCTGCTTTTCAATAGCAATATCAATGATCAGCCGGTCCTGTTCTCCAAATACCCTGTCGAACAGCGGATGTTTAAAAGCAGGCTTAAGAATATCCTCTTTGATGATTTCATAATTCAGCAGCCGATCCATCCGGATCATGTCGTTTTTTAGTCCTTCCAGAGCAAATTCGATGAATGCAAAAACATCCTTTTCTTTTTCAGAATCAGCACGCCGCATCAGTTTAATGTATTTCTCAGGATCCCGGCAGAAGCTGAAAGTAGGGTTAATTATTCTGTCTGCCACCCCTCCGAATCCCTGCTGCCGGAGCATTGCATAGGTAACTAATCTGGCAACCAGGCCATTTGCTTCCCTGAAAGGGTGAATCCATAACAATCGCTGGTGTGCATACGCCGATTTTATGGCATCGAACTTCGGGGATTCCTTTTTATTCAGGTAGCTGATCAGTTTATCCATACAGGTTTCAACCAGATGAAAAGCCGGACTGTTGTTTAAGGGCAAATCGGGACGTGCAGGGCTATGCCTGTATTTGCCGGCAAACCGGCTGCTTTCATTGGTAATACCTTCCCGTATTGTTCTGTGCAGTTCCGTAAAGAAACTCTGAATAAAGACTGTTTCGTTGATGTTTTGATCAAGGAAGCGCATGCTTTGCGAGACTTTATCAATTTCCACTGTCTTTCTTCCCTTTGATTCAGGATCATCGTCCTTGGCTTCAAGGTACTTGCTCAGACCTGTTTTATTCCCATCCACACGCGCCGAGCTCATGGCATCGAGATCCAGAAAGATATTCCTTAACTGATTGTAAATAAAAGGATCGGTGGTAACAATCGTCTCTTTTTTCCTGAGATATTCAATTTCCATGACCAGATCTGTCATCTTGCTGTTGAACAGCGGCTCAGGGGTCTGAAAAATAACTGGTTTCATTCGTCTATAATTAAGTATCCAAAATCAAATTGGACTCGCACTCATGGAGCCCTCAATGATGCTCATTGCTTTTGTCATGCCTTTGCTTATGAGGGGTTCATTATATACCCAGCCGCAATTAACGGCCTTGTTAAATGATTAAATTCAATAATATATTAAAAAGCTTGCCAACTTTTTCCTGCATGGAAGTTCAAATATATGATTTTAAACGCATTCCATTCGAAGAAATTGTAATATTTTTTCCATTTTTACCATATTATGGAAAATTTCAATATTATAGAAAAAACTAAGTCTGGCAGCTACATAATCAGGTATATAGCTCCTGATGACAGCCAGTATATCCGTGATATAATCCTCGAGACCCTGGTGGAACATGGGGCTGTTGGGGGTGGTTTTGCTTCGGGCGACCAGGATACTCTTAATATGTTTGATGCTTTTCAGCAAGAAGGAAGGCTTTATTTTGTTGTGGAAAGGGAGGATGGCACTGTTCTGGGCGGAGCTGGGATTGCGCCATTGCCCGGCGAGCCCGGAACCTGCGAATTGGTAAAAATGTACTTTCGTCCGGAAGCCAGAGGTCTTGGCCTTGGCAAACGTTTGCTGCAGCTTTGCCTGGATGAGGCCGTGAAGCTCGGGTATCATCAGATATATCTCGAAACGATTGAGCAAATGCACGCCGCCCGCGGATTATACGCACATCTGGGTTTTAAGCAAATTGACCATGCCATGGGAAATACAGGGCACTTTTCCTGCGATTTTTTCTATTTAAAAGCGCTATAGCAGCGATTTTCCTCAAATAGTTGATGGCCGGTACTGAATTTGCTGAGAGACTCAATAAATTTGATACATGAAAAATATCCGTCTGATTTTTCTGGTTATCCTTATCCTTGGTTTCTGGGGCTGCTCCAATGATCTCCTGCCACGCAGGGAGCTGAAAGTCTCACTATATCCATATCTTCCGAATATGGGATCGCTTTATTTGGAAGTTGAATCGCAATTTGAGGCCAGATATCCTGACGTCAATCTGGTCATCGAACTGAATTCGGATTATTATTATGACCAGGACAGCACAAATAAGCTTGGGATCAATTTTGATGAAGCGGATGTTTATGAGCTGGATTGTGTTTTCCTGAAGGATTTTATTAGCTCAGGGAAAATACAAAAGCTGCCTTCGTCATTAAATTTACAGGAGGCCGATTTTCTTCCGATGGCATCAATCGGTAAACAGGATGGTTCATGGTATGGAGCGCCACATTGGGTTTGTGGTAATTTTCTTTTTTACCGGGAAGAGGATGAGGCCATGAAAAATGTGGACAACCTGGCTGAGCTTGAAGCAGTAATGAATGCCAGGCCAGAGGGAAGCCGCCTGTTGGTGGATTTTAAGGGATCCTCCACTCTGGGAGAATTTTACCTGACCGGTCTGTTCGATGAATATCAGGATTATTCGTTGGTGGAGCCTTTTCTTAACCCGGATAATATCAGCTCCACCATGGTGGACAACATGGACAGGGTACTTGCGCTTACTGATGGGAGTCTCGGAAGGATTGCGGATTATCACTACCGGCAGGGTTACTATGCCCGCCTGTTTGCGCGAAAACAGGGCAGTGCCTATGTTGGCTACTCCGAATCCATTTATAACATGGTTACTGAAACTATGCAATCCTGTGCTTTGGAAGACAGCTGCCTGACTGACCTGCAGCTTAATGTAGGATTATTTCCCCTGTCTGATCGTGGGAAGACTCCGGTAGGGTGGGTCGATATGTTTGTGATTGATTCAAAAGTGAAATCCCGAAAATTAGAGGATGCCTCTGATTTCATCCGTTTCATGCTGGAAAAGGAGACCTATAAATCGCTGCTGATTCCCGCCTGGGGTGAAGCCCCACGATATATCCTGCCCTCGAAGACTGAATTGTACACAGATCAGGATTTACTGGCAACCGCGCCCCTGTACTCAAAACTTTACCCGGTTATTGCCAGAACTTCTGCCATCACTTCCAACGGATTGAATTATAAACTGAGGGAGATAGGGAGGGATATCGACAGCCGGCTCAAAGGAAAATAGGGAGGTTGTACATTGCTTGTTTGCTTCTGAAAAACCACTATCTTCGCGATCGGAATTTTTTCCGCGGGGTGTAGCGCAGTCCGGTTAGCGCGCGTCGTTCGGGACGACGAGGCCGGAGGTTCGAATCCTCTCACCCCGACAAAAAGGCTGACAGCTTAAGGAAAAGCTGTCAGCCTTAATTTTACCTTTTACCTTTTACCTTTCTTAAATCGTCTGCAAAAAGCTATTTCCTTAAGATTTAACTTTCTCCATTGGATGGTCGGAAATTGTAAAATAGAAGGTTGATCCCTCTCCTTCTTTGCTTTCAACCCATAACTCGCCACCAAGCATTTCAACGTAGGATTTGGCAATGGATAACCCCAAACCGTTTCCCTGAATAGCTCTGGTATCGTCTGTAATGGATTGTGTGAAACGGTCGAAGATAGCTTCCTGACGGTTTTCCGGAATACCAATCCCGGTATCCTTAACATAGAACTCCAAAACAAGTGGATTCACTTTACTTCCCGATATAAGAACATTTGAATTAACTCTATATCCAAATTCAATAGAGCCTTTGTCGGTGAATTTTATAGCATTCTTTAAAAGGTTGATAAGGATGGCATAGAGTTTTTCCCGATCCGTCTGGAAATAAAGTCTCTCTGATGTTGACCCATTTTTATAATCAAATTTAATACCCTTCTTTTCAGCTTCTGAACTAAAAAATGAAAAAACATATTGAGTATGTAAATGTATATCGGTGTTCGATAGGTCGAGTTCCATTAAACCCGCTTCGATTTTTGAAACATCGAGAATATCATTAATTACCCCAAGTAAGCGATCTCCCCCTTTTGTAATCATCTCGACATATTTATTTGTCTCAGTCTTTGGAAGATCAGGGGTTTTAAGTAATTCGGCAAATCCAAGGATCCCATTAAGCGGGGTGCGTATTTCGTGGCTCATATTGGCCAGGAAGGCGGTTTTCAAGCGATCGCTTTCTTCTGCTTTTTCCTTGGCTATGATCAGTTTGTCTTCGAATTCCTTGAGTTTTGATATATCCCGCATTGCTCCAGTCATGCGAATTGGCCTGTTGTGGGAATTCCGGACAATAAAACCACGGTCTTCTGTATAAGCAAAGGTCCCATCATGGCGCTTATAACGGTAACGATCTGACCAGTTTGTCTGATCAGAATTCAAAACCTGATGAATACTGGTTTTCATGCGATTTAAATCATCGGGGTGTATCCGGTTAAACCAGGACTCAACACCCATAATGAAATCTTCATCACCATATCCGAATAGCGTTTTTAAGTTATTGTTCCACCAAAATTGTTTGGTCTGAATATCCCAATCCCAAATAATATCGAATGTTGCAAGATTTGCCAGGTTGAATCGTTCGAGGCTCTTTGTAAGTTCCTCCTCAGCAATTTTACGTTTGGAAGCCTCCTCCCTTAATTCACTTATTGCCCTGTTTAAATCGGCTGTTCTATCTGCAACCTTTAGCTCTAAGACGGAATTTAAATGCTGCAGTTCCTTCTCTTTAATTCTTAAATCAGAAATATCGGAGAACAAAATACAAAATCCATTTTCAATTTCAGATGGCAGGGCACTGATCGAAATACGAAAATCTTTAGTGTGTCCATCCCCAAATTTGTAAGTGAGTTCACCAATACTTTTTCCAATTAATCCGGTCTGAAGTATTCTTAAAAATTCCTTTTCTTCATTTTCATCCAGTAAATCGACAAAGTAGGAGCCGATTAATTTCTCTATCGGTACTGAAAAAAGCTCGGCGAACCTTGAATTGCAATAGGTTATAAGTCCCTCCTTGGTGAGCGTAATAGCCCCTTCATACATTTCTTCAAGGATAATGCGATACTTTGTTTCAACCGAAGAAAGTGAATAGAGTTTCTCACCATCAGCTCCGGATACAACAATTGCATCTATTTCTCCATTGCGTATTGAATTCAAGGTCTCCTCAAGCTCATAAATGTATTGTTTAAGTTCTTGGTTTTCAGAAAATAATTGGTTTGTAGCAATATGTATTATTTCTTTTCGCATAGGACCAATCCTACATGATATTATTTGCTGGCTGGTTGCTATAATTTTCGTAAATCAAGACCAACGACTAATTTCTCGGTATTCGACATGTCACCTATAATGCGACGCAAGGGAAGCGGAAGCTTCTTAATCAGGGTTGGCGCGGCAATTATTTGGTCACCCTTGGCTAATTGAGGGGTCTGATAAAGGTCGATGACTTCCAGATTATATCTCCCTGTCAGATGTACCTCGCAAATGTTTTTAATATTGGAAATGGCACGTACTGATTTTGGTGTCATCCCTGCGATATACAATCTCAAGGTATATTTCTCCAGATCCGAATCCGTAAGTGCTGATTCAAATTTTTCCGTGGAGAATTCTATTTCTTTTAAATGATTTTTCATAGCTGATCGTTAAAATCTTGGTAATAAATCTAATCCAATCAATACTCGTTCGGTGTTTGAGAGATCGCCAATGATTTTTTTTACAGGTTCAGGTAACTTCCTGACAAGCGTTGGAATGGCGAGGATCTGGTCGTCCCTGCCCAACTGGGGATTCAACAGAAGGTCAATTATTTCTATCCTGTATTTGCCATTCAATTGTTCTTCGCAAATTATTTTAAGATTTCTAAATGCGGTCAGTGCCTTAGGGGATTGACCTGCAACATATAAACGTAACACCCAGTTATCATTATCGTTTGAAGGAGGGTCCTGGATTTGGTCGCTTTTTGCGACTTGTACTTTTTTATTTCCCATCTTTATTTCTTGTTACTATAATGTATCTGCTTTTCGGCTCCTGGCCAGATTGACTTGCTGTTGCTGGAAGGATTTAATTCTCTCTTCTTCAATGGTGATTGCTTGCAATGTTTCTTTTTTCTCAGCTTCAAATTCATCCTGCAATTCCGCTACTTTGGCGAGCATGGATCTTCGCCGGCGTTCAAGGTCAAGTTGTTTTCGTTCGATTTCCTGTTGCCTTAATAATTTCTCCTCTTTTTCTTTTGCTTCTTTGGCAATTCTTGCCGAACCGGTTAGAACTCCATCAGGTCCAACATAGACATCAAGGAGCTCAACTCCGTGATCGGTGAGTGTAAACTCACGTATTTGGTTTGAATGCGACATACCCCGTGACTTAAGGATATATAAGCCGCGGTTTCTTTCGCCGCCTAACTCTATGTCACGCAATAGCAGCCAGGTATCAATGAGTGATGAGATATTTATACTGGTATGTTCCAGATCGGAACCCGCTCCGGTAAGTGAAGTAAAGAAACCTGTGATCCCCTTTATTTTCAAGAAATCAACCATTCTCATGATCATCGATTTGGCATCAAATTCGTTGGTGCCAACAATAAAACTGCTGATCGGATCAACGATGACGACCTCCGGTTTATAATCGTTAATCGCTTTATGCATCAGGGTCAGATAGGATTCCAACCCATAGAATGTGGGACGGTTGGAATGAAATTTTATCAATCCTTTATTTACCCAGGGTTCCTGGTCTATACCAATGGAACGCATGTTGCGAAGAATCTGTGAAGGAGATTCTTCAAGGGCAAAATATAGAACACGTTCTTCCCTTAGGCATGCGGCCGAAGCAAAATGTGCGGCAAGGCTGCTTTTGCCTGTCCCTGCTGTGCCGGATACCAAAATACTGCTTCCACGAAAGAATCCTTTGCCACTTAGCATGGCATCAAGTCTCGGTATACCGCTTGAAACTCTCTCCGACGAAACTGCATGCGTCAGACCAACAGATGTAATTGGCAGTACTGAAAATCCTGTCTCATCAATCAGAAATGGATATTCATTGGTGCCATGCGAAGAACCACGATATTTGACAATCCGCAACCGTCTTGTTGACGACTGTTCATTTACGCGATGGTCAAGGACAATGACACAATCAGACACATATTCTTCCAGACCCTGTCGCGTCAGCATTTCATCGCCGCGCTCGCCGGTTATTATTACGGTGACGCCTTTATCTTTCAGGAAACGGAATAACCTGCGAAGTTCGGCCCGGAGGATAAGAATGTTCGGAAGTCCGGCAAAGAGCGATTCTATAGTATCCAGAACAAGGCGTTTCGCCCCAATGCTGTCAATAGCTAAATTCAAGCGGATTAATAATCCTTCCAGATCATATTCGCCGGTTTCTTCAATTTCGCTCCTTTCAATATGAATATGCTCGAGCAAAATCATTTTTGAGGCGGAAAGTTCATCCAAATCAAACCCAAGGGATGCAACGTTGGTTGTTAATTCCTTTTCTGTCTCTTCGAAGGCCATAAATACACCGGGTTCATTGAATTGCGTGGCTCCCCTCACCAGGAATTCCATCGCCAGGAGGGTTTTCCCACATCCTGCATTTCCACAAACAAGTGTTGGCCTCCCTTTGGGTAGGCCTCCACCGGTAATTTCATCTAATCCCTGTATACCTGTCGCGGTTTTAGGCAGGGTGCTGAATAGTGGCTGAACTGGTTCTCTTTTCATATTTTATATCGGATTACTAAGAAACCTATGGTTATAATTAAGATAATGCATGCACCCTTTCACGGGAACAATTTTTGTGGTTTATTACCTCGAAAATTGGTGAATTGTGAGCTTCTTAAACATCAGCAGGAAATTGATTTTCCTGTCCTGAAAAGGCTGATGAAGATGTCAGTAGAAATCTTACAAGGATGGGAGAGGAGGTATCCTAAGCTATTCTATCAACTTATTTTTTATCGCATAAAAGGTGAGATCGCTGTTTTTCTTCATTCCCATTTTTCGCATAATACGGAGACGGTGTGTCCCCACGGTTTTTTCGCTGATGAAGAGCTCCGCTGCAATATCACGCGATGATTTTCCGCTGGCCAGTTGAATCATGATCTGGAACTCGCGTTCAGACAGCTTTTCGTGCAATAGGGAATCAAATCTGTAATCGAGGTTAAGTGCCATGAATTCTGCAAGTTCCGAGGATACATACTTGCCTCCGCCTGATATTTTTCTGATGGCTGCCAGAAGTTCTTCACCGGCTCTGTCTTTTGTGACATAACCCACCGCACCCAATTTCAGAGCCCGTATAGCAAACTGCTCTTCAGGGTGCATGGAAAGGACCAGAATTCTGGTATTGTTATTTTGAAGTTTTAAGCTTTTAAGAATGTCCAGCCCCGATATACCCGGGAGAGTAATATCGAGAATCACAAAGTCGTAATTGCTGCTTTCAATCATTTTCAAGGCATCAATGCCATTCATGGCTTCCTCAATCTGGTTAACATCTGGAAGCTTTTTTAATATCTGTTTCAATCCTTCACGTACAACGGAATGATCATCTGCAATCAATATTTTCATAAGGATTCCTCCTTCTTTGTCAAATCAACATTGACCGATATTTTTGTCCCCTTATTCGGTTGAGTATTAATAATAAAGGTTCCGTTGATTTGATTTGCCCTCTCGCGCATACCAATAATTCCAAAGGATTTGGATGAATTGAGTTGTTCCTGAGAGATCCCGATTCCATCATCAAAAATGGATAGTTGAAGCAATTCTCCTACTATTCCCAACTTGATATTCACCGATTTCGCTTGTGAATGAAGCATAATGTTTGTTATGGATGCCTGAAAAATCCGGAAGAGTGAAATAGCAATATTCCCGTTAAGATTCTCAATCTCTTCGATCTCCAGATTGCATTTTATTCCGGTTCTCTTTATAAACTCCCTGGATTGCCATTCAATGGCCGATGCAAGTCCCAATTCATCAAGCATCTGAGGCCTTAAATCCGATGTCAGCTTTCGAACTGTTTTAATTGTGTCATCAACCATAGAAATTTCCCGATCAATTTTTTCTTTAAGCCAGTTTATCCCGTTGATGTCCTCTTTTAGACCGATCAGGTCTAATTTTAAACCGGCAAGTGATTGACCCAGGTCATCATGAATTTCACGCGCCATATTAGTTCGCTCTTCCTCCCTGACCTCACTGAGGTGCTTGTATAACTCAGCCAATTGGTTTTTTGATTGATGGAATTCCTCTTCTGTCTTTTTTCGTTCCGTGAAATCTCTGGCAACAACCAAAACATTTATTGCATTTCCCTGGGCCATAAAAGGAACAAGTGAACTTTCATAAGTCCTGATTTCGCCTAGATCTCCAAAAGCAGAATATTCGATTTCTTGTTTGGTCATTGTTGTAATGCATTTTTCGAATATAGCTTTATAAGCCTCTCTTGATTCTTTTGAAACATGGTCAAATGCGCTCTTGCCGAGAACTTCCTTCTCAGAATAACCTTCCGCATAATGATTAAGGAACAAGAATCTGCCCTCTCTGTCATGGAGTGCAATAAAGTCGGGTGAGTTAAATACAAGCGATCTCCATTTTGCCTCACTGGTGCGGATTGATTCTTCAGCCCTTTTGCGCTCGGTGATGTCAGTAGAAATTCCACCCACAGCATATACATTGCCATCGGAATCCAGAAGAGGAAATTTTTCTGTAATATAATAATGCAAGCCATCGGATTCCATGTTTTCTTCCTCAAAGGACTGGGCCTCCTTTGAATTTGTCACTACTAAATCATTTTTTCTGTGTGATTCAGCAATTTCCTGAGGCAGAAATAAATCACGGGATTTACCAATCAAACCTTCTTTTGAAACACCCAGGATTTTTTCCAGTTTCCGATTGGCGAGAATAAATTTTCCTTCTAAATCAAACAGATAAAATAAGGACGGGCTATTATCTATAATGTTTTGGGTGAGGTGCATACTCATAAGCAGGTTTTCCTCTGCCTTTTTTCGCTCGGTGATATCCATAACAATGCCGGTGACAGTGTTGGGCACGCCCTTTTCGTTTCGGCTTACCATCGAACCAATATCATAAAACCATTTATATGCACCTGATTTTGTTAAAATGCGATACTCCACTTCATATCTCTTAGCTTCGCCGTTAATGAGCGTCCGCATTGCATTCTTAGCCTTATCGGAATCGTCGGGATGCAAAAGCTCTGTGAAATCCTTATAGTGAGTAAACTTTTCAGGGGGATACCCAAGCATTTCAGCTTTTCTTTTCCCGAAGCTTACACTACCCGTTTCAATATTCATTCCCCACCAGGCCATGTTAGCCGTATGCATGGCCAGGTCCAGCCTGGAGTCATTTTCCATTAGTACCTCTTTCATGAGCCGGAGGTCAGTAACATCTTCTCCGGTTACCCAGCAGTAATCGCTATTCTCAACCATGGTGCCCGTGAGGTTGACATACGTTGGGGTTGCCGCATTCTGCAATAGGGTGATCTCGCAGCTTTGTCTGGATTGGCTTTCAAATACTTTTTCGAGAAAATGGCTAAATACGGGTTTGGTATCGTTGGTAGTATAAAGGCTAAATCGTTTAGATTTTAGATATTCCCTTTCTTTGCCAACCAATTTTGCTCCGGAAAGATTAAGCTCAATAATTACACCATCCTTGTCGAGTGTGAAATAAGCAGATGGGGCAAAATCATACAGCGTTGTCGCTTTTATTCTGGCTGCATCTGCCTGATCTTTTGCCTTGATGAGCTCCTCGTTCTGCATTTCCAGTTCAAGCTGGTGCACCTGAAGTTCATGAATGAGTTTCAGGGAATCGGCTTCCTGATAGGAGGAGCCATCTTCCAAAGAATTGATGCTCAATAACGCTTCTGCCTTTTCACGGAGAGAGGCAGCTTCTGATTTGTTTCCGTTTTTTTTCATTTCGATGGTTCGCCGGGAAAGGTGAAGTCCTGGTTCATCCGAAATAAAAGTACATAAGTTTTTTTGGAGATTCCTTCAATATTACAATTTGCCGCGGCCTTATACTATTCCGATAAATTCACCCGTTAACTAATCGAACCTTTGCGTTTGTCAAATAGTTGTTAAAATCTGTGCGGATATTTTTTTAAACTGTAACTTAGTATCCGAACCGATTACCTACAGATATAGCGAGGTTCCAGAATATATAATTAGAACTTTAACTCAATTTAACCGATAACACCATTGCAATGATCTCAAAAAAATTAAACGTTCTTGGGATACTCATCCGGAGGCTGTTTATGCCACCGATTGAGAAATTAATCCTTAAGAACATACTGAAAAAAGGCAGAACCTATCCGGGTGATGTCGTCAAGGACCTGGGGATATCCCAGGCTCCGGGTTTGAAAAAGATACTGGAACTGAAAAGAAAAGGTTATCTCGTTCGCGATGATAATTCGAGCCTTATGCGGATCAATCCGACCATGCGCAGAATTGTCAAAATTATGACCGGTTAACCGGGTTTTTCCCAACTGAGCAAAAGTGGCCTGCCGATTTAAATCCGGCAGGCTTTTTTTTTCGCTTTTACCCCATAAACAGCAGATATTCCGTTGCCGGAATTCCCTATATTCGCCAATTGTTACGCTCAAAATTGCAAAGACATGAATTCACGATTTTCCCTCCGTATTTTAACGATCAGCCTGGCAGGCGCCATGCTGTTTCCGGCAGTGCTTCAGGCCGACGAGGTCACCAAAGATCTGGTACTGTCAGTAGCCGGTAAGATTGTAAAGCAATATTTTCCGGCCGACCTTCAAATCCAGTCAGCCAGTATCACTCTGAATACCGGAGTGGCTTCCAGTGAGCCATTCTATGTCTGCAATGTTGGTAATACCGGATTTGTTCTGGTATCGAAAAATGATAACTGTCCGCCCGTGCTGGGATTTTCCTGGGAAGGAAGCTATGCCGGGCAATCTGCCAATGGCTCTGAGCTGATGAAAACAATTCTGGGAAATATCCGGACCCAATGTGAGGATTATGCAGCAAGAGATACCGTAAATCCTAAGATCACCGAAAGCTGGGATGCCCTTTCTTCGGTAAAATCAGGATCCCTTCTGAAAACTGGAATTATCTCTCCGTTGCTGGCCACCGCCTGGGGCGTCGACAGTACCTATTTTGACCTGTTCCCGAAGAACTTTAAAACAGGCGGTTCCGTGCCTGTTGCTATGGGGCAGGTATTCCGTTTTTATGCCAGGCCCACCACAGGTATGGAAAAATCATGTTACATATTAAATGGATACGGCGAATTGTGCACGGACTATACAAAAGCAAAACTGAATTATAGCAGAATGTCCAATACCTCAGGAAACAGCGCTGTAGATTCCCTGATATATTATATGTCGATGGCCTGCAGGCTCCAACCCGAAGGAGCCTCTCTTGAAGCTTACAGGCAAACCCTACCGCTGCACTTTAA
>CAIXHD010000228.1 GCA_903919065.1 uncultured Bacteroidota bacterium
TAGGCAATATCTGAATTCTGAACTGTCCAATGTGCACCTCCGTCTATGGTTTTCAAAATGGTCCCCTCGCTGCCGGCAACATAACCGGTATCGGTATTGGCAAAGGAAACCGCGTATAAATAACTTCCAGTTCCAGATTGCGGTTGTGTCCAGTCCTGTCCGTTTGCGACGCCGAAAACGAACAATGAAACAATTAAAATGTAAAGTATTTTCATGGGGTTTTCCTGGTTTTTCTTTTTCGGAGAAGGGCGTTCATTGCTGCTGCAAACAAAAGAATCACAAGTACGATGGAACTGGATCGCGAAATTTTCTCCCCGGCTGAATAGACCACAGGTTCAAACCGGAATTCGAGGTTATGTTTGCCGGCCGGAAGAACCATGGCACGTAAAACATAATCGGCACGGAAATGGGGCGCAGGGGCTCCGTCAACAAAGGCATTCCAGCCTTTGGGATACCAGATCTCTGAAAAGACCGCCAGCCTGTTGTTTTTGGCTGAGTATTGATAGGTGATCCTGTTGGGGGCATAGCTCTCTTCACGGATAAAATCGGCGGTGTCGTGCCCCGGCTGGACCCGGGTCAATTCTGCACTGAACCGTTTGTCAACAACGGCCACTGAATCGGGCCGGAACCCGGTGAGTGCATTGAGTTCTTCGTCGGCATTGTCTGCCAGTAAATAAGATTGAACAAACCACGCATTTCCAAGTGCCGCCGGATTGTATCGTGCCACCGGGTTTCCTTTTTCATCGGCGATTATAAAATATTTCGTATTCAGCATGTTCAGCACCGCCATGTTTTGCTTGCTGATGTGATGTTCGATCAGCTCCTGGTATCGGCGCATCTTCACCCCGCTGTATCCCCCGATGGACTTATGAAAATAGGAGGTGCTTGCATCGCTGAACGGGTCGACTGTAAGGTTGTATACCCTGAAGTTCGGATCCCGGTCCTGCAGGATCTGCTCGTCAGCCGGACCAGGCTGGAATGGCACCTCAGCCCTGTTCCGGGAGGTGAAACTGTCATTGTTCAGATGGCGCTTGTTAATGGGGTACATGTCGGCAAGAAACAGGATGACCAAGGCCAGGTATGCATATTGCTTCCTGATTTTATCAAATAACACACCCCATAGCAGCAGTGCGGTAAGTGTGATAAATATGAACCCCCTGAAGGCATCCATCCTGAGAAGGTTCTTCCGGTCATCCCGGATGGCCTGCATGAACCAGTCGGGCAGTTGTTTGGCCATCTCACTATCTCTGGGACCGGTGAAATCAAGAAACATTCCCGGGAAAAGGGCGAAGAAAAGGGTGATCCCGCCCGAAATGAAGAAGGCGATCTTCAGCGCCCTGAAATTCTTTTCCCGGTCGGCCGTGTTTTCAAAAAGCACCTTCAGTGCGATGATCCCAAGCAGCGGCATGGCAAATTCGGCAATGACAAGGGTCATGGTCACCGCCCTGAATTTATTATATCCGGGGACATAATGTATGAAGAGATCAGAGAAGGCCATAAAGTTGTGGCCCCAGGCCAGGAGGATGGAGAGCAGGGTGGCCGACAGAAGCCAGCAGCGGATGGGGCCCCTTACGATGATGAGTCCCAGGAGGAAAAGGAAACAAACGATCGCCCCCACATAGACCGGCCCCGCTGCACTGAACTGGGTTCCCCAGTAATTATAAGGGACCGGCTGGTTGATGTACTGGCTGATGGTGCCGGGGTCAATGCTGTTGGCCCGCATGGCGCTGACCACTTCCGATTTTTCACCCAGCGGGCTCACTGAAGCACCGCCCTTAAAACCAGGTATAAGCAGGGTCGTCGTCTCCCCGATTCCATAACTGTACTGCGTGATATAGTCCTTGTCAAGTCCGGCAGTTTTCACCGGCCCTGCAGGTGCCAGCTCCGATTTTCCGCGGATGGTGAACTTTCCGTATTCCCAGGTGGCCCAAAGGGTTGTGATGTTTGTGAGCACGGCAAAAAGGAGGGCAATGAGCAGCATGCCCACCGATTTGACAAACGGGGCGATCTCCCTGAACCTGACTGCATGAATAAGTTTAAAGAGGCCCAGCAGGAGCGCAATGATCGCCAGGTAGTAGGTGATCTGGGGATGGTTGGTTTTGACTTCGAGCGACAGGAAGAGTGCCGTCATCAATCCGCCCCAGAGGTAATGACGGCGGAAGGTCAGGATGAGACCTGCAATGACAGGCGCCATATAGCCAATGGCATGAGCCTGCGAATTGTGCCCTACCTCTATGATGATAAAAAAGAATGAAGAGAACCCGAATGCCATTGCCCCGGCAATAGAAAGCCATGGGTCGACCCGCATGGCGAGCAGCAGGATAAAAAACCCGATAAGATACAGGAACAGCAGGTTCGCCGGATGAGGCAGGCCAAGCGTCAGCAGACCATCAAGGTACCCGATAAAGTTGCCCTTGTAAACGGTGGAGACCTGGTACGCAGGCATACCACCGAACATGGAATTGGTCCATAAGGGCTCCTGCCCTGTTTGTGCCCTGAAATCAGCAATCTCTTTTGATGCACCCAGGTGCTGTGCAATGTCGCTTTGCCAAAGCTTTTTCCCTTCGAGCAGGGGGGAAAGATAGACGATGGTTATTAACAGGAAAACAGCCACTGCCACCCCATATGGAAGGATGGCCTTCAGATTGATGTTTTTCATATGCTCAAAAATACAAAATAAATCCAGCGGCACATCTGTCTTTTCAGTCCTCACAAGAGTCAAAGTTCGGGAATGATGTGTCACGTTTTTTACTACGGTTATCGTCATTATTTCGATCTTTACCGAATTATTTTCCACTCGGCCGCCGGATGGCTTAGTTTTGCAAAACTCCAATCATCTGAAATAATCTGATTTTTATATGCAA
>CAIXHD010000229.1 GCA_903919065.1 uncultured Bacteroidota bacterium
AAGACTGGAGACTGAAAACTGAAGACTGGAGACTGAAAACTGAAGACTGGAGACTGAAAACTGAAGACTGGAGACTGAAGACTGAAAACTGAAGACTGAAGACTGAAAACTGAAGACTGGAGACTGGAGACTGAACTAAATGGAAAAGAACGAAGGAAACAACAATAAAGGCGATAAGATCAAGCTGGTCGGTAACCTGGTGACGGCGACGGGAATTTTCTGCCTGGCGCTGGCAGTGCTGCTGCTGATCAACTATTGGCATATCAGGCAAAACAAGCCGCTTGAAACCGAAGCCTTGAAATCACTGGTTCAGCAATTTCAGGCCGACCCGGAAAGCGAAGTATTAAAGAAAGAGATCCGGAATCTCGACCTGCTTGCGCGCAAAGCCTATTTTACCAGCAACTGGCAGGTTAAAACCGGAGCCTTCCTTTTATTGCTGGGAGGTATCGCTTTTGCAACATTCCTTAGAATTTTCCACACCATGAAAGCCCAAATTCTTGAACCGTTAATTGATGGAATGGATTCCGGGCTAACCCGGATGTTATCGCAGCGCTGGATTCTGATTACAGGTGGCGTTATGCTGGGACTGGCACTTACTGCATCATTCCTTACTACAGATTATCTGAAGTTTTACGAAGAAACCGGCAACGTAGTTCAGCCGCCGCCGGCAGCCCCCGAGAAGAGTTCAGTTAAGGTAGCAGCGGTGGACGCCGGGCAGCAGACAGAAGACAAGAAGACGGTAGACGAGAAGACGGTAGACGAGAAGACGGTAGACGGAAGACAGATCGGTACTGAGGCATCTGGGAGCGTTGTCATTCCCGCGGAGGCGGGAACCCCGTCCCTTACCACGAATGCATCAGCGGAGAAAGGAGAAGGCAACCTTGGTACTAATTCCACCAAAGGCGTTGTCATCCCCGCGGAGGCGGGGACCTCGTCCCTTACAACGAATGCCTCATCTGAAAAACCAGCAGGCAACCTTACCGCGGAGTTCCGCAATCATCCATCCTTCCGCGGCCCCTGGGGGCAAGGCACCTCATACAACACCGGAATTCCGGTTGACTGGGATGGTCCCTCAGGGCGAAATATCAAATGGAAAGTGGAGCTGAAAAAGAAAGGATATAATTCCCCGGTTATTTGGAATAACTTACTTTTTGTTGCCGGGGGAGATAATATATCAAGAGTTGTATACTGCTACAATCGCCTTGATGGCAAGTTATTATGGGAGCAGGACGCAAAAGATATTCCGGGATCACCCCCGGCAGCACCTAAAGTAACGTCTGATACCGGGCTCTCTGCACCCAGTGTAGCCACCGATGGCAAGCTTGTTTATGCGATTTTTGCTACTGGTGATCTCCTCGCGCTCGACATGGATGGCAAGCGCATCTGGGCAAAAAACCTGGGTGTACCGGATAACCATTACGGACACTCCTCGTCCCTGATTTGTCATAAGGATAAGCTGATCATTCAGTTCGATACAAATAAAGGCGGACGATTGCTGGCTTTGAACAGTGCAACCGGGGAAATCAGCTGGGACATGCCAAGGAAATCAAAAATATCCTGGTCATCCCCGATGCTCGCCGAAATCGATGGAAAACTTCAGGTCATAACAACTTCTTCGCCAACGGTCGCCGGATATGATTTCGAATCAGGGGCACAAATATGGGCTTTGGATTGTCTGTCTGGCGAAGTAGGTCCTTCAGCCGCATATGCCGACGGACTGGTCTATGCCGCAAACGAATATGCAACACTTGTAGCCATCAAGCCAGGACCAACCCCAACAACTGTTTGGAAATCTGATGAATACTTACCTGAGGCAGCGAGTCCGGCAGTCAGTGACGGATTACTTTTTATAGCAACGAGTTATGGAATATTTGCCTGCTATGATGCCAAAACTGGAATAAAACAGTGGGAAAAAGAGTACGGACAGGGATTTTACGGATCACCGATGATTGCTGATGGCAAGGTTTATGCAATGGAACGCAGCGGTGCGATGCATATTTTCAAGGTCGATCGGACCCTGACCAGTATGGGTGATCCTGTTATGGGAGAAAAATCGGTGGTCACTCCTGCTTTCGCTGATGGAATGATTTACCTCAAAGGAGAAAAATACCTCTACGGTATAGGAAAATAGATTAGTAGTTGAGGAGCTGAGGAGTTGGTGTGATGATTGAAAACCGATATCAATAGCCTCCGGGTTTAACCGGGGGAGGGAATGATTATGAAGCATGAAGGTTAAAGAAGAAATAGCTGCGATATTATTGGAGACCGGCACCGAAAAGGAAGCGGTTATTCCTGTTCTGCAAGCAATTCAGAAGAAATACAATTATCTTCCGGAGGAGGCTTTGCACCAAGTTTGCAGCCTGACCGACATCACCCCCGACCAGATCATGGGGGTGGCAAGTTTCTATTCTCAGTTCCGATTAAAACCGGTTGGAAAACACATGATCCGCGTTTGCGTTGGCACTGCCTGTCATGTTAAGGGAGCTTCGCTGATTTTTGATGCCATTCACCGGGAGCTAAAGTTGACCGGAGATGAAGAAACGGATGCAAATGGCCTTTTTACCCTGGAAAAAGTAAGCTGTCTGGGTTGCTGCACTCTCGCCCCGGTGGTTCAGATCGACGGAATTACATACGGGCATGTGGCGCCGGATAAGGCAGGGAAAATCCTTTCGGATTTTTTAGGGCAGAAGGGCAAGAAGGCAAAAAGCAAAATAAGAAATACAGAAGGTGAAAAGATAGAAGGAGAGATCAGGATTGGTTTGGGGTCATGCTGTGTGGCCAGCGGAAGTGAATCTATCCGTGAAGCGGTGGAGGAGACTGTGAGCGACAACGGCCTGCGGGTAAATCTCAAATCAGTTGGTTGTGTGGGTATGTGCCATCAGGTACCTCTGATGGAAATTGTTCCGGCAAATGGAGAACCGGTTTTGTACACGCATGTGGATCCGAAGGATGTTAAGAGTCTAATTGAAAAACATTTTAATCCGCCAACTTTATTAAAAAGGCTAAGTGTCAGGGCACAAAATCTGATCGGGAATATTCAGGACGATAGCCTCTGGGAAGGCGTGGAACGATATACTTCGGAAGTCAGGGAAAAGCACATCACTTCATTTCTTGGCCGGCAGGTTCCTTTAGCCACAGAACTCCGCGGGGTGATCAATCCACTTGATATTAATGAATACAAGAACCGGGAAGGATTTGCTTCTTTACAAAAATGCCTGACAGCGATGACACCTGATCAGGTCATCCGTGAGATTCTCGACAGCGGTGTTCGCGGTCGTGGAGGTGCGGGATTTCCAACCGGGAAAAAATGGGAGATGGTAGCCAGTCAGAAGGCTGCCATTAAATATGTAATATGTAATGGCGATGAGGGCGACCCGGGCGCCTTTATGGACAGGATGCTGCTGGAATCATATCCTTACCGGGTGATCGAAGGCATGCTGATATCGGCCTATGCGGTTGGGGCAACAAAGGGTTATTTCTATATCCGTGCTGAATATCCGCTGGCCGTAAAACGCATGACGGCAGCGTTACAATTTTGCCGTGAAGCGGGAATTATCGGCCCAAATATTTTAGGAAGCGGGTGGCAGTTTGAGGTTATTCTCTATCAGGGAGCCGGGGCATTTGTTTGCGGAGAAGAAACTGCCTTGATAGCCTCTATTGAGGGTAAAAGGGGATTTCCAACTCAGCGTCCGCCCTACCCTGCTGTGGAAGGCTTATGGGATGCACCAACGCTGGTCAACAATACGGAAACCTTTGCATTGATATCCTGGATCATCCGTCATGGTGCCACTGCTTTCAGTAGTATGGGAACTTCTACCAGCAAGGGTACCAAGGTTTTCGCCCTGGCCGGAAAAATTAACAGGGGTGGACTGATAGAAGTTCCGATGGGAATAACCATCCGTGAAATTGTTGAAGATATTGGCGGAGGAATAGCCAATGGAAAAAAATTCAAGGCGATACAGATCGGCGGCCCATCGGGAGGTTGTTTGCCTGAATCACTTGCAGATACGCCTATTGATTTTGAATCGATGGCTGAGCTTGGAGCCATGATGGGATCGGGAGGATTAGTGGTTCTGGATGAAACCGACTGTATGGTTGATATGGCCAGATATTTCCTTTCTTTCACCCAAAAGGAGTCGTGCGGAAAATGTACTTTCTGCCGTATCGGAACCCGTCGCATGCTCGATATTCTTGATCGCCTTTGCACCGGAAAGGGCAAGGCCGCTGATTTGGATGAGTTGGAAAAACTTGCCGGATGGACCAAAAAGGGTAGTCTTTGCGGCCTTGGGCAAACAGCCCCAAACCCTATTCTTACCACTCTGCACTATTTCAGGGAGGAATATGAAGCTCATGTTGCAGGTCATTGCCCCACAGGGAAATGCATGGACCTGATTACATATACTATCAATGACAAGTGTATCGGCTGTACCTTGTGCGCACAAAAATGTCCGGTGGATGCCATTGAGTTCAGGCCGCATGAGCAGCACGATATCATCCAGGAATTATGCATTAAATGCGATACCTGCCGGTTGGTTTGCCCGGCAGATGCCGTAATAAAGAGATAATGACCAAAATGATTGAACTAAATATCGACGGGAAAAATTTGAGTGTGCTATCCGGATCTACCGTGATGGAGGCTGCGCTAAAGCTTGATATCCAGATCCCTTCGATGTGCCATAATGGTGACCTCCCTCACTTTGCGTCTTGCATGATCTGCATGGTCAAAGATGCGAAAAACGGCAAATTGTTTACCTCATGCACGGTAAAAGCCACCCCGGGAATGGTGATCATAACTATGGATGAGGAGATTCGTGAAGCACGGAAAACTGCGCTCGACTTGCTCCTGAGCGATCACGTAGGCGATTGTGACGCTCCGTGCCAGATCAGCTGTCCGGCTCATATGGATATCCCCAAAATGAACCATTTTCTGGCAAACAGCAAATTCGAAGAAGCCTATAATATTGTAATTCAAGATATCGCGCTGCCATCCATTCTCGGCCGCATTTGTCCGGCTCCCTGCGAGGGCGCTTGCAGGAGGAATTCAGTGGATGAGGCAGTTTCGATATGTTTCCTCAAGATGTATGCGGGGGACTTCGGTGGTAAGGGACGAGATCCCGCTGAAGCATTCGTGGTAAGGGACGAGGTCCCCGCCTCCGGCTTCGCCTTCGCGGGGATGACAACTCTTCGAGGGTCACGGGTTGCGGTCATCGGCTCGGGGCCCCACGGTTTGTCGGCGGCCTGGTACCTGCAATCATTTGGCTATCAATGCACTATTTTTGACAGAAATGCCTTGCCTGGCGGAGCGCTGCGTTATTCGGTGCCCAAGTCGTTGCTACCTGACGAGGTGCTGGACCAGGAAATTGAACGTATCAAGGGGTCAGGAGTGATTTTTCAGATGAACGCTGAAATTGATACGGAGCGGATGAAGGAGCTGGAAAAAGAATTTGATTCAGTAGTTTATCCCTTGGAGAAACCTCTGAAAATGGCTATTAAGGCATCGGCATTTGGGAAGGAAGCCGCATGGAAAACCAGACAGAAACTTTCGGGTCAACCAGTTATTGGCGAACCAAAAATGTTCAATTCACGTTTTGGCAAGCTTCAGGAATCCGAGGCGATTGAATACCTCAAAGAATCAGTTCCCGGCGACCGGATCGAACCAGTCAATGGATTCACTCACGGGTTGACTGAGGAGGAAGTGGTTGCTGAAGCAGCCAGATGCCTCCACTGTGAATGCCGCAAGGCAGATAATTGTTTGCTGAGGAATTTTTCTGATGAATACAAGGCTGAGCAGAAGCGATTTGCCGGACCGGAACGAAAGCCCGTGACAAAACAATTCCAGCATGAAACAGTGGTTTATGAACCTCAGAAATGTATTAAATGTGGCATTTGTGTCAGAATCACCGCCAAACATCAGGAAGAATATGGTCTGACATTTATAGGCCGAGGCTTTGATGTGGTTATCGGAGTTCCGTTCAGCAAATCGATTCGCGAAGGGTTGACTCACACCGCCGTGGAAGCAGCTAATGCCTGCCCTACCGGGGCACTGGCAATGAAGGGGGGAAGGAAATGAGGGCGGTTATTATTTTGATGGTTTTGC
>CAIXHD010000230.1 GCA_903919065.1 uncultured Bacteroidota bacterium
CAGTGCGATGCCTCCGGTGGCAGCAAATACGCCCATCCGGAATTTATCGGTTACCTTGATGATCCCGCTGCGGTATAAAAACAACATGACAAAAAGGGTGAGAAAGGTTAATCCGGCTGCCTGCATAACCAGACCCGGCATCTTGAATTCGAAAAATGCGGATATCGCACCCAGAAACAAACCTTCAAGAACAGCGTAAATCGGCGCCGCCCATGGAGCTGTCTGCGGCCGAAAAGTAACCACCATCGCCATAATAAAACCGCCAATGGCACCTAAGATCATGTAAGTTATCAAGGAAGGCGGCATTACTTCCGGATTCGGGTTATTGAAAAACAGTGTCCAGGTATAGGTAGCCCCCAGTATTACAAGCAGCAATAACAGGAACGACTTGTTCGCTGTACCTTTCAGTGTCATTACGGTATCATCCGAAACTTCAGTATAGTTTCTTTCGAAAATCTTCTTGTTCAGGGCAGGGTTGGAAGTTTTTTCTAACATATCTCTAAATATTTTGGGCCAAAAATAGCAATAACGGATTAAATTTTCGGGAAAACGTTTACATTTGTCCGCTCAAATGGTGGTAGTAGTTCAGTCGGTTAGAACGTCGGATTGTGGTTCCGAAGGTCGGGGGTTCGAATCCCCTCTTCCACCCAGGATGAATCCCTGCCCTCAAAGGCGGGGATTTTTTTTAAAAAAATGAAAAGAATTTGGGTATACAGCGGAATCACGCTGGCAATGATATTCTGGTCGCTTTCCTTCGTCGGATACAAAATTGCTTTCGATTATTTTCAACCGATGGCCCTGATTTTTTTCAGGATGGTAATCTCTGCCGCGTTTCTTTCACTGATCATTAAATTATCCGGCGCCTCGCAAAAAATTGATCGCAAAGATTACGGGCAATTTATGCTGATGGCCTTTTTCGAACCACTCCTGTATTTTCTTGGTGAAAGCTATGGGATGAAGCTGGTTACCCCAACTACCGGTGCTGTAATTGTTTCCACGATTCCACTTTTAGCCCCAGTTGCTGCCTGGCTGGTATTCCGCGATAAGATCAGCTGGATTAAAGTGGCAGGTATTGCTGTAAGTTTTACCGGAGTCTTGCTGGTCCTTCTTGGAAAAGATCTTTCACTCGCTGCTTCCCCCACTGGTGTGGCGCTGATGATGGTGGCCACTCTTTCAGCAGTTAGCTACAGTTTGATAATTTCCAAACTTGCCGCAAAATACAAACCGCTTACCATTGTCAGGGTACAAAGCACGCTCGGTGCGATTCTTTTCCTGCCGATATTCCTTATTGCTGATTTGAAGGCAACCATGGAGATGCAAATTTCATGGGATGCTATCCTGCCGCTGCTCTTTCTGGGTATTTTCCCCTCATCGATTTCATTCATCTTCTTTACCGCTGCGATACGTGAAATCGGCATCACCCGTGCAAATGTTTTCACCAACTTTATCCCACTGTTTACGGCTATCTTTTCTTTCCTCCTTTGGGGCGAAACCTTTACCGGCACTAAGCTTCTTGGCATACCACTAGTATTGGCCGGATTAATGCTCGCGCAGCTTACCCTGAAAAAAAAGAGCACACTTCAGTTATAATAGATACCAAGTGCCTGTGTTTTTCCGTTAGCCATTTAATTTTGCTACTTTTCCGACCCATGAAAAGGTTCTTCCTGATATTCATAATGGCTGCCGCGATGGTATTTCCCTCGCTGGTTTCTGCACAGATTGGCGGGACATCTGTTTATCAGCTGCTCAACCTGCCCCCTTCTGCGCGCTCTGCCGCTTTGGGAGGCTGGATGCCAAGTATCCGGGATAACGACCCGGCCCTGGTATACCACAACCCCGCACTGGCCAACCAGACCATGAATGATCAGTTAAGCATGAATTACTCAAGCTATCTGGCAGGAATTAAATACGGCTACCTTGCTTATTCACACGACCTTGGAAAATGGGGCACACCGGTTATCGGCATGCAATATATTAATTATGGGTCATTCATCGAAGCAAATGAATATGGCGATATACTCGGAAATTTTACCGCCGCGGAATATTCACTGAACCTGAGTTATTCTTATGCCCTCGACAGCCTGATTTCGATCGGGGCAACAGTCAGGCCCATATATTCAGTATTGGAAAGATATACCTCCTGGGGCATTGCCTCCGATTTTGGCATTCATTACCGCTCGGCAAGCAACCAATTCGCTTTCACACTGGTTGCAAGAAATTTCGGGTCCCAGCTGACTACCTACGCGACACCTGACCGGGAAAAACTTGCCTTCGAGATCCTCACCGGAATAAATTATAAGCTTAAGCATGCACCGTTCCGGCTCCACTTTACCGCACGTAACCTCCAGCAATTCAATTTGCGTCCGGCTACCTTTGTGCTGGCCGATGATGCAAGCTTCGTACAAAAATCGGGACATAATCTCACTTTAGCACTGGATCATATGGTGGCCGGAGTGGAGTTCCTTCCCGGTGACCTTATTGCTATCAGGGTAGGATACAATTTCCTGAGAAGAACAGAACTTCGCATGACGGATTATGGCGGTGCCACCGGATTTTCGTTCGGTGCCGGTGTTAACCTGGGCAAAATCGTGATCGATTATGCATTGGCCAACTATCATGTCAGCGGGTTGACTCATTCAATTTCTTTGCGCGCTAACCTGGCATCAAGGGGCAACAAAATCCCTTCACCCGCAATACATTAAATATGGACATCATTATCGCTATCGACGGATATTCATCGTGCGGGAAAAGCACGGTAGCCAAGGAAGTAGCTAAATTATTAGGGTACACTTATATTGACTCAGGAGCCATGTACCGGGCCGTAACTCTTTACTGCTTAAGAAACAACCTCGCACCCGGTGGTATAGTAGACCTCGCAAAACTCCAGTCTAAAATTGATCAGATAAAAATACGTTTCGTATACGTCCCTGAATTTCAGAAACATGAAACATTTTTAAACGGGGAAAATGTGGAGGAGGAAATCAGAAGGCCTGAAGTGGCTAATCTGGTCAGCCCCGTGAGCATTATCGGTTTCGTGAGGGAAGCACTGGTGAAGCAGCAAAGGGAAATGGGCGAGCAAAAAGGTATTGTTATGGACGGCCGCGACATCGGAACCGTGGTATTTCCTGATGCCGAACTAAAAATATTCATGACCGCATCGCCTGAAATCCGCGCCAAACGCCGTTTAGATGAGATGATAGCTAAAGGAGTCCAGGTGGATACCGCCGACATAATCAAAAACATTCAGGATCGCGACCGTATCGATTCCACACGCGAAATCAGTCCGCTCCGTCAAGCCGAAGACGCCATTGTCCTCGATAATTCTTACATGACCAGGGAAGAACAGCTGGATTTCGTCCTCAGGCTGGCCAAAGAACGGATATAATGCTTATCTTTGCGGCGTTTTTCGTTTTTAAAATTAGTTTTTATAACTACTTGTATGTCAATGATTAAGAAAGTTGGGGTATTAACCTCTGGAGGAGATGCCCCAGGAATGAATGCAGCAATACGCGCCGTTGTGCGTGCTGCCCTCCATCACAACCTTGAAGTGGTCGGAATTCGTAAAGGATATAAAGGAATGATAGCTGGTGATTTTATACCATTATTATCCAAAGACGTAAGTAATATTATTCAGCGTGGCGGTACCATCCTCGGAACTGCCAGAAGTGAAGAGTTTCGTACCGAGGAAGGACGCCGTAAAGCCTATGGTAACCTCGTGGGCCACAGCATCGATGCTTGCGTGGTAATAGGTGGAGACGGTAGCTTTCAGGGTGCCGGAAAATTCAGCAGCGAATTTGATATCCCATTTGTAGGAATACCGGGAACCATTGATAACGACCTGTATGGCACCGATTATACCATTGGATACGACACAGCTCTGAACACCGTTGTGGAAGCAGTCGATCGAATTCGTGACACAGCAAGCGCCCACGACAGGATGTTTTTCATCGAGGTGATGGGTCGTGGTGCCGGATTTATCGCCCTGCACTCAGGTATCGCCTGCGGTGCTGAAGCAATCCTGATCCCTGAAGTGGATGGTCAGGAGGAAGCTCTTCATGATTACCTCCAGGCACAGGGAAATAAATCGAGCAATATCATACTCGTTGCCGAAGGAAATAATGTTGGTGGTGCAGAACAAATTGCCAGTCAGATCTCCGTAAAATATCCGGATTATGATGTCAGAGTAAACGTACTCGGACATATGCAGCGCGGCGGATCGCCATCAGCTTTCGACCGTTTTCTCGCAAGCCGACTCGGTGTGGCTGCCGTTGATGCTCTTATCGATAACCAGCGAAGCATCATGGTTGGATTTGTTAACCACGATATCGTTCACGTTCCATTCAACAAGACTATCAACACGAGCAAAAACCTCAATAAAATTCTGCTCGATGTTGCCGATATCCTGGCACACTAAACGGTATCGGGTATCGGGTATCGGGTTTCAGGTATCGGGTTTCAGGTATCGGGTATCGGGTGTAGGGTTTGAGGTGTAGGGTTGGGTTATGTTGAGATTTTACATTCGCCCGAATGCTTAACTTGCGCCCTGAGCCTTGCGCCTTGTTCATTTACTTGTGCCCTGAGCCTTGAGCCTTTTTACTTTACTTGAGCCCTGAGCCTTGCGCCTTGTTCATTTACTTGAGCCCTGAGCCTTGAGCCTTTTTACTTTACTGGAGCCCTGAGCCATGAGCCTTGAGCCTTATTTTGTAGACATTCTGCTTCCGCTCGCACTCCCGGAAACCCTAACTTACCGGCTGCCGGAAGAGCTTTATCCATCGGCGAAACCCGGTCAGCGGGCCATGGTCCATCTGGGTAAGAATAAAATTCTCTCCGGATTGATCTGGAAAATACATTCCACCCCACCCTCCTTCGAAGCTCGGGATATTATCAGGATAATTGATGAGGATTCTATCCTCGACGAACGGCAGTTTAAATTATGGGAATGGATTGCCGGATACTATCTCTGCACAATCGGCGAGGTAATGAAAGCCGCTCTGCCAGCCTTTCTGAAGGTAGACAACCGCGATCCGAAACGGATTCGGAAAACGAAAGCGGCAACCGATAACGGACAACCGATAACTCTGGTGCCCCTCAGTCCGCGTCAGCAGGAAGTATTGATCGATCTGAAATTGGGATTCCCGAAAACACCAGTCCACCTGCTCCACGGAATTACATCCAGCGGGAAAACAGAAATCTATATCCACCTGATAATGGAGCAGTTGGAGCTAAACAGGCAGGTTCTTTACCTATTGCCGGAGATCGCTTTAACCACCCAGATCATCGTTCGGCTTCAGAATGTTTTTGGCGATCGCGTATTGGTTTACCATTCACGGTTTACACAGGTGCGCCGGCTAAAAGTGTGGAATCAGATTTTAAACGGACCCGATAAACAGGGCCAGCTGATTCTTGGAGTGCGTTCATCAATATTCCTCCCGTTCAAAAATCTGGGTTTGATAATTGTTGATGAAGAGCACGAACAATCCTATAAACAGCAGGATCCTGCACCCCGGTATAATGCCCGCGATGTGGCCATTATCCTGGGAAATATTCATAAAGTCCCGGTCCTGATGGGGTCGGCAACACCATCGATCGAATCCTATCAGCAGGCACACTCGGGAAAATATCAGCTTCATGAGCTGAATGAACGGTTTGGCGGAATCGAACGACCGGAGATTCTCCTGGCCGATGCACGCGATGCGCGAAAGCGAAAGAAAATGCAGGGTCCATTCACGCCACTTTTGCTTCACGCAATCGATAATACCCTGATGCGAAAGGAGCAGGTGATCCTGTTTCAGAACCGCCGCGGATATAGCCCGTATATTGAATGTCAGGAGTGTAAGGCCATACCAAAATGCCGCAATTGCGATGTCAGCCTGACACTGCACCGCGCACAAAGTAAACTGGAATGTCACTATTGCGGATATGCGGAACGGGTGCCAACTCGCTGTCCATCATGTACATCAACCAATCTCAGCATGCGGGGTCTTGGTACCGAGCGTATCGAAGAAGATCTGCAGGCACTATTCCCGGATGCCCGCCTGGCGCGACTGGATCTCGACAGCACACGGTCAGCTTCTTCTTTCAGCCGGATATTAACCGATTTTGAGGATGGAATGACAGATATTCTCATTGGCACGCAGATGGTTTCTAAAGGACTGGATTTCAGCAAAGACAGCCTCGTAGGAATCATGG
>CAIXHD010000231.1 GCA_903919065.1 uncultured Bacteroidota bacterium
CGATGCCGTCGAGGGAATATCTCGATGGAAAGGTAGCCCAATCCCTGATCGCATCGGTGGGCGCCATCATCTCGCGGTTCATGCCCATGCGGAATCCCTTTTCAGTCTCACTGTAAGCGATCCTACGGCGATCGACAAAATCTGTAAATACATTTTCCAGTTTTCCGTTGATATAAATTGCCAGGCCAGTTGCAGGGTCCGATGTGGCAACTATATGATACCATTTATGTAATTCCAGACCAAGCCCGGTTTCCGGGTTTAGTTTCGAAATGCACTCATGCCAGGTTGAGGTACCGTCCGACATCTGAAGGCCCGCCCTTCCGCGCGAGTCGATACCAAAATAAAATCCGGTGATCCCATATTTCCCCATAGTGAGTATGGGGGCCCAGTTCCAGGGATATGCTCCCAATGCAACCCAGGCTTCAATACTGATATTCCGGGGGAGCTGGAAAAGTTTCAGCTCCTCACTACCCTCCTTTAAATCACCGGGAACAACATCGATATAGGAAGAAAAACCGTCGAATTTTATTGCATTTCCTTTAACCCCGGGCACATATTTAGCGAGACCCACAACCTGATAATTACAATAAGGCTGCTGCGGGTTGAAAGGAAGATTCTTTACTGCCAGGGTATCATCAAAATTCCACCCGAACAGTACTGAATTGTTTTGCGATTTTGCCTGATAAAAAAAACACAGGCTCACCAGCATTAGAATGACTGCTTTCCTCATTTTCGGATATTTCCATAAATCTAATGGATACCTGCGAAATGCGAAACTTTATTTTAGCTGATTTGGGGATTATGTTATTCAGAGCTCCACCTCACCCTCTGGCTTATTGCTCCCCTGGCTGTTGATCCACCTCACCCCCGGTCTGTGATCCACCTCACCCCCAACCCCTCTCCCGCGCTCACTGCGCTAGCGCTCCGTTCACGGGAGAGGGGAGTGTGCTTTGAGCAAAAATTTAATGAAGAATTTCCATTCAGCTTCAGTAATTGCATCTATACATAGAAAATCTTAAAATGGTATACATATATTATGATGGTCCAAAGCGCATAACCAAAGCGCGGGAGCTTAGACGAACACAGACCAAAGCTGAGAAAATACTTTGGGATCGGGTCAGAAACAGAAAGTTAGGTGGATTCAAGATCCGAAGACAGCATATATTGAACGAAACAATTTTGGATTTCTATTGCACAGAGAAAAGGCTTTGCATTGAGGTAGATGGGCCCTACCACAATGAACCTATCGTTAAAGGATTAGATATGCAGCGAGATGAAGAACTCGAAGCGCATGGTTTTACCGTCGTGAGATTCACCAATGACCAGGTAATTCTCGAACTTGAAACTGTTTTAGTGGTCATTTTGCAAACGCTGCAGAATTTACCATCGGACGATCATTCTCCCTTGAACCAAAAGGAGATCGGTAATTACCAGCCTGTTTGAAATTGAAGATATGACAATAAGTTGAATCATTGCACACTCCCCTCTCCCGTGAACGGAGCGCAAGCGCAGTGAGCGCGGGAGAGAGCCTGCCCTCGCGGAGGCGGGGGGGTTGGGGGTGAGGTGGATCACAGACCGCGGGTGAGGTGGATCAGCGACCGGAATGCGAAGCAGACCAACCCCAACTTTTCGCTATCTTTGAATTGATACATCTCCATCCATGAAACCAACCCTTTTACTTCTTATCTCCCTCACTCTCCTCACTTCCGTAACATCCTATTTATCCGGACAGAATACCCCGGTAATCACGATCGACATTCCCAGAAATATCCGGAATACGGGAGAGGTAAAACTCAGTGAGATCGCAAAAGATATAGAGTTTATTCAACTGGAAACCACCAAAGAGTGCCTGATTAATTACGAAAAGAGTGAGTGCTATATCGCCGGCAAATATATACTGGTTGTTTCAAGAAAGCCGGTTGGAGTCATGCTCTTCGACCGGAAAGGGAAGTTTATCCGGCGTATCGGTCAGGTTGGGAAAGGCCCGAACGAGTATGCCTATATCGATACCGGATGCATTGATCCATCGGGGAATTTCATCTATCTGATCGATCCGATGGCCAACAAATTCTATAAATATTCCATTTCCGGTGAAGTGCTTCTATCAAAATCCTATAATGAGTACGCCCGGTTTTGGGATCTGGGTAAACAAAAACTGGTATTCATCGATAAAACCCATCTTGCCTTAACTCCAATGGGAAAGGGCAAATCAGCAACCAACTCCTGTCATGTATTGGTTATGGATACAAATCTGGCCATAACTGACAGCCTGATGACAAGTAAAAAAGGGGAGAAAATTTCTGGCAACGGAATGGTTGCTGAAGAACAATTGGCAGCCACAAAAGACGGAGTGATGCTTTGGAAAACCTATCTGGGTTCAGTGGACTTTTTATATCCTGATGGAAAGGTTCTGCATAAATATCAGATCAATCTAGGAGGCAAAAAATCGGTGGAAGAGAATCTCAAAAATCCGGATGAGATGGAGCAGCCACCCTATTATCTGACGATGGTGAGAGACCTGCCTGATTACCTGGCAATATTCGGATTCGGATCGAAACCGGAGTTTGTCTCAATGGTGTATAACAAAAAAACCGGCAAGACTTTTTCCCTGGAATATGCATTTGATTGTCCGGGATTTGAAGAACGGAAATTGCAGCTATTTAAGAATGACCTGGTTGGATTGCCTTTCATTCCATTGATGGAAGTAAACTACTTCGAAAACATCATGTATAACTGGTATAATCTGGAAGAAAACATTGACAATCAGCTGAACTGTATTAAAGCGATGAATGTTTTGCTTCCGGCCAGGCGCGATGAAATTATCAAGCAGATTAAAGCCCGCACAGAATATGCCAATCCTATGATTATAGTGATGACGATGAAGTGACGGGTGACAAGTGACTCGAAAAATCGGTATCTTTGAGTTCAATATCAAATGTATGCGACTTACAGAGGGACAAATTGAACAAATCAGAACCATCGGCCAGAAAGTCTTTGGCCAAGAGGTACGGATTTATTTGTTCGGATCACGGACTTCTGATGACAACAGAGGCGGAGACATTGACCTTTTCATTGAAACAGATGATAATCAGGCAACCACTTTTGAAAACAAGGTCAACTTCTTAACCAAGCTGAAGATTTCCATAGGAGATCAGAAGATTGATCTGGTGTTTCCGGGCAATCTGGAAAATCGTTCTTCTTTTAAAAGTTCCATCCTTAAATCCCGGATAAGATTATGTTAGGAGAGGAGAATTTCGATAAAATAAGGAATACCCTGGCGGCCTGTGATGCACATAATGCCCGGCTGAATTCTGCACTTAAGAAACTCTCCGTTCTCTTTCCTCTGTCGGAATCCACTTTCTCCGAGTTATCAGAAGATGAAGTCAGTTATACAGATCAGCTCATCCTAAGATTTCTAAAATTGCAGGATCTTATTGGGAAAAAATTATTTCTTCAGACCCTCCTGATTTTGCAGGAAGATTATTCCGACAGGCCCATACTGGATATTCTCAATAGGCTGGAACAGCTAAAAATTATCGATTCAGCTGAAAATTGGATTGCGTTTCGCGAGGTCAGAAATCTCATCACGCATGATTACCCCCATCTGGTTGGAGAATTAATTGAAGGCTTAAATCAGCTTTCATTGAAAGTAGTGGAATTATCAATGCTCTATGAAAAGATCAAGGATTATGTGATGAAGCGCATCGCGTGATCTTAACCAGCATAAACATCGACAATTCTTTGGAAATCCTCGGAAGGATCCGGTCCCAGAAATTCACAAATCCATAGGCAAAATCAGGCAGCAGCTGATGATAAGATACCCCGCCGCTTAACAGGTACATGATAGGATTCCGGTATTCGATCAGTTCAATTTTCAGATTGGGAAACCTCTCGTGAAAAATTTCAAAATCCCTCACAAAAACTATCCACGGTATTGCCCCATTCGCACCGGATAAAGGGCCAGTCACAGGTATCGTCCAACCTTTCGAAGGTTCGAACGGCTCGTGATGAAAATGCTGACAAATAAAGCGGCCCCAGATAGTGTTGGCTGGCTCGATCATCATCAGTTTTCCTTCGTCCATCAACACCCGGTCAACCTCTTCCAGGAATAATCCGGCATCAGGCAGATGGTGCATGGTGTCTGTCATAAAAATGGCTGCCACGGATTGATCGGCAAATGGCATTTCCAGTGCAGAAAATGTCATGTCATTAGTGGGCAAATCCAGAAAATCAGAGGTAATAATTCTTGATTCCATCTCCTTAAGCCCACCACCCCCGGAACCAAGCTCCACCAGCAGTCCCTCCGGTGCAAAGGCAATCTCGGAGACATATTCAGCGTTCCACTGGTGATACAATTCACTCAGGAATTTTTTCGATCTGATTAATTCGCCATGGTGAACCGTACGCTCGGGTGAATCAAGAGGAAGATCAATCTGATATTTAATTTTCAAAGTCGTAATGCTCGCCGGATAAGTGGCGATTATTTGTGTCGGGGGACGAGTTTAAAGTTACAATTTTTATTGACTGCCATTGATTTTGCGGCTATATTCGTTGTGAAAAAATTGACCTGAGGCCATCATGAAAAAATTTCGATTTCTTTTAGCAATTATACTGGTTTGCCCATTCAGCTTCCTTATTGGTATTCCACAATCTGTCAATCAGAAAACGATAGTTAATGGCACCATCACTCCGCCATCTAACCTCCTCGACGGGAAAAAGGCAACGGCACAATGGATATGGGCTCCTGGGGAACAGAATCCACGAAACCAATATCTTCTGATCAGGAAAACAATTAAGTTTCTTGATAAGCCTGATAGTTTAATCGCTTATATATCAGCCTATGCCGTAGCAGATGTATATGTGAACGGCAAGCTGGTCGACCGGTGTCCGATGAACAGCGACCCGGAATTTCAGGTTTATGAGAAGTTCGATTTGACTCCGCTTTTTCAAAAAGGGGAGAATACCATATCCGCCATCGTCTATAATTATGGTATCGGAATGCACCACCGGATCAATGCCCGCGGTGGATTCTTCTTTCAGTCGTATGCCCTCCTGCCCGACCATTCAAAAGTATCGGTCAACAGTGATGATTCCTGGACGGTTTCCACCAATACCGGCTGGGACCCGAATTCAGAGTTACGGACAGGTGCCGGAGATGGTGCACCGAACCTTATCGGGTTTATGGAAAAATTCGATGCCCGCAAAATGCCGCTCAACTGGCAGAAGAGCGGCTTCGACGCTTCTCGCTGGCAAAAGGCAGTCCGGATTGGCATTCCTCCAATTGCCCCATGGAATAACATTGTCCTGATTGAAAGACCGCCACTTTTCCGCGAAAAGGTTCTACCCGTTGCTCACTGGTTAGTCAATGGATGGGTGGTATATGATTTCGGCAAGGAGATTACGGGCGTTCCCGTAATTAGAATGACTGCAAAAAAGGAAGGGGTCAATTTTACAATAGGAACGGGCGAAAGGTTGTTCGCCGACCGTTGGACCGATTTTTTGAGGCGCGTAAAATATGAGGATGATTATTTCACCCGTAAAGGGGATCAGGAGTGGAGCCCTTTCACCTGGAGGGGATTCCGTTACCTGACATTTCGGGCCGACACAAATCTGATTATCAAAGAAATATCAGCAATTAGCAGACACTACGCCGTTGTTGACGAAGGCAGTTTTGAGTGCTCCGATGAATTACTGAACAGGATATGGAGTGCCGGCCGGTTCACTCTGAAATTGTGCAGTCAGGATACCTACATGGATACCCCCTGGAGAGAGCAAACACAATACATTGCAGGGGATTCCAGATATCTCCTGAAATACGCTTTCTATGCCTCCGGATTAAGCTCCGAATTTCTTACCCGGTATAATATATTGTCAGGCGCCTGGTCGCAGCGATGGGAAAAAGACGGATCAATCCGTTCTCGCTACCCCACCGACTGGCTGATCGGCGAGGGCACATCGGGATACCTGGTCGACTACGAACTGGAATGGGTAATCATGCTGGGGGAGTATTACAGCTATTTTGGGAATAAGGATCTCATCAGGCAGGTATACCCAAACCTGGTTAAGCTGATGGGGAAATTTGAGACCTTGATTGGTGCAGAACATGGAGTCTTGTCCAATGTTCCCGGCTGGATCGTATTGGATCATCCTGATACCTATCCGATGGACCAGACTAAAGAAATCACAGCGTTGAACTGTCTCTATTATGCTGCACTAAAACAGGCAGCTGATCTGGCAAAAACAGTTACTGATGATCCAGCTCAGGCATCAAAATGGGAAAATCAGGCTGTAACATTGAAAAATAATATCAGACAATGGTTCTGGTCGCCACAGCAGAAACTCTATGCCGACAGCTACGGCAGCGAGCAGTTCAGTCAGCAGACGCAGGTATATGCACTGCTGTATGGCCTGGTCGGGGAAACAGACCAGGATTTTGCAATCAATTATATTAAAAGTCAGGGACGGCATAGTGAAATGTCGTTCGCCTATTATGTTGCCTATTCCATGTTCGACAAAGAAGACCAGTATACCCTCGATTATATCCGAAAATACTGGGGCGATCAGATGAAGCTCAAATCATTTAATGGTGGCTGGCAGGAAGGGTGGAACGTGGAGGAATGGACGGGCGATATCGGATCCACATCGCATGCCTGGTGCTCGGGACCGACAGCACTGTTACCGCAGAAAGTGTTGGGAGCTGAACCGCTTTCTCCGGGCTGGAAAGAGTTCCGCATTGCACCCCACCCCGGCGATCTCAAATGGGCAAAAGGAATCATCCCGTCGCCGGTTGGAAATATCCCGGTGAGCTGGACGCATGAAGGACAGAAGTTTGAGTTAACCGTTGAGGTTCCGGCCGGCACCAGGGCACTGATCAGCATTCCCGGGAAGAACGTTTTGGCGAATGGTACTGCCTTCGAGGGAAAATCCGAAGATGGCGGAATCTGGGTGGCTGCAGGGAAGTATGTGGTGACGAGTGACAAGTGACAGTTCTCAGTACTCAGTTCTCAGTACTCAGTACTCAGTTCTCAGTACTCAGTTCTCAGTACCCAGTTCTCAGTTCTCAGTTCTCAGTACCCAGTACCTAGTACTCAGGCTGCCAACCCGACTGAAGACTGAGTACTGAGTACTGAGTACTGAAGACTGTTCAAAATTTAAGCACCGCCCCGAAGCTCGGCATGATCGGTAACTGGTTTACCCTCGTCTGGGTGATCCTGTCGAAATAAAATACATTTTGCCGGTTATATAAGTTCAGAACACTGACTGCAAGTTCAAGCTGCCGGCCCGCCATAAATTTCCATATTCTGCTCAGCGACAAATCCAGCCGGTGATAGGCCGGTAAACGTCCACCGTTAATCGGACCATACAATATTGCAAGATTTCCCTGCCCATATGGATCCACCCAGAAGGTGCCATCTTCATTTTTAAACTCCTCATAAAAACCGGCATTCTGAGTGAATGGAAATCCTGAACCGATCTGAAACCTCCCTTTCACCGTCCAGCCCCGATCTTTTCCAAATCGATAATTGCCAAGCAAATTAAGGTTATGACGGCGATCGAAATGAGGGACGTATTTAACGAATTCATCTTCGCGGATAACATAGGCATAAGAATAGGCGGCCCAGACAGACCAATTGGTTTCGGAATAATCCAGCAGAAAATCGATCCCATAAGACCACCCTGTTTCATAAATATACGGGCTTGATAAATATTCTGGATAATTGGGATCATAACCGAGATAGGTGTAAATCTGGTGCGGATTATTGTTGATCAGCCGGTAAAAATCCTTCACATAGGTCTCAACCGAAAGCTTAAGATTGTGCTTATCGAACCAGCTCAAGCCAGCAACAGCATGCCACGCCTGCTGGGTGGGCTTGTAAATTCGGCTCCCCCTGAAATAATCCTGCACCGATTCAACCCCGGTATTATATCCCTGAAAAACGGATACTACATCCTGTTCCGCAGTAGTAGCAGTGAGGTTTTGCGAATACAATCCGGCGGCAAGGTTCAGGCTCAGGTTATCAGAGATATTATATCGGGCCTTAATCCTGGGCTCAGGCATCAGGTTAAAAATTGCAGAGTAAATCCGAAGATGAATTCCCGGTTCCAATATCCATTTTGGCCATAAAATTTTACCCTGAAACAGGACAATTGCGTCGCTGGTATACAAATCATCGGTGATATGCATCCCATCATAACGAATATAGGAGTATCGCGTGTGGATCGCTGAAAATTCTGCTGCCCAAACCAGCTCGAACCGGTTATGCATGTGGATGCCTTTGATGCTCATATCCAAATTATCATAGATGGTGCTTTTCGGTTTCGTTGAAGGATCATCGAAGTCGGCAGCATATCGACTCATTGCCAATCTATTAACAAACAAGGTATTACTTTGAGTAGGTGATATGACAAAACCGAATCCGCCGCCGGTAGTGCTCCAGTTCGAGCGGATCGCTGACTTATAGTTCACTGCATCGGTATAATGGAGTCCGAAAACATCAAAAAGGTTTCCATTTTTCTCCATGAATGACACTTTTCCGTAAAAGTCATTATATCGATATGGTAATCCGAGAGAATCCAGCCAGGGGTAAATAACCGGGGCCGTGGACTGGACTATGGAGCCCTTAGTGGATAATATGTATGATATCGAACCCAAAGTGGAATCAGTCATTTTTTTAAGTGGCCCTTCCAGAAGCAGTCCGAAACCGATATTCGACTGACTGGCCGTGCCCCTCATAACCGACCGGTTACCCGGTCTGGTGCGGATATCCATGATCGATGAAACTCTGCCCCCGTATTGAGCCCCATAAGCGGCAGAATACACGTCGACACTTTGTAGCACCTCCGTATCGAACACCGACATAAATCCAATGGAATGAAATGGATTGATGACCGTCATGCCATCAAGCAATACTTTATTGTGAATCGGGGCGCCTCCCCTGACATAGAGCTGGCCTCCGCGGTCACCCGAAAAAATCACCCCGGGCAGTGTTTGTAAAACTTGGGCGAGATCACTCTGAACCCCTAAAGTTGGTGTCCTGCTCATCGATTCAGCGGTCATTCGCTGAGTACCAACCGGGGTCATCCGCTCCCACCGCCTCCTGTCGCCACTGATTACTGCCTCCTTAAGCTCCACAGTCCTTTTTGTCAGCTTAATCACAACGCTCTCCAGCTGGGCCATTTGAACATTTACTGTTTGTCTGTATTCCTCATAACCGATGCATCTGACCACCAGGATCTGACTTCCCACCGGAACTTTCCTGATCACGAAAAATCCATATTCATTCGAGATGGCTCCCTGCGTCGTGCCTGCAATTCCCACACTCGCGATCGGAATAACATAGCCTGTCTCATTTTCGTAAATATATCCCTTGATCTCCCCCCAGGTCTCACCCGTAGTTTCTGTCTGGCTTATCAGCGTCAGAAATCTGAAAGCAAGGAGCAATATCAAAAGGCAATATTTATTCCGGCTGCTTTTCATTCCTGATATCGGGGATTAATGAAAAGAAATTATCTCTTGATGGCAAGCCTGGCAATTCATCAGGCCTGTACAATTCCGTTCGGAATTTGAGTCGGGCCGTTCTGGAATAAAGGGGTAATGAATCCATAAAATCCCTGTCGGGCAGAATACCCGTGCAATCGACATGGCTGCAGGCGCCGAAGAATCCAATGCCATTAACGATATTGGTAAAGGACTGCTTGCGGTTGTCGCTGAATTTAATTCCCAGTTCAACATAGTTTCTCAAATTCTGATCGCCTCCCCAAACAGCCACCTCAAAACAGATCAGTTGCCGGTAACTCAGATTTTGCCGGTCGGGAATGATCGAATCAAAAACATTATAGGTAAAACCTTTTGGCATGTGCTGATTATGTTCATTGCCGAGGTTCAGATGTTTCGGGCTATATTCCGGCGGATCATCCACATACCGGGGCCAGTGAACAAATGATCCCCTCTGGAACAGGGTATCTCCATTTTCATATACCTCGATATACCGAATGCAGAATTGTACCAGATATACATGCGCCCTGGGCACCTCGTAAAATCGAATATTAAACGGATCGCCATCATTACTGAAATTATAACGGATCCATGGCCAGTTTGGAGCGCCGAGCTTTGGTGTCTGAACCGGAAAAATTTTTGATGTTACGAGGTCCCCGTTTTCAGGGTTGATAATCATCAGTTTGTAGGCCATATCTGGCGATGGAGCGATCTCAGTTTGATAAATATCGTTACGTGTATTGAAAAAAATGCCCGGCTCTTTCGGATATAACACCCGCTCAAGGGGAAAAACAGCATAATTATCTTTTTGCCATTCCTGAATAAATACCTGGAGTGCCGGGGTTGCTGAGAATTCCGTTGAATCATCCATCAGCTCCCCGATGGCAGCATCGGTTACAGAGGTCATCCGGATTTTCACCTGTTGCAATGGATCGGTCGAGTTGAGCAAGCCGAATACTACATAAGTCTTATGCTGATCAGGATTAAACAAATCGATATCATTATTACATGCCGGCAAAAGAATGATCAGGGTTAACCACTTAAATATGTTGGTTCTGATTTTCATTTATGACTATAAAGATGCCCTGACACATCGTATTGAGAAGGCAAAATCCGGATTATCGGCAAATTTGAAAACATCACCATCGGCGGTTCCATTCATGTACATTCTTACCCTGATCCGACTGTCGCCGTAACTTGATGAGGTCCAGAAGCTCGCTGTCTGTCCAGGGAAGTAATAATCTTTATATCCGAATGCTCCATCGGGATTGCGATAGCCGACTGGCACCACATCGAATCCGGTGCTTCCGGTTTCGCGCAGCAATCTCCAGATAGCGCCATCCTGCAGATAATTATCGTGAGTGACTGTTTGGTCCGGCACAAACCAAACGTTGGTTATCCGGTAAGTAAAAGCTCTTGGTGGTGATTCGTTGCGAAAAATAGAGAGCATATTATTCCAGTCACTGTTGGAAGGGATGTGCCAGCCAGGAGGACAAATTCCAGCATATCCATCGAGGATTTCGCCGGCCATGGCTTCCTTCCAGGTATACAATCCGCCATACAGGCTTTCGGGATCAGATCCCGGGTATACGTATTTTTCAATAGCTCCATTATTGGCCAGCTCTTCAGAGACATTCACCGTTTTGCCAATATTGAGGTTCCTGGCAAACCACCAGTAGCTGCCCAGCTTTACCACCGGATAAACCTGCCCGTCGCGAGGGTCTGTCATGCTATAAAAACCATCGACCTTAACAGTGAATGATGACGGGGTAACGGCTCCGAATCCATCCTTTACTTCCAGTCTGATTTCATAGTTTCCAGTGTCCTTAAAACTACACCAAAAGAATTTCCACGGGCCGAAATCCATGTCCCACAGCCCATCTCCATTTACATCCCAGCGGTAAGTGAGCAAGGTTATCAAACCATCGGGATCCACCGAGGCGGAAGCATCCAGATCGAAAATGGTTTTAATATTGCCTACAGATGGAGCAACGGTAAAGAGGGCTTGCGGCGGAGTATTTTCCGTTTCGCAGGCAAAGGCAAAAAGCAGAAGAAACAGTAAGGGAATCCGGACTTTCATCTGGGTTATAATTTATATCCGGGGACGATTTAAAGATACGTATTTTTTCAAAATGTAAACCAATGCAGAGTAGTCTTCAGTTGGCAGTCTCCAGTCTTCAGTCTTCAGTCTTCAGTCTTCAAAAAGGCAGAGGGCATATGGCAAAAATCAGGACGAGTCACCCTCTGCCCTCTGCCTTAATTGGACTTTCTAATGCCTACGGCAACATATCTCAATTCCTCCATTGGCAACACCTTGATCCACGCTTCACCGGTGAGCACCGGATCCGCATTCAGTTTCAGATGTTTGGCCAGAAAGGTATATGCTGCCTGCCTCTTATTGAATCCGTAGTCGTGCTTTTCATTGGCAAAATGGGCGTTTTCTGCAAGGTTCACCTTTCCATAGAGTTTGTATATCGATTGGATAAATGGAAATTCCACAAACGGGGTATTCCTGGTCCAGTCGGCCCCGTCGGAGATAATCAGCATGGGCCGGGGA
>CAIXHD010000232.1 GCA_903919065.1 uncultured Bacteroidota bacterium
GTGACATCAATGCCGTAAGCCTCCACCGAAGCCAGTGCCTTTTCGGGATAAATGCAGTCGCGATCAGGGTAAGTGCAGTTTTCACAAAAGGAGCAAACCCCTGCATTTAACGGAAGGAAAGGATCCAGCAGTTTTTCTGTTGCGATCTGATCAATAATATTCCGGAACACCTTCTCATGAATATCCTTGGCATTCATCATCCCCTCAAAATCAAAGGAATCTTCCATCTGATAAACAGTTTGTATCACCAGACCTTTTTCAAAAGCCAGCACCTCATTTTTCAGGTCTTCAAATGGGCCGACTGCCGGCGGACACATCCAGTTGGTCTTATATTTTCCGCAGCTGTTCATTTCACACAGTTCGCGGAAACTTTCGGAAAACTGTATGTCAGGCACGTTGACTATAGCAGAGCGAGTTGCTCCTAAGCTCAGGGCCAGGGAGGTTAATTGGGTTTCAATGTTCATTAGGGTATGGGGTATGGGGTGTCGGGTATCGGGTATCAGGTGTCGGGTATCGATATTAATTGCCTCCGGTTTTAACCGGGGGATGATTGAAAACGGTTGTTTTGAGAGCATCTCTGAATTCCTGGCTAAAGGAATTGCCAGAAAAGAAAACCATGCCACCAGCGCCTTCGTCACGGACAATCTCTATCTCTTTGATCAATAATTCTTTCGTTATTTTATTATGTGAAGTACCTACTCCGATCCCGGGATAAACCTTATATCCCTTACCGGCAATTTCCACGGCTCGCGCGGTATATTCCCTGAATAGCCTTAGATCGTTGGTATACTGCATTGGGCAGATAAAATCAATCAGGCCCATATCGGCCCAGCTCTCCCAATCCTGACCAATCAATACCGGGGAGGTATCCGGGCTCGGAAAAACGTCGGCACCGAGTACAATCTTTTTACAGGATTTGGTGATCAGCTCCCGGGTATCACGCACAAATTGCGTAATCTGTCTGGCGTTCCACTTAATCCACTCGCACCAAAGCATACTACCGTCGTCCTGCGATATTTCCTTTGGAGTATATCCGTATTCCTTCTTAAATGCGGCGCAGGTCATACTGTCGTAACTGTATCGTTGGTTAACCGGAAAGCGGATGTAATCAAGATGAATGCCATCGATGTCATATTTCATTACCCGCGACATGGTCCTCATCCAATAGCTGCGTACTTCAGGGAATGTTAAATTCAGGTTCGGGGCGCGTTTTCCATCGCGGTCCTGAATCAGCCACTCCGGATGTTCACCGATTTCACCTTTTAGAGCTACATCGTGGCCTGGACAAAAGACAGGATGTATTTTTATTCCTCTTTTATGGCCTTCCTCAATGAGTACCTGCAGATAATCCCAGTCGAACCCATTTTCTTCCGGCAGGGTATAATAGCAAAAAAGGTTATTGATTCCGATCTCCTGATAGGAGTCAAATAGCTTGATTATCTGCTCTCTGGCCACATCAGACTTCTTATCGAACAAACCGGAATGCAGCCAGATACCCCTGAATTCCTGATGGTTCAGCCTCGTCAATTTATTTCCGGATATGGCTGTTACATTGGTCCGGATACCTGTTAATCCAATCAGGATCAGAGCAAAGGCAATAATTTTAATTTTCATTTCAGCAGATATATAAATGCTGCGGTGCATCCCACAAC
>CAIXHD010000233.1 GCA_903919065.1 uncultured Bacteroidota bacterium
TGCCGTTATTCGCATGTCAGGCTGATTGAAAATACAGAGGCAAGAGTTGTTGTTCACTGGCGAAATGCAAGTGTTGGAGTGAGTTATGACTGGTTGACCGTTGATAAAGATGGATGGGGATTATGGACAGATGAATACTGGTACATCTATCCGGATGCTGTTTCGGTGAGGTATCAGGTGAGCGGCAGATTAGCGGATTTTAAGGATATACAAACCCAGCAAAACGAATTGCTGAGTCAACCCGGAACCCGGCCCGAAGATAATGTCCCCTATGATGCCATTACCGTGTCCAATATTAAAGGTGAAACGGAATTATGGAATTATTCAACCGGAGTACCCTACAGGAAAGGCCCTGGAATTGAGGAGAACAGGAACCTCATCTATATGAATCTGAAATCTGAATATAAACATTTCAATATCGGCGAAATTGGATCATACTTCGTCCCTTACAGTCAGTGGGAGTCCATGCGAATGGCCCCGGGACATACAAAATATAACGCATGGAATCATTACCCGTTTGGTCTTTTACCCAGTGACGGAACGGTAGCGACAGGTATCGACCGGGTAAGTTCATCCTGTATTGTTACCTTATATGGTTTACAACATAAACTTGATGACGGGAGAATGGATATGTATAACATTTATGGCATAACAAACCTCCCTGCTGCTGAGCTAAAGGATCTGAACCGCTCATGGAACTATGCTCCGGCTTTGAGTAACATCAGCGGCGCTGAAAGTAAAGGTTATGAAAAGGGGCAGAGAGCTTATGTGATGACCAAAAGATCAGCAAAAATATCGTTCAGTCTGGATGGATCTGAAGACAGCCCCATATTGAATCCCTGCTTTGTGATTAAGAACTGGGGATCTGACTCGAAATCCCGGATTAAGATAAATAGTAAAAATCCGGCTGCAGGCGGCAAGATCAAACAGGGAATTATCCGGGATACGGATGGCACAAAAACGCTTATTATCTGGATCGAACAGAAAACAGCTGATAAGGTATACTACGATATCAATTAATTTTAAAACCAAAAAGAGGTGTTATGACATCGAATAAATTATACCTGTTGCCGGCAATCTTCTTTATCATGAGTGTTTGTACCCAATGCAAATCAGGGAAGAAAGACAGCTATGAGCTATCAGAATTATCAAACGGATTACACGGATATATTGATTACAGTACAACGAATCATCCGGAT
The DNA here is from genome assembly GCA_903919065.1 of uncultured Bacteroidota bacterium. Taxonomy (GTDB): domain Bacteria; phylum Bacteroidota; class Bacteroidia; order Bacteroidales; family UBA12481; genus UBA12481. The sequence goes on from CAIXHD010000233.1 coordinate 1,200, forward strand.
GGCTTTCGTGCGGGAATCAGTTTTTATACTGCTGTATGGCCGTTGATTGATAAACCGCTGGCCAATTTTCAGATTGGGTTGCCCAGTGCATGGGTAGTTCCTGAAAACTCTGATGTTAATTTCCCTCTTTGCCCTAAAGGGACCTATGCCAGGGATCATTGGGATGAACGTGCACCAACTTATGCCTCAGTATTTCAAACCATTGAGGGAGGTGTCGGATATTGGCAGGGGAACAAATTCCGTTATAACTCTCCGAAATTCAGTATGAATGCAACCTCCAGTTGTTACGATTTTGAGATAGCCTCACCAGGTTGGTCGTTTTTCTACAGCAGTACGGCATTGCCTGATGATAAAATGGGAATAGCACAATTGAGCAACAGAATTATTGTTCCTCCTGATGGAGTTACTTTTGTTGGTAATCCGGATGGACAGTTTCTTGGATATTCCTGGATGGCATTACCCCTGTTGGATGCTATCGAAGGGCCGCCACCAACGGGCGACCAGAGCTGGACACTTTTTTTGAACACCATGAATTTTAAAGGTCCGGTTGCCTATTACATAGCAGAAACATGGAGCAAAATATCCAAGGATTATAAACCTGATTATGGCCGTGGACTGGATGCCAGGCCGGCTGAGATGGGTGGTGGTGCAATTGAAATCAACACGGTTCCGAAAATTATTGCGAAAAGTAAGGGGGATACCACTTTTTACAAAATACCTCAGCTGAAATTTCCTGTCGATGAGAGTGGTAAGACGATCCTTGTTCAGGATGTTAAATATTATTCGAAAGATGCGATATATAACTCCTTTAAATCCTGGCGGAATGGTGAAGGATCGTGTAATGGGATATTTGACAACCAAGGTACCTGGGAACCTGAATTATTTACGAAAATGCCGGCGTTTGATCAGGATAGGGTTGTCCTTGAAAATATGGAAGGAATTTTCAAAACGGCGGTTTTCGAAGGTCATATGTTTGGAATGCAATGGAATAGTAATCAAGTAACTGCCGCAGGAAATTTTCCGCAATATTTCAGGCAGGTGGGAAATGGTAAAAGAGTACCCGTATCTGTTGATGAGGTGCCTGAGGAACTGGTCAAAAAAGAATTTACGCTTGCCGAAAAAGGGGAACCATACACTTCCCCTGAAACTGGTTCATGGTCCAGTCCGGGCCCCGCTTCCAAACCTGAAACGGTTACCCTGGCCGATGGCTCCACTGTTACCTATTGCTGGTATCGATTCATCGATCAGCCCTCATTCCAACAGTTTAACTGGAGTAAAGAAAAAAGGGAGAAACTGCAATCTCTGGTTGAGAAGATTCATCAACAATGGAGCATCGATACTGAATACATGGCTCCTCCAAGAACCGGGGCCCTGGTTTCCCTGGATCCTGAACTTATTGTTAAGCCACCAAAAGGTTTTGAATCCGGATATGTTCCAATTGTAATCGGTCAGAAATAATAAAATCCTTTATGAAACGGACAATTTTTTACATGGGTATCCTTGGGTGCCTCTCAGGTTTGATTAATGCTTCCATGGGTCAGGAAGTGGCAAAACGTACTTACACCCTCGCTGAAAGGAGTATAAAGGAAGCTAGATTGAACCTGCCGCGACAAATAAATACGGAAGACTCTGAATTAACCCGGCAGGTGCATGATTTATATATCGCTTGTCTCTTTGATAAGCTGTGGGAGCCGGCTTTGCCTGGTCTGCCTTACCGATTTTTTTCAATTACCGGAGCAGGCGATGAATCATATGGCAAGTGCCAGTTGTTGTGGGATCCCATGTTTGTTCTGAATGCCTGGGCTCCGTTAGATGACAACCAGGTAGTTCATGATGTTTTTCGCAATTATTGGAATGTTATCGATAATAATCCGGAAGCGCCCAAAGGATCATACCGCTATGGCATGGTTCCCGGTGTGACCAATGCGGATCTGCCACAGAATGGTTACTCCCAGATTCCCATTCTTGCGTGGGGATGCCTCATGGTTTTTAATCAGACCAATGATAGGGAATTGCTGGATCTCTGCCTGCCTTATCTGGATAAGTTCCTGACCTGGTATGCTACCGAGCGGGATGTGGATAATGACGGATTGATCGAGTATGGCGCGTATAAAAAATGCTCGATTGGCGATTTGGTCCAGACTGCGCGATTTGAAACCTTTGATTTTCATGCCACCCTTGATGAACTCCAGCTTACAAAACATCCAACACGCGGTACAGGCGGTGAGTGGTATGGCAACATTGAAGGTGTGGATCAAACCTGCTTTCTGGCAATTTCGGAGCGGGCTATGATCGAAATGTGCAAAAGAACCGGCCGTATCAAAATGATGGAGAAATACGAACGTATCCTTGCCAAACGGACCGAGGCGGTCCGTACAAAAATGTGGGATCCGGAAACGAAATTTTTCTACAGTCTGAACCGGGATACAGACAAAAAAATCCGCATTCGCACCCTGCAGGGGTTTCTGACTCTAGCGGCAGGCCTGGCAAGTGAGGAACAAGCCGGTGAATTGGTCAGGCAGCTAACCGATCCGTCGCTGTTCTGGAGTAATTACCCCGTAACAACTTCAGCAATGGACGAACCAACCTTTAAACCGGACGGTTTTTGGCGTGGTGACATGTGGCCTCCCACCAATTATTTGATTGGGCTCGGTCTCAATCGTTATGGTTATTATGATATTTCGAAAGAGCTGGCAGATAAAATGCTTGAGCTGGTGAAGAAATATGATGGCCATGCTTATGAGCGATACAACGGTGTCGAAGGAACCTTATTGGGGGTAAAGGATTACTGCTGGGGTGTAGCCATCTGGAGCATGGTGGTGAATACCCATTACGGTGTTCAGGAAGACTACCGGACGATTGTGGTGCCGCCCCATGCCAAAGGCCGGAAATTGAAACTCGGGAAACTGGAGGTGAGCTACCCCACGGATACGTCAGTAGAGTTGAAAACGGCGTTTAAGCGTGAATTCAAAGTTGTTTTTCCTGAGAAAACTGTGGAAATCAAGGTCCAATGCGACGGAAAAACTGTGAATTCCGCCAACCTGACCGTCACGCCCAATGAAGCTACGTTTACCGCGATGCCCGGGAAAACCTATATCGTTTCGAATGATCACTAGGCAGAAATTTGATCTTCAGTTGAACAGTTCCATGGACGAATATGAGGAGCGCAAAAAGACCTGCCAAGTTATTGCCCGGTCCTGACAATCAGGTACACATTTAAATCCTTTTCACCTTATACCTTTAGCCCGATATGCCGCAAGTCGGGTTGACCTGATTATTTATCTGTATATTCAATAATATGAAACCCATATTTAACCTTTTCATCGCCCTGCTGTTGCTCACGATAACCGCACAACAAGCGACCATGGCCCAGACCCCCGTTATGAAATGGGATTTTGAAACCATTAAGAGCCGGACTGCGATTGAAGAATCAACCAACATCAAAGATACCATCGAAGGTAATTTTGAATGGGTAGCGGGGGTAACCGGAAAAGGATTGCGACTGGATGGATTTACCACCAGGATAATCCGTAATGATAATGATATCAGGAAACCAGGCGCTGCTTTCACAATATCGGCATGGGTAGCTTTGGGTGAATATCCACAGAACTGGTGTCCTGTCATCACAACAGAATCAAATGAAGTAAAGGGATATCGCCTCCTCATCGGCCCATACGGACAGGTATCTTTTGAAACGGCGATCGGCGAACAATGGATAGCCTGTACCAGTGCCAGCGAGGCCATGCCACTCCGGAAATGGATGCATATCGCAGGGGTATATACAGCACAAAAAGAATTGGCGCTATACTTAAATGGTGAACTTGTTGCCACCATGGCCATCAAAGGTTCGTTAACTTTTCCTTCAACAACCAACTGTATCCTTGGAATGGTGACTGTTCCCGGAAGGCCCAGCAATACCATCAGAACCTGGGGAACCGTTGAGGCATACTTCGGACTGGATGGAATTATTGATGAAGTTAAGGTGTTCGATACTGCCCTAAATGGGGACCAGATCAAAGGTGATTTCTTAAAAATTAATTCATCAGCTCCGGATATTCAACCGCGCAGGTTGCCTGTAATTGAAAAGAATCCGGGTCATTTTGGCGCTTTTTATACCAAATTGAAATACTACCCCGGGTGGGATAATCTCTGGCCTGTGGACGAGGATCCCGACATCGTGGTATGCTTCGATAATAATCCTTCCAAGCTTATTTTCTGGAGAGGAGCCCGGTACGGACCTGCCTGGGTTTCAGAAAATGAAAACTGGATGGCCGATCAGAGCCTGGAAACCTGGGGCAATGGAGAAAATGACATCGAGGGATGTTTCGAACATATGCAGGACCGGCATTGCCGTTTTTCTCATGTCAGGATCATCGAAAGCTCTGCTGCCAGAGCAGTGGTTCACTGGCGTTATGCACTGGTGAGTTCGCACGATAACACCTGGATGCCCGATCCCAAAACCGGCTGGGAATGCTGGGTGGATGAATACTATTACATCTATCCCGATGGGTCAGCGATCCGGAAAGTTTCTTGGAATAAGGGAACTACCGGCGACGCCATACAGTATCAGGAATCACTGCCCTTTACACAACCCGGCCAGCGCCCCGAAGATCTCCTTGAGAACAGGTATGTGACGGTAGCAGATTATGGTTACCAAAAGGTGGATGTTTTTATTGATCCACCCAAACAGCCTGCTGGATGGACCGGAAAATATACCATTCAACAATACAATTTCAAATCCGAGAATAAACCCTTTATCTGTTTTGAACCCGGAAACGATATGTGGGTAAGATGGATAGCCGGTGGATATAACCATTTCCCAGTAAACCAGGCCCGCAGTGACGGACGATGGGCAAAGACAACTGACCGCCCGACACATTTCATGAGTTCACCTTGCTCAGATCCGGTTATTCATGAGGATGGAAACCGTATGTACTGGTTAGGCCTGTATGGGATGAACGGAATGAATATGGACAACCTGATCAGTTTCGGCCGGTCGTGGGCCTATGCCCCCGAACTCACCGTGGCCGGCAATAATTATATTTCAAAAGGGTACGATAAAACACAGCGGTGTTATCAGCTGGAAAGCACAACTCCAAAAGCCGGAACTGTAGTGTTTACTCTACGTGGCAGCAAAGACTCACCCATCATTAATCCGGCAATTCTAATAAAAAACTGGAATTCAGATGGGGCAAAAATCCTGGTGAACGGGAAAGAAAGCAGCAATTGCAAAATCGGAATTAACCATCAGCTTGAAGGTGACGACCTGGTTCTGTATATCAACTTAAATGAAGAGGTTCCGGTAAAA
>CAIXHD010000234.1 GCA_903919065.1 uncultured Bacteroidota bacterium
ACTCGGGGAAATCATTTACACCTATAATTCTGTGACTGAAAACAGCTACAGTAAATTGTACAATACCAACACCTATATATTCGGTATGGGATTCCGCTTTCCTCCCAAAAACGGCATCTCACACAGCCTGGAATTCGCTTACCATTTCGCCAATTCCGATATGATCGATGGCTTTCCAGATGTAAACAGCAACCACGATGTTTACTTCACTACAACCTATAAGATTAATCTTGAGATGAACGCCGGGCGGTAGCAGTAGGCAGTTCTCAGTACTCAGTCTTCAGTACTCAGTCGGCAGAAATTGCCCTCGGAGAGTTGTCATCCTCGTGCAGGCGAAGCCGGAAACGGGGACCCCGTCCCTTACCGCGAAATTCACCAGTCGAACGTTCGCCCTGAGTACCGCCCTGCACAAAAGCGTTCTTCCAGAATGCATCCAACGTAGCATTCCTTTTCTGTCATCCTCGTGAACGCGGGAACCTTTTCGTAGACTGGAGACTGCCGGCTGCAGACTGAAGACTCGTCACCCGTCACCCGTCACTCGTCACCTGTCACATTCTTTAAGAATTGTACGATAAGCCCGCTGGCCTCCCCATTTCCATAAGGATTGTGCTTCTTGCTCATTCTGCCGTAAAGGCCCGGATCATGCAGCAAATCATGGCAAGCGCTGATGATCTTATCAGAATCAGTACCTACCAGCAAAACATTTCCGGAATCCATAGCCTCCCTGCGCTCAGTGGCTTCGCGCATCACCAATACAGGCTTGCCGATGCTCGGGGCCTCCTCCTGAATGCCTCCGCTATCGGTAAGAATCATATACGACCTCTTCATCAGCCAGATAAAGGCCGGATAAGATAAGGGTGCCAGCAGATGAATATTCGGCATGCCGGAGAGCCGCTCATGAACCATGGTCTGCACCCTGGGATTCAGATGAACCGGATAGATGATTCTCACATTTTCGTCCCGGGCAATCTCTTTCAATGCTTGGCAGATATTTTCAAATCCATCGCCGAAGTTTTCCCTGCGGTGACCGGTAACCAGCACAATTTTCTGATCCCCCGAAGTCAACTTTTTCAGCAGGTCGATATCAGGATCATCAGCCGTTTCAACCTTTTCCAAAGCCCATAACAGGGCATCCACCACGGTATTGCCTGTAACCAGAATCCGATCTGCCGGAATATTTTCTCTTAAAAGATTCTCCCTGGCAGATTCCGTGGGAGCAAAATGATAGTCAGCAATCACACTGGTTATCCGCCGGTTAACCTCCTCCGGAAAGGGTGCCAGCTTATTATTAGTACGCAGACCGGCCTCCACATGACAAACTTTTATTCCCAGATAAAAAGCCGCCAGGGCAGCCGCAAAAGTTGTGGTGGTATCACCCTGAACCATTACGAAATCGGGCTTGAAATCTTCCAGAACCGGCTTCATGGCAGTCACCACTGAGGCCGTAAGTCCGTTCAGATCCTGATCCGGCGTCATCAGGTTAAGGTCGTAATCAGGCGTAATCTCAAAGAATGACAATACCTGATCGAGCATCGCCCGATGCTGTGCGGTAACACATACACGGGTCTGAAACTGTTCCGGATACCGGAGCAGCTCTCGCACCAGGGGCGCCATTTTAATGGCTTCAGGGCGCGTGCCGAAAACAAGGAGTACCTTATGCATATTTTAGGGTTTCATTTCCAGGAACTATCCGCAGATAGCCTGCCCTCGCGGACGCGGGGGTCACTGATGTCACAGATAAGCTCTGAGCCATCAGTGTCATCAGTGTTATCTGTGGACAGTTATCTTGATCAAATACAAAATGCCGCATACAACGGAACCGATTTAATTTGATTCTCGAACCCGAAGTTTTTAGTGGATAAACGAATGGAATAGTCAGGTTTATATCGGATTACATATTGCTGAAGGCTTCTGGATCTTACGTTTTCCGATGATTTTACTTCAATCGGAATTACGTCGCCTCCCGCATTCTGTATCAGGAAATCAACTTCGGCCTTACCATCGGATTCCCAATAACCTGGCAGGTAGCCATTAACAGCTAATGCGGCAGCAACATGGTTTTCGGCAAGGATACCCTTGACAGAATCCATGCCACCTGTTTCAGAAAACATCCGTTGGGCTGGTACCCCATATTTTGAGCAAAGCATGCCGGTATCGGAAAGATAAATTTTAAAAGCAGATTGGTCCGTCGAAGCACTCAGGGGGAAAGCACCTACTGCGATTTTAGGACACTTGATCACGATTCCAGCTGCTTTTAGCCATTCCACCGGCAATTCATAAACCGATGACCTGCCTCCGGATTTTACCAGTTTATATTGAAATTTATGATTCTCCCTGGCCAATTGCGAGGGTATGCTTTCGTAAACCGCAATTATTCTGATCGTTTCGGCAGCCGTGGCATATTTTGCCATATCTGCAATATATGCATCGTGAATGGCCCTCTGGGCTATACCTACAAACGTAAAATCCTCAGATCGCAAATATTCATTGATAACCTGAGGCATCCCACCGATAAACATATATTGATGGAAATAGTCGAGAAAGGATTGATGAACACTGCAGGATTTATTGCCATTAAAGCATTCCCTGATCATTTCAACTGCTGTAGTATGTCCGAATGCCATCAGGAATTCCTCGAAATCCAATGGATACTGAGTGATCATATCTACCTTACCCACCGGAAAAGAACGGGTTTCCCTGTTCAATGCCACTCCGAGCAAGCTTCCGGCTGCAATGATATGATAGCCGGGGGCCGATTCATTAAAATATTTAAGCGAGGTCAATGCTTTTTCACAGGCCTGAATTTCATCAAAGAAAATAAGCGTATCTCCCTCGAAGATAGAACTATCGGAGAATACCGAGAGTTCCCTGATAATTCTTGCAGGATCAAGATTCCTTTCGAATATAGGACTCAGGTCAGGCTGGCTTTCAAAATTCAGGTAAACAACATTCTTATAGTGCGCCTTCCCAAAATTCAATATCGTGAAAGTTTTGCCAACCTGCCTGGCACCCTGAACAATCAGAGGCTTTCTGCTACTCTGATTCTTCCACTCCAACAACCTCTTTTCAATCTTACGTTCCATTTAATGTACTTCAATTACAATTTTATGTTCCTATTAATGTAAATGTAATACATTTTTGGCAAGTTCAGAGCTTTAATCCAAAAACTATTCACGCCTACTCCACCTCCGCTTTCAGAATACCATTGTGTAATTTCAAAATCACATTCCGGTAGATGGTTATCTTATGTACATAGTTAATTCCGGTATCAACTATTGTATCAAGCACCTGGTAAAAGGGTTCAGCTTTCAAAAGATTCTCTTTGTCAGTATAATACCAACAATAATTATTACAAAATCCAACCGCAGCACGAAAATCGATCTTATCCTTGCCTGGGAAAAAATCAGCCAGGACTTCCTTATGATCATATACTCCCGGCATCTCATCAAAACGTTCGTCCTCTAAAAGAAATTCCGCATAAAGATTCCTGAAATCCAGATTATCCGGAAATTTCTTCAGACACTCTTTATAAATCCGGATTCCCTCCTCCTCACTTGCAGAAAAACCATAGGTCAACCACATGTAATGAATGACCTTTGATTTCGGAAACATTCTGACTCCTTCTGCAGCAAGGTTGAAGATAATCCCGGGATTAAGCTTATCTCCAACTTTTACCACGGATTCCAGAAATTCCTTCTCTTTGGCCGGAATATTCATCTCCGCACCAATATCTATCGGCAGTCCACCGGTAACCACCTCGAATGCATCCAGGTCCTCAATTTCAGGATGGTCCAGGCAGAATAGCTGATCGATATAGTATTGAAATACCCGGAATGACATTTCCTCCTTGGGCTTCGCGAGGAATTCCTTCCACTCTTCCAATCCCCACGTAGGTACCCCCATTTCATCAACATCGTCATCCCAGCCATTCTCAATCAGCGGATCAACTTCAAAATCATCTTCATCAGAGTCCTCATCCGGATTATAAAATAGCATCGGTTTGCCATTCACTCCAAACTCGAATCCTATCAGGGGAATATCTTCAGTATCTTCCTCCAGGATATATTGCGCAACGGCAAAATCCTTGTGAGGCTTATATCCGTTATCCTCTCCATATTCAAGGGCCCCATATATGAGATTATGGGCAAAATTGTAATCGGTTTCGGTTAAGGTTTCAGAGAATTCCGAGTCATCTTTGATCTTCTCAAACTCCCTCAATGGCATATTGAACCAGTAGGTTACTTCCTTGATGCCCTGCATGGCCAGATCCACCAGAAAAAAACCTACAGTGAGATTCCCATTAATATGCTCGCGGGTAACAATCACAATTGCTTCCCGTGAATCATCCCAATCTTCATTGATATAGCATTTACCAATCTTCAGGTTCCGGGCACGCGTTCGGATCTGTGTTTCCGGCGAAGTTGGCATCTGAATCACACGGGTGGGTTTCTTCTTTGCCATGGCTGCTTTATTTAGAACTCATCTGTGTTATCTGTGGAACTTTCTTCTCTATTTTCATTTTAACCCGATAATTCGATAACTCCACTTAGTGAATTATCGGCTTAGCAGATTCTATCGGAGTTTTATTAATCACCGACTTCTGGAATAACTTCCTGTAATCGTTGTTTGACGAATTCATATTGTTTGCGTAATGATGGAACCCTGAGTTTTTCAATCACCTCGCTGGTCAATAATTCTTGTATCTCAGATGGTGTAAATAACTGAAGGATAGTGAACCAGGGATATGTTTCCAGAATTTTCCGAAAAAGCATAAAGCGGTTGTAGTGTCCGGCCAAAGGAATTTGTCCGCGAAAAACAGCTTCAATATCGCTTTCCGGGATATTATAATCCCAAAGAATCTGATTGAATAATATACTTTTTTCTGATTTGTTCATCCTTTAGTCCACACATTGTTTGTGCAAGGTTAGAAAACTTGTCAGGAGATTACGATGTCACAGATTTCACAGATAAGCTCTGAGTCATCTGTTTTATCTGTGGAAAGTCTTCTTTAATGTTGCAGGTTTCAGTTTGCAGGTTTACTCGCAACCTGCAAACTCTTCAAGACTGCTCCTCCACCATTTCCGGTGAAGTCGGCATCTGAATCACACGGGTGGGGGTTCCTTCTTTATCAGGGGAAACTCTTATAAATAGCCGACCGGTGTTTGAAAGCTGCAAAGGTTACTGTATTCTGGTCAATTGATATACCGATCCTATAACTACCTATGCGTATTCGATACATATTTTTATAGCCGGTAAGTTTTTTTATGTTGCTGATCTGTCCAATTGCTTCAGCCGAAATAACTTCACTAATAACATGAAGGACCTTAGTTCTTATGGCCCCGTCTTTACAGGCCTCAACTTGCTTTTGGAATTTTCTTGTTATTTCGATTCGCATTTTGAAATGCCAGATACGGCAAAAATTTAAAGGCTAAATCTGTGCTTGGATAAGAATTCCTGCTTCTCTTTTTCATCCAATAGGCCTGAATTTAACCCTTCTTCTATGGAGATCGCCAAGCCCATTTCTTCAATTTCTATTGAGGAAAGTTTTTTTGCCTTAAAATTAAGCTGCTTTGCCAATTTCAATATCAATTTCGAATTTTCCTTCGACTCACCTCTTAGAATAATAGTCTCCATTTTTTATTTTTTTACAAAATTAGAAAATTTGTCAGGAGATTACATATCTCTCTTTTTGCGCTTTAGCGTCTTGGCGAGAAAGATTTTCTCCACTGATAACACAGATTTCACAGATAAGCTCCGAGCCCCCCGCGTCCGCGAGGGCAGGCTACCAGTGTAATCTGTGCTTGGATAAGAATTCCTGTTTTTCCTTTTCGCTCAACAAGTCGGAATTTAATCCTTCTTCTATAGAGAAGGGGTTACAATCAAAGTTGCCTGATTCAGCAGATCCTCAACTTCACTGAAATAATCCACTGCAGAAATCAAATCGTCGTGAAGGACAGACTTAGGAACTCGGCCATAAGACAACTCCCTTTTTGTTGATATCCATGTAAACGGAACCAATCTGCTGACTGTAAAAATCAAACTCTTTTTCCGAGGACACCAAAATATCTTTAGCGATGAATATATCCTTCAGGAGATTACGTATCTCTCTTTTCTCAATCGCCTTGGACTTCAGCTCTTTTTTAATAACACAAATATCGAGGTCACTGTCAACAGAAGGTACTCCATAAGCATAGCTACCAAACAAGATAATTTTTGTTGGGCTAAGCGCCTTAAGCTTACTTACGATAATCAATTTTAACTCTTCAATATCGAACTGATTGGTCATCATTGGCTGATCCATTGATAATTAAAGACAAATGTACTCAATTTTGCCTAAGCCTGGTATCTCTCTTTTTGCGCCTTTGCGTCTTGGCGAGAAAAATTTAAAAATTACTTTCAAGAACTATCCACTGATAACACAGATTTCACAGATAGCTCTGAGCCATCAGTGTCATCTGTGCCATCTGTGGACAGTCTTTTTCAGAAGAACAGTTTCTTCAGATCCGCTAACAGGTCAAGCTTCTCCCAGGTAAACAGCTCAACGGTAAATTCCTTGGTACCGTGACTGCTCGATTTGATTGTCTTGGTAATAGTTTGAGGGGTACGGCCCATGTGGCCGTAAGCTGCAGTCTCGGAATAAATCGGATTCCGCAATTTCAGACGGCGCTCAATAGCTTTTGGCCTAAAATCATAAAACGTATCGATCTTTTCAGCAATCTCCCTGTCGTTCAGCTTGACATTGGATTTGCCATACGTATTTACATATACATTAAGCGGTTTGGCTACGCCGATGGCATAAGAAACCTGAACCAAAACTTCGTCAGTGATACCGGCTGCCACTATGTTCTTGGCGATATGCCTTGCAGCATAAGCAGCTGAACGGTCAACCTTCGAAGGATCTTTTCCCGAAAAAGCGCCACCACCATGTGCACCCTTGCCACCGTAAGTGTCGACAATGATCTTGCGACCGGTGAGACCACTATCGCCATGAGGGCCACCGATTACAAATTTTCCCGTAGGATTAACATGAAGCGTTACTGATTCGTGACGCGTGACGCGTGACGCGTGACTGTCTTCCGTGTCACGTGTTACGAGTTTCGATAAATAAGCTTCCAGCATGGTACGCATATTACCTCCTATGCTGGCGATTACCCGTGGTAAAAGTATGTCGATAACGTCCTGACGAATCTTGGCGAGCATGGCTTCGTCGGTCGGGCCAAAGTCGTCGTGCTGGGTGGAAACAACAATCGTATGCAGGCGAACGGGCTTGTTGTCGTCGCCATATTCAACGGTTACCTGCGATTTGGCATCGGGGCGGAGGTAAGTCATCACCTTGCCTTCGCGACGAATCTCGGCCAGAACCAGCAGCAATTTATGCGATAGTTCGAGGGAAACAGGCATATAATTTTCGGTCTCATTGGAGGCATAACCGAACATCATCCCCTGGTCGCCGGCACCCTGCGATTCGGGATCTTCGCGCTCAACGCCCATCGAAATATCAGGCGATTGCTCATGAATGGCACTGAATACCCCACAAGAATCCCCATCAAAACGATATTCTGCTTTTGTATAGCCAATACGGTTTATCACTTCCCGCGCAGTTTCCTGCACATCAATATATGTTTCGGTTTTCACTTCACCGGCAATCACAACCTGACCGGTAGTTACCAAAGTTTCGCACGCCACTTTTGATTTAGGATCAAAAGCAATCATCTTATCCAATATTGCATCGGAAATCTGGTCGGCCACTTTGTCCGGATGGCCTTCGGAAACGGATTCGCTCGTAAATAAGTAGCTCATTTTAAAAAATTTCTCCACTGATGACACTGATGACACAGATAAGAACGAACCCATCTGTGATATCTGTGACATCTGTGGACAGTTAATATTTCATTATCCTCTAAACGTTATTTTAATAGTTCGTAGCAAGCTGTAATTAAACTTGCCAAAGTAATGGGTAAACAGTGCAATCATCTGAAAAGTTTTGGCCAGGAAAACCGATCCTGAGCCGTGGTTCGTTGCAAAGTAAATATATTTACTCTTCTCCATCATCTCATATTTCAAATAATTGAACCTTCCGTCGGAGTTTGTTGTCGAACTCCCGATATGAATAATCTTTACCTGCGGCAATAGCCAGCTTTGATAACCCGCCTTGTGTAACCGGTAAAACAGGTCGGTATCTTCGTAATACATGAAATACTTTTCGTCGAAACCACCCATTTGCAGGAAGATAGCTTTCTTAATCATGATATCGGCACCGGAAAGATATTGAACCGGTTGCGGCATGTTGAAAGTGCAGGCTGGAGAAATAGATAGTTCTTTTTCATACCGCTTCCTGTAGAAGACACGGAATCCGATGTCGCTGAATTGCTGAAAAAGTGTCGGAAAATTGCCATAAGAAACGGCATAGGATCCGTCGGGATTCTGCAAACAACCTCCGCAGGCAGCCATTTTCGGATCGGGCTGCGATAGGAACCGGAATAACGCCGTTATGGAGTCAGAGGTCAGGAGTGTATCCGGGTTCAGGAAGAGAAGGCACTTGCCTTTGGCGTATTTGGCTCCCAGGTTATTGGCCGCTGCAAAACCAAGGTTTGATGGATTTTTTAAACCCCGGATAGCCGGAAAGGCTTCGCAAATGGTCGCAAATGAATTGTCTGTAGAGGCATTATCGACCAGGATAATTTCGAAACTGATGCCTTTGGTATGCGTATAAATCGAGCCCAGACAATCCGGCAGGTATTTACCCGAATTGTAATTGACAAGAATAATTGATACGTCTACCGCCATTTACGCTGAATGATTTCGAGGATATGCTTCTCGCGGAGAACAAATATCTGGATAGCAAAATAGAGCCCGGCACACATAGCCACTGCAAAAATCAACCGCACCAGCGGAATGGTATCCCACGAACGCAGCAACCACGCAACCGGCACGAACAGGAGGCAAATTCCAATCGTTTGTAACACCAGCATCCAGTTGAAATTGATGGGATATCTCTTTCTGACAAAATACCAGCACACCGCCGAAACGGTGATTTCCGTTGCCATCATAGCTATTGCTGCTCCTGTATGCCCGTAGCGACCAATGAGCAGGAAGTTAAGGCTCAGACTGATAACGACTCCTATAAGGGTGGCAATCATATATTGTTTCCGGAAACCTCCCGGTATCAATAATTGCAATCCAAACAGGTTGCCCAATCCGATAAAGAAAGCCAGGAAAGCAGTTATCTGCATAGCCGGTATCGCTTCAGCAAATTTCGGTCCCGTGAATACGTGCATGATCTCGGGAGCAAAAACCAGCATTCCCGCAGAAACCGGAATCCCCAGAAGGCATATAAAGGCAAATGAATTATCAATCAATTTCTTCAGGGCTCCATCATTGCGGTCGGCAATGCTGCGGCTGATACCCGGAATCAGTACGGTAGCCAGCGAACCGATCACCGGAATCACCAGCTTATTCAATTTAATTGCCGCCGTATAAAGGCCTACTTCCGTTTTACCAGCCAAAAATCCGACCAGCAGCACATCAACAATTGTATAAAAACTGATTGTAAGGGTGGTACTGAACAGAAGCATAAGAGCAGGAATGTGCTTTTTCAGATCGAGATTCCGGAACCAGAAACGAACTTTTCCCGGCAGGTTGAAAAGGTACCATATGTTGGTGGCGAAAATCGACAGGGAATATAAAATCAGGTAGATCAGTAAATCCGCCTCACTGCGCACCAGAGCAACCAGCGCAACCATGTACACCGAGCGGATCACCAGGGTACGAACGGCCAGAAACCGGAATTGTTCCAATCCAACATACAGCCACTCAATGGTGGTAAAGCCGATAAAAACCAATCCTCCGGCAATCAGGTAGAGGGAATAATCATCATGAAAAGTGGTGAAAATGGAAATAATCAGCAGGTAAATCACCAACATAACCAGCGTGGCAATGAGGTTTATTACCACCAGCTCCGAAAAAAGCTTACTCAGCCGCTCCTTGTTCCCGGCCGCTTTGGCTACCTCAACCACCCCATAAATTGGGATGCCCAGTGCGGCGATCAGGCAAAAATATTGGGCGAAAGTGAGTATAAACTGTGCTTTTCCAATCAGGTCAGGTCCCAGTATCCAGTTGGTGTACGTAAAAGAGGCAACCGTAAACAGGATATTGGCTACAACATAAATTAAATTGTAAAGATATTTCTTCAAGGTCTTACTGTCTTGCGGTCTTTCGTCTTTTTGTCTTTTGTCTTTCCGTCCGGTTAGTCTCCTTCTCCCCGGATCACGCAGCGGATTACATCGTGCTTTATTTCAACCGAATAGCCCCTGTTCTTTTTAGCAATATATTCCTTTAATTCATCCATCGTTGGATAGTCATCCGTGCCATCGAACAGGCGGGCATCATCAATTAAAATGACATGATTGAATTTTTTTTCATTAAAAATTGCTTCCAGTTCCTCGAAAATCGGACAAACCTTATCACCCCGGGTGGTTAATCCCGAAGAATAGTGCCCATCGAGAAAAAACAGGACCGGTTCATTGATATCTGCCAAAACCACGGAAAGCATTTTGCTGCTATCGCCCTGGATTATAGTAATATGCTTATCGCGCCGGAATCTTTTTCGGGCATTCTCAGCCAGTTTTGCCCCCAGTTCGATTGAAATAATTCGTTTAAATCTTTTTTTCTGTGCTTGCACCATATCGCCGAGGTAGGTGCCGGTTTCAATAAACACCGAACATCCTGATTTCTCCTGATACTCGGCGATTACATTTTGCTTCAGTAAATGCGGCGAAGGGACTGGGAATCCGGTTTTCTGCCATTTCTCAAATTGTTTAACACCTATTTGCCTGTTCATCCAATTCAACATAAACTGAGGCATAAACGGCAGCAGGAAAAACAGCGTGTTTTTTAATGTATTGTTCATCGGCAAAATCTACATAAAATCTATTATTGGTCCTGTCAAAGGGTTAATGTCATCAAGCGAGTTCAACCTTTTGGTTAAGTAACTCGACATTAAAGTTGATCTTCGCATTTAAGGCTTTAAAAACCTTTATGATAGTTTCAAACCTTGCGTCAGTTAAACTATTCTCTAGTTTGGAGATTTGGGCCTTTTTGACACCCACAAGCAGTCCAAGCTCTTCCTGAGTCAGGTTACGCTCTTTACGGGCTTGCCTGATCGCCTCGCCGATTAAGTCCAGTCGAAGCTCATACTCAAATGCTTCACGCTTAGGCGTTCCTCGTTTTCCGATGTGCTTATCAGTAATTTCTTCCAGGCTGTACAGCTTTAATTTTTCCTTTTTCATTTCTTACCAGCTAATTGTGCAAAATATTTTTCCCTTAACCTATTGGCTTTATCTATTTCCTTCTGAGGAGTTTTCGCTGTCTTTTTGATCAGTCCATGAGTTGATATAACAAAAGTTTCAATCTCTTTTGTTTTGTCCCAAAAGGCAAAAAGTCTGTAATGTGTTTTGTTATAAAAAGTCCTGAATTCCCAAATTTCATCAGTTAGTTTTTTGAACAATTCCTTATTATTGGATAGCTGAGCCTTGTGAATGTTAAAGATTATTTTCTCTCTTGCTTTTTCTTCAAGATTATCAAGAAACTCTGCTGCTTCCTCTAAAAACTGAACATTGAAATTTTCTTTCACTCCTTAAACGTTTCACAAAGATAATTGTTTCCTTCTTAGGAAACAGTGCGATAGGAATTTATTTTTGACTCACCAGTTTGTCAGTGGGTTGCACCTTTTAGTCTTTTCAATTTTGACTTATTATTTTCCTTCCTGCCTTCTTGCCCTGCTGCCCTTTTGCCTTCAATTAAACCGGTAACTCACCCCAACCTGCGGCTGAAAATTAAAGGTATTCACACCGGGATTCCACCAGGGATCGATAACGATCCGGGGCACATACAGATGCTGGTAATTGTATGAATTTATAAAACTCAGCTGAGTGAAAATCAGAAAACGGTGAATTTCAAATTGTGCGGTCACGGTGGCCATAAAATCCACCCAGTGGGCACGTATATCCCGAATCACGATATAATGAAAATCATTGTCATGAACGTACCTCTCCAACCGTAAACCAATAACCTTTAAACCCTCACCTCCTGACCTTTCTCCTCCTAACCTCTCTCCCCCTAACCTTTCAGCTCCTAACCCCCTCACCCAAGAAACCTCCAGCGTCTGCATATTACTCCCCGGCCCTATCCCTGCTCCCAGCAACTGTCCCTGCTGTGTGTATCCCTGCCGGATACCTGAATGCAGGTACCAGGGGCCCGATGAGCGAAACAGGGCGCTGGTTTGTGGATTTTCCAGATGCGAAAGCTCCATGGCAACATCGATAAATTGCCCTTTGGCAGCTCCCACCGGTATCATCTTTCTGAAGCCGGCAACCCAAGCCGATGAGTGTTCCGGTTCCAGAAAGAAATCGCGGAAATTCCAGGCATGATCATCCCGGCCGTATTCAAAATATATTTCTGCATGTGCCTTTGGCCAGATCCAGCGCATAAACAGGGATGCCAACTGATTATAGTCCGTTTCGCCTGTCGAATCGTTACCGGTTCCCACTTTACTCAGCGGGAGAATAACCGGAAGATAATTGGTTAATCTGGTACTCAGATCCACCCGGTATACCTCAAATGCCCGGCTGGCGCCAATGAACAGTCCGGGTACCCACTTGGGTTGCCAGGTAGCCACCACACCATTGAAATATCTCCAGTCATCGCGTTTGGGAGTCGTATAATAATCAACAAACCCCGGATTGGTTGAATCAGGCACGGTAATCTCATACCCCGATGCATCTAATCGTCCTGCAACCAACTGACCTTCAAAGGATCCAAGAAAAGTTTTGATTGGCCGGGTGGTATTCACCGACAGGTGCTTAAACCCCGGGGCCGTATTGGTCATCAGCAGGGTATTCCGAAACCCGGGTCCCCACCATAGATTCTCGTTGGAAATCCCAACCGAAACCGGACCGGCATTGAGCCTGACACTGCTTTGCCCCAGTGAAAATCTGGAATAGGGCACATCGCCGAATCTCTCCGGCAGATCAATTCTGGAATGTAACTTATAATACTCTGTCCACACATAATCAGGATGTTCCTTCGGGAATGCCTCAAACGGCAGATTCGCGGCACGAACATATTCCGGCTGGAGCTGAATGGTCAACGGACCAATCTTTGCATACACCCCGGCACTGGTATACATCTGAAAACCCTTCGACGGAATCATTGCCCCGTCGTTCATGCTGTATGGATGATCGGTGGTATACTGGGTAAGGAGGGTGATGGGTAATATCTTGAATAAAAAGGGTTTGCCCTTTGGAAAAGCGCTATCCTGATATATAGGCCGGATACAGAACGACACCGCGGAATCCTGCAACCCGGCAAGCTGGCCCATTCGAAAAGCCTGTTCGTAGCCAACCGTGCCCACCGGCAGGGTTTGGCTGAAAGCAAGCGCCGGCAGAAAGGCTAAAAGAATAAAAATTGATGTTTTCAGGAGCCTAGGTGTAAAATTCACTCTATGAAATCCGGCAGTTAAAACTGCCGTTTATTAATAATGTTTCTCAGGGAATCGGCAACATATTGGCGCTCTTCGTCAGTAATGCAAGAGCTTGATGGTAAACACAGTCCTAAATTGAATAACCTCTCCGAAGTGCCATCTACATAAGCCGGACATTCTTTAAATACCGGCTGAAGATGCATGGGCTTCCATAAAGGGCGTGTTTCAATATTAAGCTTTATAAATTCTTTTCGAATATGAGTGTGTGTTATTCCACTGGTTTTATTAGGATCAACACAAATCACAGTCAACCAGTGGTTTGAATAAAAATTACTATCTGGTCCTTCTAAGAAGGAAATTCCAGGAAGATCCTTGAGAGCTTCCTTATAGAAAAAGAAATTCTCCCGACGTTTATTTACTCGTTCATCAAGAATTTCCATCTGCCCGCGACCAATGCCGGCGCAGATATTACTCATCCGGTAATTGTAGCCGATTTCGGTATGCTCGTAATAGGGATAATCCTCCCGAGCCTGAGTTGAAAGAAAAGATGCCCGATCGCAATACTCCTTAATACTTGAAATTAAAGCACCACCTGCGGATGTAGAGATAGTTTTATTTCCATTAAATGACAATATCCCAATCTGACCAAAAGTACCACAAGCCTGACCTTTATATTTCGAACCAATCGCCTCCGCAGCGTCCTCAATCACAGGTATTTCATACCGGTTAGCTATCTCCATAATCTCATCCATACGAGCCGGCATCCCATATAAATGAACAGCAATGATAGCCTTCGGGCGTTTACCCCTGCGAATTCGATCCCTTATGGCGAATTCCAGGGTTTCAGGTCTGAGATTCCAGGTGTCGGGTTCTGAATCAACAAAAATCGGTAGCGCTTTCTGATAAACAATTGGATTAGCGGAAGCAGAGAAAGTAAAACTCGAGCAAATAACTTCATCTCCCTGATCAACACCAAGAATAATCAATGCCAGATGAATTGCGGCAGTACCTGATGACAAACAGCTCACATAACCGGCTCCGGTATACTTCTTGAGATCTTGCTCAAAAGCATCAACATTTGCCCCATTCGGAAATATCTCATTTTTTTTAAATGCATCCTCAATATAATGCATCTCCCTACCCGACATATGGGGTGTCGACAGATAGATTACTTTTCTTTTTCCCATGGTATTAACAAAGAAACGATTTATAAGCTAACATAGATAAATTGGACAAAGAATCTGATATCCCATTTCATTTAAGTTGGGTTACACGATCGGTTCCCTGTTCAACATTAAAAATCTTTACCAGAGCGGAAGTATCCAAGAATACATTCATAGTATTTCCCTGCGCTCCTGAATAATTTCATTCGAAAGGTTGCCAATTCCCTTTAACGCCTCTCTTACTTTCAAATATGGAGAATTCATCCGTGAAGTCCCGGTTCGTAATTTTTTTTTCTGATGAAGCCAAAGAATGATGTCGTGCAGTTTCATTAATTCATGTGGACTGAGCAGCGATATCTCTTTGTCTATCTTTTCTTTAACAGTCATATTTAAATTCTATTAATTAAGCAAAGCTACGAAAAACATATGCTTCTACCCAAAAACAGTCTGAAGGATTATTTTAATATCCAGCCAAAACGACCATTGATCGATATATTTTAAATTGATGCTGACTTTATCGGGAAACATCACTTCATCATTGTATTTAACAGGATCCGCTTGCTGTGCGAGCAATTCTTCCTCGTTGGCATACTTCAGGGTTGCCGGTCCGGTAATGCCGGGCCTGATATTCAGCAGCCTCCGGTCATCGCCGGTCAGTTTATCCGCATATCCGGGCATATCCGGCCGAGGACCCACCACACTCATCTCGCCAATCAGCACATTCCAAAGTTCTGGCAACTCATCCAGCTTATACCTGCGCAGAAATCTTCCAACCGGGGTTATCCGGTTCTCGCCTGCCACCGTAATGGAGTTCCCGCCATGACCGGGTATCATCGTGCAGAACTTTACCAGCGTAAACAGCTTTCCATACCGGCCTACCCTCTTCTGCCTGAAAAAAACTCTTCCGCCCGGCATGCCAACCAGTATCAGAAAATAGATCAGCAGCAACAACGGACTCAGCAGTATAAGTCCGGCAAATGATGCCGTGATATCGAACAGTCGCTTAATTAACACCGATAGAATCCAGTATTTTTTGTGCAATGGAGGAATAACCCAGCTCCGATTCCGCATACTCTTTTCCTTTAATTCCCATAGCTGTTCTCGCAGGGGAATCCTGACCGGCCAGACTGATTAAAGCTGCTGCAATGAGCTCCGGTTTTTCCGCCGGCACCTGAACGCCGCAACCCACCTGCTCCACCAGACTGTTGGGATCATCAACCGCAAAAAGGATCGGCTTGCCCGACAGCATATAATCGGTCACTTTATTAAAGGAAGTTCCATACGTATGCAATGTACTGCTGATTCCGCCGGCATAAAGGATATCGCAGTGGCTTAAAAAATCGGGAATCGCGGCTTTTGAAACTGGCGGAAGAAAATAGATATGATCCTGATTTTCAGCTAGCTTAATTAATTTACTCTTTTCCGATCCATTCCCTACCATCACAAACGCAAGCTCCATTTCGGCAGGCACCATTCTGGCCGCCTTAATCAGACTGGTTAGCGCATTGGAAGGGGCGTGACCTCCGGCATAACCGATAATCATCTTTTTATGGCTGCGTAAATCTTCCAATACTTTTTTATGTTCAGATGGGATGGCTGTAATTTCGTCGTTGCGGTCATCCTCAGAATATCCGTTTGGGATATAAATAAACCGCTCGGGTTTTAAGCCGTGTGCAACCAGATACTCCTTCGCATTTCCCAATAAGGAGACAAAATAATCGCAATGCCGGCAGGCAAAATTCTCAGCCCGCTGAACCATTGTTATGAAAGGATGCCGTTTGGAATACCCTCCGATAATCATCGGGCTTAACGGCCATAGATCGTGCAATTCATACACCAGTTTCGCGCCGGTTTGCTTTGCTATCCGGTAAGCAGGGTAAATATCAAGCACATAGGTCGAAGCCACCAGAACAACATCAGGCGATAGTTTTCGCGCTATTCTTTGATGATAAAACAGGGCCTTAAAAACAAAGGCGAGAATGTTCATCATCCGTCCAAATCCGGAGCTCTTGTAATGAGGCGTTTTGATCCAGAAATATCGTATACCCTCAATAATTTCCGTATCCAGATCTTTGCTTACCTCCGGCTGATGTATCCTCAGGTGAGAAAAATCAGCCCCCAGCATACTCACCTCGTGCCCCATTTTCACCCACTCCCTGGCCAGGTAATACTGACGGTAATCCATTCCGTAATGGGAGGAGCCGATATAGTGATTTATGATCAGGATTTTCATTGGTAACTTTGTGCAATTAACTTATTAACTGCATTTTATCGATCTGGTTTAAATCAGTAGTTGTATCCTCCAAAATGTACCTCCCCCTACCCCCTCCTTAGGAAGGAGGGGGTAAGAGCTCCTGCCTGGTTGCGTATTAAGGGAGCCATGAAACAGACTCCCTCCCTTTTTAAGGGTGGGTTGGGGTGGGTACATCTCCGATCGCAGCTCTGGCCTTAACAACCAGATAATTTTGCACCGTAAACAACGCCAAAAACGCAAATTCAACCCGGATATCAACCAGAGAACTCGATTTCATCAGATTTAAAAAGATATAAAGCAGAAGCCAGTAGCTGATCAGTCGGCCCGGCATATTCCGAAGCTCCAGAAGCAGGTAGGCAATCCAGACCACTAAAAGCGAAACGCCCACCAGACCCAGCTCAAACCATATTTCGAGAATCATGTTGTGGGGGTAATACCGGGTATCCAAACCCTGAGTGATAATCCCGAAACTGCCGATCCCGTATCCGAAAAGAAACGAGCGCAGATTGTGGAAAATCCCTTCGAACGACTGCTGTATAAAAAGTATCCGGTCGCCGGTGGAATCATCGGTGCTGCCTTCTGCTGAGGCACCATCGAATAACGAAGTAAAACGGCCGACCGACCGGCTGATGAGCGTGGCAGTTGATTCAAACTGAAGCATCAGAATAAACGCCAGTATCGCCATTACCGTCCCGGCGCCAAGCCACCATACCGTTCTCGTTTTTAAAGTAAAAGTTATAACATGAACGGAATTAAGATAATACAAACCATAAACTATAATGGCAAAAAGGATCGGCGCCCTGGCCCCAAGCAAAGCCAGAACAACCACAACAGCCACAACCACCATAATATCCATCCTCTTCGAAAAGATTGCCTCCTTCCCTTTTGTCAGAAGTAGCACAGCAACCAGGCCCAAATACTGCGATAAACTCAGGTACAACCCCGCAATGGCATTAAACGGATCCTCCGCTTTCAGCCCCCCCGGACTCTCCATCAGATTCAGGTACTTAAAGGGCAGAAAGCAGACAGCCAGAAAAATAGTGCTAAGCGCAAAAACCTTTATGAACCGGCGAAGATTGAATTCCTTGAAAAAGAACGGAATGGAAAAAGCCGCCACATTGAGCAAAAAGAAAACGGTCTTTTCCAGACTATACTCCTCCGAGGCAGTATAAAACAGCGAAAAAACCATCCAGGCATAAAAAAGCAGCAGCAGACCGATTCCGTAAAAGCTGACCCTCAACACATTAAATGTGTTCTGCCGCACCATCTTATAAAAGGTGATCCCCACCAGAAGGACCCCCATCAGCAGGGTCAGGTCAACCGGCAGCTCAATGCCGAAAAACATCAGATAGGCTTTGAACTGGCCGGATAACAAAAACAGGACAAAAAAAATTTCCATTTATCTCGATTCTGTTATCGCGTCGATAATCATCCGGGAATAATTATTCTTATTGTAAAATGCCAGATATTCCGTCGACGATTTGGCAGTAAATTTTGTGGTGAGCAACGCCCGTATTCCCCGGGCAACT
>CAIXHD010000235.1 GCA_903919065.1 uncultured Bacteroidota bacterium
CCATGAAGGTCAGCCTTGTGTTGGATAAGGTCTGTCATGGAAATAAAATCATGCTTTTTGATAGCCTGGGGGAAATTGGAGAGGGTATCGGCAACGTGTAAAATATCATACCAGATGAACGGGGCTTTGAGTTTCCTGAAATCGGTGCCCATGAAAAACATGTAAGGATGCTTCACCTTGCTTTCCTTCCAGAGATTCAGCAGTGATTCAATGGATTGATTGGCGAAATCAGAGGTTTTGTCAGCCTCAGACAGATTCATCAGTTTCAGCATAATGAGGGTTGCGTAAGGGCAGGGATCATCCTTTTTGCCAGGACCCCTGAATTTCCCCAGTTCCTTTGATACCACACACGGATAACCATTAAGGCGGCCAAGCGACATCAGATAGTCTTTGGCTTTAACCACCCTTTCATCATTGAGCAATCCTAATTTGGCCAGACTATAAACGATTATTGGGGCATCACAAAGTGCCCAGGCATATTGATCCTGGCCGGTTCCACCGAAATGGACAGGAATATTCGCTTGGAGCTGAAAAGGTCCTTCAGCTGAAATGTGAGCAAGAATTTTTTCGATGATGATGGAGATGCCGGAATCCTGTTGTTTAAATCCCAGATCAGCAAGAAAGGAAAGTTTATGAAAAAACTGGCCCGCACTTTTATGACTGCTGATGACTGTTCCAGGCCAAAGGGCAAGTTCCTCAACGATCGATGTTACCAATGGATGTGACACCATTTGTTGCCTTGCAGATCTGACCTGAGGAGAGTCAGGCGATTCATTAAGCAAGTCAAGCCGGGTGCGATATTCGGTCCATGGATTACTGTTCAGAAGCCAGAAAATCAACTCTTCGTTCATGATAATAAAGATATAAAGGATTCTTTTCAACTGCCAACTGCTGAATAGGGAGGACCCGCGGGTCCCTCCCCTACAAAAGCCGACTGCCGACTGCCTCCTTTTTTGTATCATTGCACCCAAATAAAAATAATCCTTTTGAATTACCTCCAGGCCGAAAAAATAACGAAATCCTATCGGGAAAATTCTCTGTTTGAGTCTCTTTCGCTGACTGTTGAAAAGAATCAGAAACTTGCCCTCATTGCCCGGAACGGAGCCGGAAAATCAACGCTCCTACGTATTCTGGCAAGCGAAGAGGAAGCTGATTCAGGTATGGTTAATGCTGTTCAGGGACTGACCATTGGATTCTTGAAGCAGAATCCCGACCTGCAGGACCATCTCGAGGTAATTGAACAGGTGCTCTATTCCCTGCCGCATCTTTCCAGGGCAATAACTAATTATGAGGATGCCATTTTTTCAAATGATCCGGTTGCCATGGATTTGGCGATCCTCGAAATGGACCGGCTTAATGCCTGGGACGCCGAATCACGAATCAAGGAGGTGCTCAGCCAACTTAAAATCACTGATCTCACTCAAAAAGTTGGTGAACTCTCTGGCGGCCAGAGAAAACGTATCGCACTCGCTGCCGTTTTAGTTCCTCAGCCCGACCTCCTGATCCTGGATGAACCTACTAACCACCTGGATCTTGATATGATCGAATGGCTCGAAGAATATCTGAGTCAATCGTTTATAACAGTATTGATGGTCACGCACGATCGGTATTTTCTCGACCGCGTTTGCACAGAGATTCTTGAGCTCAACGATAAGACGCTGTACCGTTATAAAGGTAATTATCAGGTGTATCTGGACAAGCGTCAGGAAAGAATTGAATGGGATCAGAAGCAGGCGGATAAGGCGAGTTCAGTCATGAAAAAGGAACTCGACTGGGTTAACCGTATGCCGAAGGCCCGTGGAACGAAACCCAAATACCGGATTGAAGCTTTCGAGCAGCTCCGAGAGGATTCAAAAAAAGAATATCAGGCGGAGATTGGAGATATTAGTTTTATTACCAGGCGTATAGGGAAAAAAGTTCTTGATCTCTATGACCTGTCAAAATCCTTTGATGACCTTTTGCTGTTCAAGGATTTCAGTTATAAGTTTCAGCGGTTTGAAAAGATCGGTATGATTGGTCCGAATGGGGTGGGTAAATCGACCTTCCTTTCTATAATCACGGGTGCACTTCAACCCGACTCAGGACGCATTGATGTTGGAGCGACTATCAAATTCGGGGTTTACCGGCAGGAGGGAATCGAGTTTGATCCCGACGATAAAGTTATCGATGTGGTGCGCAAAATTGCCGATGAGATTGAGCTCGGACCAGGCCGCTCTATGAGTGCCACGCAGTTTCTTGAATTATTCCTTTTCCCCAGAAATGTTCAATACGGATTTGTATCGAAACTCAGTGGAGGCGAAAAACGACGACTCTATCTGCTCACTGTATTGATGACCAATCCGAATTTTTTGATTCTCGATGAACCTACCAATGATTTGGATATTCTCACACTCAACGTATTGGAGGATTACCTGCTTCGTTTTGCCGGATGTGTAATCATTGTTTCGCACGATAGGTATTTCATGGATAAAGTGGTTGATCACCTTTTTGTTTTTGAAGGATCAGGAGTTATCAGGGATTTTCCAGGAAACTACTCTATTTATCGTGATCAGAAGGAGGTAGAACGACAGCAGTCTCTGCGTGAATCGCCAATAAAAGAAAAGAAGGTTAAGCCGAAACAGGAGGCTCCAAAAGGTAAACTAAGCTTCAAGGAAAAG
>CAIXHD010000236.1 GCA_903919065.1 uncultured Bacteroidota bacterium
ATTATATCGGTACTGCACCTCTTGCACACCCTGATTCGGCTTATTCTTTTTGGGCTCCGGATATTATCCGCGACGATCAGGGGCTTTATCATATGTTCGCCAGCTATGTACCCGGTGCTGCCAATACCCATCGGGACTGGGGCGGGGAGCGTCATATTCTCCATTATATATCAAAAGACTTATTGAAATGGACTTTTGAGAAACGTGTTCCGCTGGCTTCGGATTATTGCATTGATGCCACCCTGTTTAAAAAGCCTGACGGAAACTGGCGGATGTGGTACAAGGATGAAGGCCATGGATCCAAAACTTACGTCGTGGAAAGCAGCAACCTGAAAGAATGGAAACCTGTGGAAGATCCCGGAGTATCGAAATTGTATGGTGAGGGACCGAAAACTTTTCGTTTTAAAGGGCATTACTGGCTGATTAAGGATCCGAACAGCGGACTAGATGTATACCGGTCTGAAAATCTGGAAGAGTGGATTTATCAGGGTAAAATTCTCGAAAAACCCGGAACCCGGAACAGCGACGGCACTATTGGCAAGCATGCCGACGTGGTTGTGTGTGGCGATCGTGCCTATATCATCTATTTTACTCATCCGTATACAGAGAATGCTCCTGAGCGCGATGGTGTTTCGCCGGCCTCGAACCGGCATACGGCATTGCAGGCTGCTGAACTCGAGGTGGTCAATGGAAAACTGGTTTGTGATCGTGATAAACCATTCCGTATGATGCTGACTCCGCCGCTGGAGGAGAAGATGGTACCGGAAAAGGTAATGAACGACATCTTCAATGAAGTTAAAACTCCTTATAAATATGGTGTTGTAGTTGCCGGGGAAAATGGTGATCCTGTTGATTGTCCAAGTGTTTTCAGGTACAACGGCAAATGGTTCATGATTTATATCTGCATGAATAAGGTGGGATATGAAACACATCTCGCCGAAAGCGATGACCTTCTTCACTGGAAAAAGTCGGGTAAAATTCTATCATTCAGGGACAGCACCTGGGATGCCTATCAGGCGGCAGGATATATAGCTCTGCAGAATACGGAATGGAAGGGTTCATATACATTGAGACAGTTTGACGAGAAATACTGGCTTTCTTATCTTGGTGGCGCGCTGAAAGGATATGAGACTGATCCTTTATCGATTGGAATGGCCTGGACAAGCGACCCTTCAAAACCAGTTGAGTGGATTCGTCTGGATGCCCCTGTACTGACAAATACTCAACCGGATTGCCGCTATTGGGAGAAGCTAACTCAATATAAAAGCAACATTATATATGATAAGGGCGAAACCACAGGATGGCCTTTCGTGATGTATTATAATGGTAAAACGGAAAGCGGATACGAACGCATCGGTATGGCAGTATCAAACGACATGAAGCAATGGGTGCGATTCGGCAAGGATCCTGTTGTCGATAATGGCAGTGGAATCTCGGGCGACCCACAGATTGTTAAAATAGGGGATGTATGGGTGATGTTCTATTTCGGGGCCTTTTGGAAGCCCAGAGCTTTCGATACTTTCGCCTGTTCCTATAATCTGGTCAACTGGACAAAATGGGAAGGACCAAACCTGGTTGAGCCCTCGGTTCCCTGGGATGAGGAATATGCCCATAAACCATGGGTGGTCTGCAATAACGGAATCGTGTATCATTTCTATTGTGCCGTAGGTAATCAGGGTAGGGTAATCGGGCTTGCAACGTCGAAGGACATGAGAAGATAGACAGAAGACAGAAGACAAAAGACAGAAGACAGAAGGCGGAAGACGGGTGACCGGGGTGCTTCATCAATAGCCTCCATCTTCAGATGGGGGGTAGTTTGCAGCAATATAGTACATTAAGCTGCTAATAAAGTGATTTATTTTCGCCTTTCATAGGTATAGTTTTATCGTGTTGGACTGTGTGGAAATTAAACATGTAAAACTTTAACCTATGAAGCAAAAACTTCTTTTTGTATTGTTGGCGGTGTTTTTTGCCGGAACTCTTTTCGGCCAGACCCGTCAGTTGACCGGAAAGGTGACTTCCGCGGCTGATAAACAGCCGATTCCGGGAGTGGCCGTTTTGGTAAAAGGAACCAAAACCGTTTCTACAACGGGACCCGATGGCAGGTTCGCCTTAACATTAAATGCACAGGGTGGAACGCTGGAGTTCTCCTCGGTGGGTTTCGTTAAACTCGAAATTCCTGTGACTTCATCGAACACCTATGATGTCAGCATGGAAGCTGATGTTAAGAACATCGATGAGGTGGTAGTTACTGCTCTCGGTATCCGCCGCGAGAAAAAGGCCCTGGGATATTCTGTTCAGGAGCTCGGCAATGAAGAGATCAATGCCGTAAAACCTTTGAACATTGTCACTGCCCTCTCCGGAAAAATCGCGGGTGTGCAGGTAACCAACTCTACAGGTGCAGTAGGATCCTCTGCCAGGATCATCATCAGAGGTAACCATTCCTTCGGAAACAATGAGCCTTTATGGGTTGTTGATGGAACGCCAATAAGCAACTTTCCATCTGAAATGACCGCCTGGGGTGGTCAGGATTATGGAAACGGTGCGATGGACCTTGATCCGAACAACATCGAAAGCATGACTGTGCTTAAGGGTGCAAACGCTTCCGCTTTATATGGCAGCCGCGCTGCAAACGGGGTTGTTGTTGTAACAACAAAAAGAGGATCGCAGCCGAAGAACAAGCTCGGTATCGATCTGGTAAGTTCAGCTACCATTGATAATGTTACGATTATGCCTACATGGCAGAACGAATATGGCGGCGGGATGTACGGAAGTGAATATGACTGGGAACTGAAGAAAACAGCACTCGGCGATCCGAATCTTACCTATCAGGATTTTGCCAAGAAATATTCATATAATTATGTTGACGGTTGGGGCAATGGTATTAACGACGGCGCGCCCAGAAGCTGGGGACCGAGACTTGATGCCGGCTTGATGCTGGATCAGTTTACCGGTAAAAACCAACCATGGATTTCCCGTCCGAACAATGAGAAAGATTTCTTTGAAACCGGACTTAACCTTGATAATTCAGTGGCTCTGTCAAAATCATCAGACATGGGTTCTATCCGGGTTTTCCTGGCAAATAATAAAATCACAGGTACCACTCCAAACACGGATCTTACCAAGAATACCGCAACATTGAGCGGCGACCTAAAATTCTCTGACAAGTGGTCAGCTTCGGCAAACCTCACCTATGTAAATAACCACAGTAATAACCTGCCAAGTCAGGGTTACGATGGCGGTGGCGACAACCCAGCTGCTACATTCGTCTTTTTTCAGCGGCAGGTTGATATGCAACCGCTGAAAGACAATTGGCAAGAGATTGATGCTAACGGACATACCTATTCCTATGCTTTGGGCGAAATGGACAACCCTTATCTTTCACTGCATAACCTGGCCTCAAGAACGAGAAATCGCTTTTTTGGAAATGCCGGTCTGACTTACAAAGCAGCTGACTGGATTTCTCTTTCAGCTCGCATCGGTACTGACTATTATAATGAGATGCGTAAAAAATTCAAGCTTGGGCAATGCAACGAAGGAAACGGAGTAGGGAATTTCTGGCAGACTCAAAAATATGCACAGGAAACGAATGCCGACTTCCTTGCTGTTATGAATAAGAAAATCAATGAGGATTTCAGGATCGATGGTACTTTTGGTGCAAACTATCGTGTTGAAGAAGTTCATAGTGTTG
This sequence comes from uncultured Bacteroidota bacterium, assembly GCA_903919065.1. Classification (GTDB taxonomy): domain Bacteria; phylum Bacteroidota; class Bacteroidia; order Bacteroidales; family UBA12481; genus UBA12481. The sequence goes on from CAIXHD010000236.1 coordinate 3,692, forward strand.
ATATAAGTGCAGGTAACCTTACCGTTCCGGATTTCTTTACCATTGGCAACATCGCCGGCAACCCCGGAGTATCACAGTATGACTCCAAGAAAGTGACCAATAGCGTTCTCGGATCATTTAACATGTCATTCAAAAATTATCTGTTCCTGGGTGTTACCGGACGTAACGACTGGAGTTCCAGTTTGCCTAAGAACAGCTGGTCCTATTTCTATCCATCTGTAAGTACGGGATTTGTATTCAGCGATGCCTTTAAAATTGATCCTAAAATTTTATCCTATGGTAAGATCAGGGCCAGTTGGGCAGAGGTTGGTAATGACACCGGTCCTTATCAGATTTCGCAGACTTTCGGCTCCATTGGTTCACCATGGAACGGAGTATCCCTGTTTACCCTGCCGGGTACTTTACCTCCGGTTGGCCTGAAACCTGAAATAGCCAGTTCCCTTGAAGCAGGTGCCGATTTGCGCTTCCTGGATAACCGGATCCGGCTGGATATTTCGATCTATGACATTAAAACCAGAAACCAGATCATGCCGGTTGATATCGCACCTTCATCAGGATACAGCTCCATGCTGATCAATGCCGGTGAGATTGAGAATAAAGGCGTTGAACTGGTATTTTCGGCCAATATCCTTCAGTCAAAAAATGGATTAAACTGGGATCTGACCCTGAACTGGGCGAAGAACACGAATATGGTGAATGAGCTGTACGGCGATCTGGAATCATTATGGATTTCTGATATGTGGAGTTCATACGTTGAGGCACGGCCGGGTCAGGCTTACGGAGTTATCAAAGGCACAAAATGGCTGAGAGATGCTAACGGCAACCTGGTTATTACCTCTGCCGGATTAACCCAGCAGGCTGCTGGTAACTTTGAACTCGGAAATATTACCCCTGATTGGATCGGTGGTATGCAGAACAACTTCAGCTATAAGGGATTCTCCCTCGGTATCCTGATTGACGGACGCAAAGGTGGTGATATCATCAGCGGAACAAAATTCTGGGGATCCAGAATGGGTAACACAGCCCTGACGCTTGTAGATCCATTTACCGGTGCAACCAATGTAAGGGAAACCGGAATCATTGTTCCTGGCGTGCTGGCTGATGGAACTCCTAATACAAAGCGGGTTACCGCCCAGCTGTTTTTCAACAACTATCCGAGAGCAACTGAATTCATGATCATGGACGGTTCCTTTATTAAGCTTCGCGAGCTGAGTATCGGTTATAATATTCCCGGATCATTTGCTAAGAAGATTGGAATCTATTCGGCCAGAGTATCATTTGTAGGCAGAAATCTTGCCCTTTTGTATGTTGACAAGAGCAACGATGTCGGCATTGATCCTGAAACTGGTTTTGGTACTGCTAATGCCGGTGTTGGTTATGAGCAAATGCAGATACCGACTACGAGAAGCCTTGGTCTGAAACTTGCAATTTCTTTTTAGTGTCAGATTGAACCGGTAAAAATTACAATCTAAAAAAATGCAATTATGAATAAAAAATTTAAAATAGGATTTTTGCTGATCATGTCCCTGGCGATGATTATCGGGGCATGCACCAAAAATTTCGAGACCTATAACACTAACCCGAATCAACCCTCTTCGGTTCCAGTAACTAATCAGTTTGGAGCTATAATCGTTAATTTCAGCGGGTATTTGAATCCGGGTACAGGTGTTGGACAGCACTCCAATTTTGTTGGTGTGCGGCTTGGTGTAGGGAATCAATCCTACCTGTCGACCAGTGAGGAATGGGGAGGTTATTATTCCGCACTCACCAATGTTAATATGATCATAAGCGGTGCTGAAACAGCCGGTAAAACAAATATGCAGGCTGTTGGCCTTACTTTCAGAGCTCAGATGACGCAAATTGCAACGGATAATTGGCGTGATATGCCTTATACTGAGGCATCAAAAGCAGCTGATGGAATTATTGCACCGAAATATGACAAGCAGGAGCAGATTTATCTTGACATTATTGCTGACCTGAAAAAGGCTGCCGACCTGTTTAAGGCTGGTGGCAGCGATGCTATTGGAGAAGGCGATATTCTGAACGGCGGAGATGTATCCAAGTGGCAGAAATATTGCAATTCATTGAGGCTGAGAGTTGCAATTCGCTTATCTAATGTTGATTTAGCAACTTCAACTAGCATTATTAATGAAGTACTGGGCAGTCCTGCTGATTATCCGATTCTGGAAAGCAATGCGGATAATATCGAGCTGACATGGCCGGGAACATCGCCATGGGAAGAAGATTACTGGTACTGGTGGTATTGCTGCCATCATGACGGCGCTGGAAAAGTTGTCGTTGATATTTTGAATGCTTTCAATGATCCGCGCCTTCCGATCTGGTTTGTGCCAGCCACAACAGATGGTAAATACCGGGGTTCTGAAAAAGTTGGATTTGTACCACCGTTTATCCGGGAAGATATTTCTGATTTCAATCCTGTATTTGTCAGTGGCAATCCTAATCCAACTGGAGGCAATGAATATGGTGTAAGCGACGGATATTTCAGGTATGCTGAAATCTGTTTTCTGAAAGCTGAGATCTTTCATCGCGGCATAAAAACCGGAAATGCAAAGGAAGAATACGAAAAAGGTATAACTGCTTCCCTTCAACAGTACGCTGTTGCTGATGCTGCCATTGCACCTTATCTTGCAACTGCGGGCGTGGCATGGCAAGGTAATGCCGATGATCTGAAAAAGATCTACACACAAAAATATCTTGCCCTGTTCCTGATGTCGAACGAAGCCTGGGCTGAAGCAAGGCGTACGGATGTTCCTGTTCTGCCGCTGGCATTTAACAGCGCTTATCCGGATCATAACCGCGCTCCTTTCAGAGTGCCTTATCCACAGAGCGAGTCAGCCCTGAACTCTACCAATGTTAAGGATTACCTGGGAAATGTAAAAGATTACTTCTGGGGCCAGAAAATGTGGTGGGATGTCAGAACCGGTGTTAACTAAACAATTTGACACATCTGAAAAGATTGTCAAATAATTAATTGGAAATGGAGAGGAGCCTTTGATGTTCCTCTCCATTTTTATTTTACTTTTCCAATCAACAGAGAAATGATTCCGTTATGAAGATAAAGTTGCTGTTAACTGCCCTCCTTATCCCATTGTTTTCCCTGGCACAGGATGGATGCAAAGTATTACTCCCGGCACTGGACTCCGTTTATAAAGGGAAGTGTAAAAATGGAATCGCAAATGGATTGGGAGAGGCTTGGGGGAAGTTTTATTACAAAGGAAAGTTTTCCGGCGGATATCCCGAGGGCGAAGGCCGGGCCGAATACCCCGATGGCACTATTTATATTGGCAACTGGAAAAAAGGAATGAAAAATGGTAAAGGAACAGTCCGATTTACTGAAAACGGGAAAATTGTTGAGAAAACCTTTATGTGGGAAAATGATTTAAAACAGAAAGAAATATTGCCAGCACCTTATAAAATCCTTACCCAAAGAAACGTTGCCAGAATGAGGGTTTATAAGCAGGGTGGAAATAATGGAGTGTGGTTTAACCCGAACTCACAGGGAGGGGTGGCCGGTGATTTCGAGGATTTTCAATTGTCAGGCAGCAGCGGCAGGGAAACCCTGACAAATCCAAAATTCGGTTATGAGGATTGTCAGTTTCCATTCAAGGGATCGATAAGATATAAAGCATGGAATAAGCTCAGAACAACTCAATTTGAAATTCTGGTGGAAATCGAGATCACCGAGGCCGGAAACTGGATTGTTGAGATACAAAATTGACCAATAGATTTGTAGAGACGGATAATTATCCGTCTCTACTTACATTAATTGATTTGATAGCATGAAATCGTATAAAAGAGCTTTTTTGGCAATCGTGTCCTTGGTACTCCTGGTTGCCGTCGTTTCCTGCACGAAAAAACCGAACAATGGCAATACCCATTCCGGAATCGAATATTACCGGCAAATGCAGCCCAGTCAAACGCCTTACGACATCGAAAAAGGTATTCATAAACTAACTCCGCGCCAGTCGAAAACCATTAACAGCTACAAATTTACCTACGACAAATCCGGTCGGCTATTTTCGGTGGAATATGTTCGCAATAATGTGCTTCTGGGGTATTCGTCCATGGGGTTTGCTGCAAAAATAACCTATGAATATTCCGGAAATAAGCAGGTTAAACACTATTTTGATGATAAGAACCAACCAATGGAATCGGCAGGAGTGTTTAAGGCTGAATATACCACTGATGACAAGGGTATACGGACGAAACTTGAGTTTTTTGGCAAATATGGACAAGCCGTGGAAAACAGGAATAAGATTCACTCTTTCGAATGGAGTATTCTCGACAATGGAATGATCAGGGAGGTACGATACGACCTGCAGAATAAGGAAACGGTGCTCAATCCTTTCTGTCCGTTCTATGAGCTGAGATTTACCTATAATGATAAGGGCTTCGTTTCCAAGATGGCAAATTACAGAGCTGATACGCTTTATAATTGTACCGCTGAAAATTGCGGTGAAGTTGGGGTATCCTACTTTCTGTTTGAACCGAATGAAATGGGCGACGTCGAAAAGTTTTCCGTCTTTAATGTGATCGGCCAAACATCAAATCTTTACTGGGGCTGGTCAAAGAGGATCAATAAATTCGATGAGAACGGTAATGTTCTGGAAACTGTGTTTTATGACCAGGACGGTGAATACCTCGGAGGGAAAAGAGTTCCGGTAATGCAATTCATTTATGATGAGCACGGTGCTGTTACCGAGACTAAAAATATGGATAAAAACAGGCAACTGTATAATAACCCGGAGAATAGGGTGGCGCGAACCACTTATAAATACGACAGTCAGGGCAACCGCACCGAAACCCTCCGGTTTGACAAAGATGGTGTACCGGTTTACATCAAATACGACCCGACAAATTGCTGCTGTTTCTAGGATCATGCTGTCTTTGCAGAATTCTAAAACTTTTACTCTCTTTAATTGTTGGACTAAAGCATATTAAACAAGGGAGAGATTATGAAATTTTACAGATTTATTTTTATTGCAGTGCTGTCAGTAGCGCTGTCCATTGCACTTAATTCCTGCAATGAGAGTGGGGCCAGCAAGAATGTACATTCCGGCACTGAACATTACCGAAGCCTTTTGTTCAGCGAAACTCCGTACGATATTGAAAGGGGTGCTCATTCCCTGACGGCAGATCAGGCAAAAACGATAAACAATTATAAATTCTCATACGATAAATCCGGAAGGTTACTATCGGTTGAGTTTGTCCGTAACAATACTCTCCTGGGATATTCATCCATGGGGGGTGCCGCTAAAATTGTTTATGAGTATTCTGATAATAAACAGATCAAGCATTTTTTCGACAAGGACAATAAGCAGATTGAATCGGCCGGTGTATTTACTGCTGAGTATACTCTGGATAACAGTGGGAACCGCATGGCGCTGAAGTATTTCGGAAAGGATGGAGCGCCTGTGGAAAACCGCAATAAGATTCACTCCTGGAGCTGGAGTAAGCTCCCCGACGGGATGATCCGGGAGCTTAGGTATAACCTGGCAAAGGAAGAAACCATAATGAATCCGTTCTGTCCGTTTTATGAGCTGAGGTTTTCTTACAATGACAAAGGTTTTGTAACCCGTATGGCAAATTATAAGGCTGATACCCTTTATAACTGCACTGCTGAAAATTGTGGTGATATCGGTGTTTCCTATTTTACATTCCTTCCTAATGGTCAGGGGGATGTTGAATCATTCTCTGTATTCAATGTCATCGGACAGATGTCGAATCTTTACTGGGGATGGTCGAAGAGGGTAAATAAGTTTGATGTGAACGGATATGTCACAGAAACTGTTTATTATGATCAGGACAACGAATTTCTCGGAGGGAAAAAAGTCCCGGTTACCCAATACGTTTATGATGAGCACGGCGCTCCCGTGAAAGTTATAAGCATGGATAAAGACCGGAATATTATCGAAAATCCTGATAATAGTGTTGCCATAACAGAATACAAGTACGATGAGACCGGCAATCGAACAGAGACTCTTACTTTTAATAAGGACCAGGTTGCGGTGAAAGTAAATTGAGGGATCCCTGAGTCCAGGCCAATTAATTTGAAGAAATAATTAATTACGGATGAAAAAAATATTTATCGTTCTGCCGGTTTTAATTCTTCTCATTTTAGCAGACGCAGGATGCACCGGTAAAAAGCCGGAAAACAAACCGGCAGCCCCGGCTGTATCTGTCGCGCCCGTTAAAGTCGGGAATGAATCCTTGCTTTTATTGAAGGATCTGGAGCAAAATGGCGATTATGTCAAGAGTAAAACCTATCCTTCATTAATAAAGGCTTCCATTGTGCAGGAAAGCCTGAACAGCAAGATGCTGGTGCTCGATATCAGATCAGCGGAACAGTATTCGAAAGGGCACATTAAAGGGGCTTTAAATATGAAATTTGAAGAGCTGCCCGGATATTTTGAGTCGGGGATAAAACCTTTTGAATATGATAAGATCATTCTGGTTTGTGATGACGGTCAGGTTTCAGGTTACACTTCCTGTTTACTCAGGCTGATGGGATATGGCAATGTTTATGCGATGAGATGGGGGATGAGTTCCTGGAAAGGTTCATTTGCTGCAGAGGGATGGATGAAGGGAGTTTCAGGAAAGTTTGAATCTGCCATGGAAACACGTGTGAACGAGAGGCCGGTCGCCAATGGGATGCCGGATCTCAAAACAGGAATGTCTACTGGCGAATCGATTGGCAAAGCCAGGTTCAGCAAACTTTTTGAAGAGGGAACCGGAAATATTCTGATTTCGGCGGATGAGGTTTTTAGTAATCCTCAGAAGTACTTCATTATCAACCTGGAAAGAAAAGATAAATACGAAGATGGTCACATTCCGGGGGCTATGAGGTATAAGCCCGAAGGGACGCTTGGGCTTGCCGAAGAAATGGCAACTATCCCGGCTGACAAAACCGTGGTTGTTTATTGCGGAACCGGGCATAATTCCAGTTTTGCGACAGCTTACCTGCGATTATTCGGGTATGATGCCCGCACGCTTAAATATGGCAATAATGGCTTTATGCACGATAAAATGATCGCCCAGAAAACGGCTCTTTCCTGGCTGCCATTCAGCACTGCAGATGTCAATGATTTCGAAGTAGAGAAATCTAATTAATATTCATTCGCAACCTCCGTCGAGTTTCTTGGCTGCCATTCGTTTAGATGCCGAATATTTAAGTTTCAGGCTATCCGGGAGGCTGTTGATCTCGTTAAACATTTGTCGTGCCCTCGACCGGGTTTCAAAAAGTGCATTTTCCCTTGCAGATATTTTTTCACCGGTAAAGCTGCTGTTCATTACTGTTGCGAACCATTCATTTAGTCCGCCATGCATTGCATAGGTGTTCGTAAACTTTCTGCCCCGGGTTAAAACAATGGCATAATTGGAAAAGAGGTCGTCATTTGCATAAAATATGCTGCGAATCCCCGGCTTATTCAGCAGCTTGTTAAGGTCATTGTTGAGTAGCCCGGCATAAGGAATATTGATTGATCCGGGTATATTTATTTTATTGAATTCCGCTTGTGGCCTGAGGTCAATCAACAGAATGGTGCTGTCCTCTGATACCATGAATCTGGCAACCTGATCAACCGTGACATAAGTTTTTTCATCAAGTGCAGCCTTTTGAAGCAGATCCGGTTTAACCGAAAAAGAAGGATTCGATGGCAGTGGCAGCAAGGCAAGGATCAGCCCAAAACCTATCATTCCAACCGAGAATTTTTCCCTGGTATTCATGTGGTGAAATTATAGTTCGCGGTTTATGTCGGGACGTGCAAATTTTTTCTCTGCTGCTTCTGCCACCCAGAACATTGCAGCTGCAACTACGATAAGAAGGAAAATAAACAGGCCCGGTGAGATACCTAAAACCTCATTTATCTTTAGTGGCCCCTGATAATACCCATCAGCCAGATTTTTGATAAACGGGTAGGTTTCGGCAAAGAGAAATGCACCGCTCAATCCGCCGAAAAAGAAAACCATGGCATCAATTTTCCCGATGGACAGGGCGCAAAGGCCTGTTCCCGGACAAAATCCGCCCATGATGAATCCTGCGCCCATGATCACTCCGCCAACGATGGCTGCGACTGAATAAAACTCATTGACAAAAACCAGGTTCAGGTTGAGCAATCCAAAGAAGCTTAAAAGCTGCGATCCGATCAGTGCTACGATGGCTGCCGTAAAAAAGACTTTTATTACGGTGGTATCGTAACCGTAAAACATGCCGGCAAGTTTACGGCTTGATGAAAATCCGGCCTGTTCCAGCGAAAACCCGAATCCGATGCCTATCAGAAGGGCAAACAGAAAATCAAGCCATTCAGGAACTGGTAAATTGGATACTATTGGTCCCATGATTATTTAATATATCAGATCCAGTTTTTTCTAAAGAACCATGCAAAAAGATAGGCTGAGCCGAAAATGGCAATCATAGTGACAAAGCCGGCTACAGAGAGCACTGCCATTCCTGAGAGAGCAGCGCCGCTGGTGCAGCCACGGGCCAATTGGGCGCCATAAACAAAGAAAAGACCACCCAGAAAAGCAAATATCAGACGACGGGTGTTTGAAATGGAAGGCGATTTCTCGATCTTGAATTTCAGCCTTTTTGAGAGGGCACCAGATATGAATCCTCCCACAACCACACCGAGAATCTCAAATGTCAGCCAGTTCTTTAACGGTTTCTTTCCGCCTTCAAAATATTTGCTGTAAAACACCGATTGTTCGGCATGAGGCCGGTCAACTGCTCCAACAACAGAAACCACGCAGTATTTCAGCCCTCCGCTGGCTCCAAGGCCACGTCCGGAAAGGTACATGGCCAAAAGCAGGACAATCCCGAGCAGGGTGCCCGCCAAATACGGATTCATGTATTTTTTCTTCATATACAATAATACCAAATGTATCTATCGGATCAAACAACAGGGTTATCCATTAAGTTCAATATCTTGTTAGTTTTGAAGTATGAAAAGCAATAAATACCACTTGTCAGTCATAGCGAGCATTCTTTTAATAAGCCTGTTGATTTCCTGTAAAACCGAGTCGCTAAAAACTGTTTCTCCTTTTCCGGTAGGTGTTGCCGTGGGAGAGACACCCCTGAAAAATAATCCGGATTACAGGAAAGTGGTTATTTCAGAGTTCAGCAGCGTAACTCCGGAAAATGCAGGAAAAATCGAAGCTCTGCATCCGGCCGAAAATGTTTTCGTTTTTACGGGTTTGGATTCCATCGTGGATTTTGCAGCAAAGAACAATATCAGGGTTCATGGAACAACCCTTGTATGGCATGATATCAGTGATCTGGCGTGGGTGAAGAACTTTGAGGGTGACTCTCTGGCCTGGGAAAATATGTTTAAGAACCATATACAAACCGTTGCCGCTCACTACAAGGGAAAGGTCAGATCATGGGATGTTGTGAATGAGCCATTTCATTCCGATGGCACGCTCCGGATAGATGAAGTCGCCGGATCGGATGATCCTGGTAGTATCTGGGCTAGGCACCTCGGACCCGATTACATCGCCAGGGCTTTTCAATATGCCCACGAG
>CAIXHD010000237.1 GCA_903919065.1 uncultured Bacteroidota bacterium
TATAGATAAAAAAACAGAACAATTACTCCTTGACGGATTAGCACTAATCCTGCCGGAATCAGGGTTTCTTGCTGAAGAAGGAACGTATTCCCATCGCGGTGCAGTTTATAACTGGATTGTTGATCCCATCGACGGCACTACCAATTTTATCCATGGAGTAAGTCCTTTTTGTATCAGCATTGCACTCATGGAGAATGAAGAACTGGTAATCGGTATCATTTACGACCCAATCCGCGATGAATGCTTTTCCGCTTATAAAGATGGCCCGGCACAACTAAATGGCAAAACATTTCACACCAGTAGCCGCACCAGTCTGAGCCAGGCACTGGTTGCCACCGGATTTCCATACACCGATTTCACTCTGGTCGATGCCTACATGGGATCCTTCCGGGAACTCATGGAGTGCACACATGGCATCAGACGGTTAGGATCGGCAGCAGTGGATCTCGCTTATGTCGCCTGCGGACGGTATGATGCTTTCTGGGAATATCACCTCAAACCCTGGGATGTTGCCGCAGGGATTTTAATTATAAAACAGGCAGGCGGTCAGGTCTCCGATTTTCACGGTGGGCCCAACTATCTATTCGGAGAAACCTTTGTGGCTTCCAATGGTTTGATACATGATGAATTTCTGAATGTGCTCAAAAAGTATTTCTGATTCCATTGAATATTGATGAATCAATCCTGAAGAAAGGCCTGAAGAATGGCGACACGGAGGTTTTTAAGTACCTCTTCATCAGGCATTCACCGGGGTTGATCAGATATGGAACTACGATTACCAAAGACTCTGAAATTGCCAGGGAACTCGTTCAGGATCTGTTTCTTGAGCTCTGGGAAAAGAGAGAAACCATCCAGATTAACGGTTCTGTTAAGCCATACTTGTATACGTCACTATATCACAAGTCGTTGAACTGGCTGAGGGCAAAAAAAATCAGAGAAATTTATGCCAACAACCCTGTTGAAATCTCAAACTGGTTCGCCTATCCGTTAAACCCCGACCGGTTTGATCCACTTAAGCTGGAATTAATTGAGCAGCAGATTCGACAATTACCGGAACAATGCCGCGAAGTATTTACGCGCGCTGTAATTTTGGGGGACAAACAAAGTGACATAGCCATCGCCCTGGGGCTGAATATCAAAACAATAGAAAACCATCTTTCCCGTGCACGGAAAATTCTGAGGGAAAAGCTAAAAAAAATCCGTTAGGCGTTGGGGGTTTTTGTCAAGGTTAGGTGTCTTAGAAGAAAAGCACAAAGCCATGATAACGGACGAATTACTTTTCCGATTTTTTAATCAGGAAACCAGCGTCAAAGAAAACCGCATGATTAACGATTGGCTGACCAATAATCCTGATCAGGCCTACCGTGTTAATCAACTTAAGGAGATTTTCGAATCTGAAGGTGAAGTGGTTTCTGCCAAAGAAAATGAAGAAGACTGGATCCGCTTAGAAGCCAGATTAGCTGAAAGCACGCCGATTGTTCGTTTCCGCCCATCACTTTCTATACGTCTGGCACGAATTGCTGCTATCCTCTTGATTGTTGCCGGCACAGGTCTTATCTGGACCTTCTATTCCAGAACTAACGTTGTATCCAATAAGGAACTCATTGCTAAAACCATATTTCTTCCGGATGGTACGGAAGTGGACCTTGGACCCGCGTCCAAACTGGTTTATGACGACAAGTTCATGGAGGGTTCCCGAGAGATAAAGCTCACCGGGGATGCATGTTTCAATGTCACGTCGGATCCCAATCATCCTTTTACGGTAATTGCCGGGTCAGCAAAAATCAAAGTTACCGGTACCCGGTTTGTCGTTAATGCACCTCAAACCTCCAAAGAAGTTGAAGTTTCAGTTAAATCGGGTAATGTATTATTCTACAATAGTGAAATATTAGATAAGAATTCATTCAGGATGAGCCTGCTGGCAGGCGAAAAAGGAATCTTTTACCCAGCACTCAACCGGATGGATAAATCCAGAGACCCCAATTTCCAAACCACACCATAAAATATTAACCAGCAAACTACAACACCATGAAAAAAGCTTTTACCCTATGGGTTTGTCTCACATTCCTGATGATTGCCCAGCTAAATGCAAAGGAGCTTCAGGCTCTTTTTCACAACGCCAGCTTCTTTAGTCCGACAGAAGGTCCTTTTGTTGAGACCTATCTGAAAATCTTCGGACAATCGGTTGAATATGTAAAAACCTCCCGGGGAACTTTCCAGGCTTCCCTTGAAGTGACAATGGTTTTTAAAAAAGAGGATAAAATTATTGATTTCCGAAAGTATAACCTCTTGAGTGCCGAGCTCGAGGATACCGCTAAGGCACAGCCTCATTTCATCGACCAGCAAAGAATTTCAATGCCCTACGGTGTTTATCAGCTTGATCTGAACATCAAGGATAATAACACCAAAGATCCTGCAATTGAACATGGAGAAATCATTGCCATGGAATTCAATAAAACGGATTTGAAATTCAGTGATTTCCAATTTATTGAATCTTTTCAGCCAACCAAGCAGGAGAACATGCTCACTAAAAGCGGTTTCGACCTGGTACCTTTTGTCGGTGATTTTTTCCCGGAGAGTGCTAAAACAATCTCCTTCTATACCGAATTGTATAATCTGGATAAAAAAATTGGTCTGGGTCAGGATTTCATCTACCGGTATTACCTGGAATCTTTTGAAACCAGCTTTGGCCTGGCTGATTACTCGAAATTTCAGAGACAGAAATCCGCTATAGTAAACCCAATCCTTGCGACTCTTCAGATAACCGATCTTCCAAGCGGAAACTATAACCTGGTTGTAGAAGCCAGGAACCGCAACAATGAGGTCATCTTGCTGAACAAAATATTCTTTCAGCGCAGCAACCCGGGAATTCAGATCAACCTCACTGATATACAAAGTGTTGATATCACTTCCACTTTTGCTGAAAAGATCAATTCGATGGATTCACTTAAATTCTACCTATTATGCCTGGCTCCTGTATCCTCAATGATTGAGATGCAATTTGCCAAAAACCTGGTAGGTACCACGGAAACCAAACAGATGCAGAAATACCTGTACAACTTTTGGAAGGTTCGGAATGAAAAGAATCCTGAATCTGAATGGAACCATTACAAAAACCAGGTTATGATGATGGAGGATGCATATAAAACGAAAATCAAGCACGGATTTGAAACCGATATGGGCCGCGTCTGGTTGAAATACGGGGCTCCTGATCAGGTGGAGGATAGCAAGCATGAGCCCAATGCCTTCCCTTACATAATATGGCAATACTTTCATATTGATGAACAGAACAATAAGCGTTTCGTTTTTTACAATCCCCATCTCGCAGGTCCGGAATATGTTCTGATACACTCAGATGCAAGGGGTGAATTGTACAACCCATACTGGCAGTATGAAATTTACAGCAGAACTGCCAACCTGAAAAACTATGATAATCTTAACTTCGATGCCGGATATGGCGGTCGGGCCCTTGACAACTTCAGAAGATAAAAATTAATAATTCGATGAAACAACTACTTCCCGGGTTAATCTGGCAGATATTATGGATATTTTCCTGGTTGCCCGGGTTTGTTTTTCGTTTTCTTGCTTCAGCGGTCAATTATATAGTATTGGATATTTTCGGTTATCGGAAAGGGGTCGTTCATTCAAATCTCAAAAAGTCCTTTCCTGAACTGTCCTCTGATGAGCGGCAGGAAATAGCGGAAAAATTCTACAAGCATTTTTCCGAATTATTTCTAGAGATTATCCTGTTAACCAGGTTTAATTCCAAAAAGGCGAAACGACGGCTGCGATTCTCCGATCCCGAAGTTCTTGCCGGCCCACTGTCGCGAAAACAAAACATTATCATTGTCGGCGGACATTTCGGAAATTGGGAGTACAACGTTCCCATGATGATTGCATCAGGATACAGGGTATTAGCTGTTTACAAGCCCCAATCAAGCGAATTTGCCAATCAGCTTATGAAGAAAATCAGGCAAAGGCCAGGTGTAACACTGGTACCAATGAAGGATTCATTCAGGATCATTTCTTCAGAAATAAATAATAAAAACTCACCATTTGCCTTGCTTTTGGTGGCTGATCAGACTCCTGCCCGTGTTGACATCAGATTCCGCACACGCTTTTTAAATCAGGATACCGCCTTTTTTACAGGAGTTGAGAAAATCTCAAAAATCTTCTCCATGCCGGTTTACTTTGTTGAGCAATTAAAACATGGATTTGCTGATTATGAGGCATCTCTCACCTTGATTCATGATGGAGTAAGCACTACACAAAAGGGAGATGTTACCAAAAAATTTGTTGACATTCTGGAAAAATCGATTCGCAAAACTCCATACCTCTGGCTTTGGTCGCACAGGCGATGGAAATATCAACCTGTGGAATTACCTTTGAAACCATGAATCAGGTTTCCGTAATTATACTCAGCTGGAATAGTCTGTTCTATCTCCAAAAATTTATTCCCGCACTAAAAGCGAATACCCCGACTGATATTGCCGATATCATCATCGTTGATAACGCCAGTTCCGATGGAACGGTTGAGTGGCTTTCTGCTGAGCATCCTGATTTAGTGTTAAAGGTTCTCGACCGCAACTATGGTTATGCCGGTGGATATAAGATTGCCATCGATTCAATAACCACCCGATATGTCGTTCTTCTCAATTCCGATGTGGAAGTAACTCCTGGTTGGATTGAGCAGCTCACCTGCTTCATGGAACTACATCCCATGGCAGGCGCCGTGGCTCCAAAAATAAGAAGCTACAGCGATCGTGAGGCATTTGAATATGCCGGGGCTGCAGGAGGGTGGATCGACCGGTACGGCTATCCCTTCAGCCGGGGAAGAATTTTTAATTCTATTGAACGTGACAATGGTCAATTCGACCAGCCTTCGAGGGTTTTCTGGGCTTCCGGTGCCTGCCTGATGGTCAGGACTGAGGCTTACAGAATCTCAGGACAACTTGATCCGCTCTTTTTTGCCCATATGGAAGAGATCGACTTATGCTGGAGGATGCATTCTCACGGTTACGAAGTCTGGTACCAACCGGATTCATTGATTTTTCATGTCGGCGGTGGAGCCTTGCCCAATGAAAGTCCGCATAAATTATATTTAAATTTCAGGAACAACCTGCTCCTTCTCCGGAAAAACCTTCCACCACATCTTCAAAAGCGAACACTTTTTATCCGGAAAATTCTCGACGGTGTTGCCGCTTTGCAATATCTGTTAAAAGGAAAGCCTGCTTTCTTTATGGCTGTTTTAAAAGCGCACCGCGATTTCAACAAGCTCTGGAAAAAGGAATACAGCAATTTTTCGAGCCCTGCCCACCCCACTCCGCAGCGTCTCGAAGGATGGTATCCCAAAAGCATTGTTGCTGCCTTTTATATCTCGGGCAAGCGGAAATTCAGTGATTTAAAGGGTTAGAGAAAATCCACCAGCTGCTCTAGCTGCATCCCCCTTGATCCCTTAATGAGAATATTACAGCCATTTAATTTTGCAGCAGAGAGGTATTCCTTCAGTCCATCGATATCTTTAAAAAAACTGTGACGAAAACCTGCTGACATATCGAAAAACCGGGGTCCGACAAATATTATCTCTTCAAAATCCAGAAGATCCGCCTTTCGAATAATTTCCAAATGTTCATTGGCCGAATGCACCCCCAGCTCAAACATATCTCCCAATATAACAATCTGACGAGGAAGGTTCAACCCGAAAAAATGTTCGACGGCGAGCCCCATGCTGGAAGGATTGGCATTGTATGCGTCGAGAAACAAAGTATTGCTGCCGGTCTGCATCCACTGCGACCTCATATTTCCCGGCACATAGGATTCTATCCCATTGTTGATCTGCTCATACGTTAATCCGAACCAAGTGCCTAAAGCCAGCGCTGCGAGAATATTATATAGATTGTAGCCCCCGGAAAGCTGACTGGTCACCTGAACGAAATCATCATCTCCCGTCTTTCTCCAGGTGATATCCAGAAACCTTTCGCGGGTTAAAGCCGTTCCGATAACATCTGCATCCTCCGAAGTACCATATTTAAAGCAGGGGTAATCAGCCACCAGTTTTTCAAGCAAACTATCATCATGGTTGGCAAATAGTTTACCATCGCCATCCTTTATGAAATCATACAATTCATTCTTGGTGGCTATAACCCCTTCGAATGACCCGAAACCTTCGAGGTGAGCCTTGCCGATATTGGTAATCAGCCCGTGCGTCGGTTTTGCAATATTACAGAGGAAAGTAATCTCACCAGGGTGGTTTGCTCCCATTTCAACTATAAGGATTTCCGTATCCTGATTGGTTGAAAGCAAGGTTAACGGTACACCAATATGATTATTAAGATTTCCAATGGTGGCAACAGTCCGGTATTTCTGCTTCAAAACTGAATGAATCAGCTCTTTGGTAGTGGTCTTGCCATTGGTTCCGGTTAATCCGATTACGGGAATTTTCAGCAGGCTGCGATGAAATGAGGCCAAATCCTGCAAAAAACCCAGTACATCATAAACAAGCACATACCGTTCATCTTTGACAACAGAAGGATCATCGACTATTGCATAGGAACATCCTTTGGCCAGGGCATCTGCTGCAAAAAGGTTGCCATTGAAATTATCGCCTTTAAGGGAAAAATAGAGACAGCCGGGGTTGACTTTCCGGCTGTCTGTACAGATCTGCGGATATTGCAGATAAGTCGAATAAAATTCCTCTGTCTTCACTCCTTATTTTCCATCAGAATTACCGAGGCGTGACATAGCGCAGCGGAATCCGATATCATCAGTGGATTTATCTTCATCAAGATACCTGCGGGTAGCCGGAATCATCCAATAGGCCCTGTCGCGCCATGATCCGCCCTTGTAAACACGTGATTTGTCTGATATATCACTGGTGATACCAAGCTTACTTTCACCGGCTCCGGGGAAATACATCTGAGCCGTACTTTTTGAATCATCTTGTTCTGAGCCGCTTAAGGCAATACTGGAACGGCTATCACCATCACGGTAGTTGCGGTTATCCGATTTCTTGTAATTCGTTCTTTTTGCATTTTCAGCGGCAGTCATGACCCTTTGTGGAATTTTTCCAAGCGAATCTTTTTCTGCGATATTTCCTTCACCATCCCGCTGTTGAACTTTGAAAACATTACCCCTGTAAGGGCTGAGTTCATCAACATCAAGAGATGACAATGGCCGGTAAATATCCAATACCCATTCGCTTACGTTACCTGCCATATCAAAAAGACCATAATCATTAGGAGGATATGTTTTTACAGGCGAAGTGAAGGGAAAAGCATCATTCAGTGAGCCGGAAACACCCATATAATCACCACGTCCGCGAACGAAGTTTGCAAGGAGGGTACCTCTTTTTGCTTTATCTTCATCCCTCGTGTAATTTCCACGCCAAGGGAACATTCTCTTGCTGTCAATCAATTCTTCTTTGGCTACCAATCCGAGAGCAGCAAATTCCCATTCTGCTTCGGTCGGGAGGCGATACTTCGGAAAGAAGAAACCATCTTCCATACGGGCTTTGCGAACGGTTTTGTTCGGATCGAGGTTTGGCAGATCCTGACGGACAACACCTTCATATTGCCCGGCCAGATAAGCCTCTGTATTAAAGTTCTTTGCGCTTGTCTGATTTGGATCAAGCATCAAAACGCCCTCCTTGATCAGCATATTTTCGTTTACGCGGTCCGTTCTCCAGTCGCAATATTGTGTAGACTGCAGCCAGGTAACACCTACAACAGGATAATCATTATAAGATGGGTGACGCAAATAATACTCAGTCATCGGCTCATTGAAAGCCAGTGCTCCCCTCCAAACCAGGGTATCAGGCATTGCCTGCTGATATACCAGCGGGTAATCGGTATAAACTCGCTTCAGCCAATGAAGGTATTCACGATAATCAGCATTGGTAACTTCGGTTTCATCCATATAGAATGAAGATACCGTTACCCTGCGGGGGATATTGTTCCAATCGTACCTGACATCATCAGCAACGCGGCCAAGAGTAAAAGTTCCTCCTTCAATAAAAACCAATCCCGGACCTGTAGGCTGGTTAAAACCAGCCATATACTCATATCCTCCGTTCTTAGGGTCATTATATGCCCAGCCGGTCTTTGAAGATTTTAAGGTGCTTTTGCTGCAGCTGCCCAAAGACAAGACGAGACCTAAAGCGATCAGAAGAAAACTAAACAATCTGATTTTCATGACTTTCAAAGGGTATTAAATCAATGTACAAAATTAACTATTTTTATCACTAACACTGACTTTCAGTATCAAAAGCGGCCGAAATTAAGAAAAAATCAGCGAAAGCTTGAGTAATAACGCAGCTCGTTTCCGTTTATTTTTTAGATGCTATTGTTAATATTTTTCCAGAACCATTTTTTTGGGCACAATTTCAAACCTAAACAGACGTTTTTTCTGTAATATTACCCCGATATGGTTAGAACAATCTCAAGAAATATAAGGTTTTTAGCATCCCTGTTAATCATTACAGGATTCTCAATTTCAGTCAGTTTCGGACAGAATACCCAGGAACGAAAAATAAACTGGATTTCAGCTGCAGGCTTCGACAGGGCGATTTATCCCTCCGGTTCAGGTACGCTCCCCTATTATTCTGAGCGCTTGCCCTGGAGCGATTCACAAAATAGCAAGCCTGAAGTCATATTCACGAATTTTCATTATGAACCGGTCAACATTTCCGATCCGGAGTGGAAAAAAATCGATGCTTCCGATCTAAATGATGCAATAATAATAAGTACCGCGATACAAATCGAGCGGAAAAAATCATTTGTCGTTTACAGTTTCATTCCTTTCCGGAAAAATTCCGCCACCGGCCAGATAGAGCGCCTGGTTAGCTTTACCCCCCAAACCTCAAACCCCATACCTCAAACCCCAAACCCCATACCCCAAACCCCTAACCTTAAATCCCAATCCTCCACCCGCCTATACGCCTCCAGCTCTGTCTTATCATCCGGCAAATGGTACAAAATCAAGGTCACAACGGCCGGTATTCAAAAACTCACCTACGCAGACCTGAAAAAAATCGGCATTCAAAATCCGGATAACATCAGGATATATGGAAA
>CAIXHD010000238.1 GCA_903919065.1 uncultured Bacteroidota bacterium
CAAAATCTGATCAGGGAGAGAATAAGGGAGATGATTTGGTGATGCGATAATTAAGAATTTATTAATGTGCTAATTCAATATCTGGTTTGCCTCGGAGAGTTGTCATCCCCGCGAAGGCGGGGACCCCGTCGCATACCGCGGCATTTACTTGAATCTGTATTCTCAGAATTCAGAATTGGTCCTCGAATCTCTAACTTCTTACTTTATTTATGAATGGGCTTATATGCCGCGTCCATCCCGGCTTCCAGAAAAACTTCCGATACTGTGGGGTGAGCATGCATCGTTCGGGCAACATCATAAACCGTGGCTTCAACCGACATGAACGCGGCTGCCTCGGCGATAAGGTCCGTAGCATTGGCGGCAATAATTTGAACGCCAAGTACTTCGCCTAGTTTTTTCCCCGAAAGGATTCTGATCATTCCTTCAGCACTATCCTCAGCCAGCGCTTTCCCGTTGGCCGACATGGGGAATTCACCAATGCGATATTCAATACCTTTTTCCCGTATTTCCCGTTCGGTCAATCCAATCTGGGCCACCTCCGGATGGGTGTATATATTGATCGGGCACTGTTTCATATCCATACTGCCCAAAACTCCCTGTATATGGTTAACGGCAAAAATTCCCTGGGCTGAAGCTGCATGAGCAAGATAAGATAACCCGTTTACATCACCGATGGCATAAACACCGGCCACGGAGGTCTCCAAAAATTCATTAACCGGAATAAAACCGTGATCATCACGATTGAACCCTATTTCTGATGGCGGCGCAATCCCGTTTCTCCATGAACAATTGATCACAACATCGTACGGGACATCAATACCATTTACAATGAGAAGTTCTTCAGTTGCCGAAGTTATCCTGCTGTTCTCCATTATGCGGATACCCTGACTTTTTGTCTTCTTCATGATGTACTGCCGCAGGTAATCATCCACCCCGGGTAGCACATTCTCAACCGGGCTGATAACCGTAATATCTTTATCAATTAGCTGAAAAAACTGAGCCAGTTCAAGCGTCACGGGGCCATGCCCAACCAGGACAATCCGGTGCGGCAGGGCTTCAATATCAAGAAGTTTTTCCACCTGAATCAATTTTCCTTCAGGTAGTTCGATATTCAACGGGGCAGGATAGGAGCCAGTGGCAATAAAAATATTTTTGGCCTCAAGGAGCCTGTTCTCCACACTCACCGATGTTGAGGAAATGATCTTTGCTTCTCCTTTTATAACTTCAACACCATTCTTCTTTAACAGAAAATTCACGCCGCCGGTAAGCTTGGTAACGATTTTCCCCGACCGTCTTTTTGCCTGGCCCCAGTTGAAAGTCACCTTCGACTGATCTATCCCGTCGATTCCCAGATTCTCGGCTGATTTAATCCTGTTATAAAATTTCGCGCTTTCAATCAACGCCTTGGTTGGAATGCATCCCCAGTTAAGGCACATCCCGCCGACCTCTTTCTTTTCTACAAGGGCGGTCTTCATGCCAAGCTGGCCAGCGCGTATTGCAGCCACATAACCGGCTGGTCCGGCGCCGATAATTATCAGATCATATTCCATAGAGATAGGTTTTCAGTTGAACAAAGTTAACCGATTATAATTGATACAGGATCACTCAGATATTCCATCACCCGGTTCAGGAAACGGGCAACTTCACCGCCGTCAACCATCCGGTGATCAACCGAAAGGCTGAGGGGTAATAAGGTGCCCGGTACTACCTGACCATCTTTTACCACTGGTTTTTCTACCAGCCTGCCGATCCCCAGGATTCCTGCCTGCGGATAATTGATCACGGGTACAGCAAACTGGCCGCCGATGGATCCGTAATTTGTTACTGTGAAGGTTCCATCCTTCATGTCCTCCATCGTCAGGCTTCTTTTTCGTGCTTTTTCGGAAATCAGATTTACCGCGATGGCAATGTCTTTAATAGTTAGCCGATCAACGTTTCTGATGACCGGAACAACCAACCCGTCGTCAGTATCCACCGCAATGCCAATATTGTAGTATTTCTTGTATATCATTCGGCTGTTTTCAAGATCCATCTCAGCATTCAGAACCGGATGGTTTTTCAGTGCCAGTGCCGTCGCTTTTAGAATAAATGGCAGATAAGAAAGCTTAATTCCTTCGCGCTCAAATTGCTCTTTGTATTTATATCGTATCCTGATAAGCTCCGAAACTTCGATCTCATCAAATACCGTCATGTGCGCTGCATTGTGCTTGGATTGAATCATATTCCGGGCTATCACCTTCCGGATCTGGCTCAGTGGCTTGATCTCCACTTCCAGATCGTGACCCGAAACCCCATCTTCATTCTTCCGTGTCACGTGTTTCGTGTCACGCGTTTCGATTTCTTGTCTTCCGTGTTTCGTGTCACGCGTCACGAATCCTTCGATATCCCCCTTAGTAACCCTCCCTGCCGGTCCCGTTCCCAAAACATGGTCGATATTCACTCCCAGTTCTTTGGCCATCGCCCGGGCTACCGGTGTGGCAAGTGCCCGTTGAGGTGCTCTTTGCGAGGTTGGATTTACTAAAGCTGTCAGGTCCTCATTGCTCGCTGGTAAATAGGCAGAATTATCAGCAATTTCCAATGTTCCGACAACTCCCGCTCCTTCTTCCTTTATGCCTTCAAAGATAGGTTTGGCGGCTTCTGCAACAGCTGCAGCGCCATCAATTCCTGGCAAATCATACTCTACTAATGGACTCCCAACATGAACGGTCTCCCCAACGCGACCGTAAAATGCTGCAATAATTCCTGTTTTTGGGGAAGGGATATCTGTAACCACCTTGTCCGTTTCCATCTTTACAAGAGGTTGCCCCATTTCTACTGTCTGGCCCTTTTCAATGTACCATTCCGCGATTATGCCTTCATCAAGACCTTCACCAATGTCCGGAAATTTGAAAATGTATCTCATGAGATCAGAATTTTACGGTTTTTTGAATCTCATAAAAGATCTTCTCCGGGGAGATGATGTAATGGTGCTCACCTTTCGGCAGAGGAACAATAGTGTCAAAAGCGGTTACCCGTTTCGGAGGTGCCTGCAAATATAAAAATGCTTCTTCGTTTGCCATGGCAATGATTTCAGCCCCAACACCAAATGAGGTCGGCTCCTCCGCAACAAATACCAATCTTCCGGTTTTACGGATTGATTGAGCAAGCGTCTCTTTGTCCATCGGATAAATGGTTCTCAGATCGATCAGTTCCACCGATATTCCAGCTTCTTTAAGTTTGGGAAGCGCTTTTTGCACTTCTCTCACCATAGCCCCGTAAGCTACAACTGTAACGTCGGTACCTGGGGTAATTATTTTTGCTTTCCCGATAGGAATCGAGAATTTCTCTTCTCCAACTTCTTGTTTAATGGCCCTGTATATTCTCTTTGGCTCCATAAACAGGATCGGGTCGTTCGATTCAATGGCCGAGATCAACAACCCTTTGGCATCTGCAGGTGTCGATGGGATCACCACCTTTAACCCTGGTATTTGCGCATAAAGGGCCTCCATGCTTTCGGAATGATGTTCAAGCGCATTGATGCCGCCGCCATAAGGAATCCTTACAACAACAGGCATCTCGATTCTTCCGCGCGAGCGGTTGCGCATCCGGGCCAGGTGCGAAATAATCTGATTGAAAGCAGGATATACAAAGCCGCAGAACTGCATTTCTATCACCGGTCTTAACCCGGCTGCAGCCATACCAATGGCTGTTCCTGCTATGGCCGACTCGGCAAGGGGTGAATCAAACACCCGCTCTGCTCCATATTTTAACTGGAGCCCTTCGGTAACCCTGAAAACACCACCTTCAACACCAACATCCTCACCATAAACCACAATGTCGGGATCCTCAGCCAACTTTATATCCAACGCGCTGTTAATCGCGTTAACCATATTCATTATCTTCATGCTCATTGACTGATTTTTTAAGAATTTGATTCTTTCCACTGCAGAAAATTCTCATGCTCCACCTGCTGCTTTTTCAAGTCGTCTGGCATGTCGGCATACATATATTTAAATACATCTTCCAAGGGAGATGCCGGCTGATTCTCGGCCTCCACAAAGATCCGGTCAATCTCCAACCTGTACTGCTCCTCCAGTCTCCTGTCTTCAGTCTCATCCAGCAAGTTTTTGCTATCCAGATAATTCTTCAGTCTTTTTAAAGGGTCTTTCTTCTCCCAGGTCTCTTCCTCTTCTTTCGACCTGTATTTGGTTGGATCATCCGATGTGGTATGTGCACCTTTACGATACGTCACCGCTTCAATAAGTACCGGGCCATTTCCCTCACGGCAATAAGCAGATGCCTCCTGGAGAGTCTTCAGCATTGCAAAAAAATCATTGCCATCCACCTGTATCCCGGGCATTCCGTAAGCCACCGACTTTATTGCAATCCCTGCCGAAGCAGTCTGCATCCTGAATGGCACGGAGATGGCAAACTGGTTATTTTGTACAATAAATACTACAGGAACCTTCCATACCGCTGCAAAGTTCAGGGCTTCATGGAAATCACCTTCAGAGGTTCCGCCATCGCCAACAAAAGCGAAAACTACCTCATCAAGTTTCTTGTATTTTATTGCATAACCTATACCTGCAGCATGCGGAAGCTGGGAAGCTATCGGTACGGAAATCGGTAGAAAATGGTTGGCTGCGGGCCAGGTATTTCCTACCTCATATCCCATAAAATAAAGAAAAATATCTTTCAGCGTGGCACCTTTTGCCAGCCAGGCACCCATTTCTCTGAATGCCGGCACCAGCCAGTCGTCGGGGCGCATTACCATGGCAGTTGCTCCGTGTATCGCCTCCTGCCCGTAATTTGGCGGATAAGTATATATTCTTCCTTGCCGCTGGTAACTTATTATCATATGGTCCGCGGTTCGGGCGAAAACCATATTGTGATAGGCGTCAATGAGTTGATTTTCTTCAATGAGAGGCATGTGCTTATCTGAAATGATATGCCCATCATCATCCATCACCCGGAAAATCTTCTTTTTTGTAGCATCAAATTCCTTGAACATCTCGAATTGGTTTGTTGTACCTCTGGAACAACCGTATGGCTTTTTTGTTTAGTCATCAGGATGCAGCGATCCGCACAATGTTTATGATTACTTCAACAGCCTTTTCCATCGATTGGGCTGGGATAAATTCAAATCTGCCATGAAAATTATGACCCCCGGTAAACAAGTTTGGTGTTGGAAGGCCCATATAGGATAATTTGGAACCATCGGTGCCTCCACGGATCGGAATAATAACCGGTTCAATTCCTGCCTGCCTGATCGCCGCTGCCGCCAGATCGATAATCTGGTAAACGGGCATTATCTTCTCTTTCATGTTGTAATACTGGTCGCGGGCAGCCGCCTTCACTGTGCCTGCCGGATATCTGGTGTTAAACCCGGCAACGATTTCAGCCAGAATATTTTTGCGTTCAGTAAACCTTGCAAAATCATGATCCCTGATGATATAATCCATGCGAGCCTTGTCAACAGTACCCTCGATGCGTGAAAGGTGAAAGAAACCTTCATAACCCTCCGTGTTTTCAGGTCGCTCGTTCGACGGGAGCATGTTGTGCAGGTCAGCAGCTATCTGAAGAGCATTGATCATTTTGTCTTTTGCAGTTCCAGGATGTACATTCCTGCCCTGTATACTGACTACCACTGAGGCTGCATTGAAATTCTCGAATTCCAATTCGCCGATAGCTCCTCCATCCATGGTATAGGCAAAGTCTGCCCCGAATTTTTTGACATCAAACCGATCTGCTCCCCGCCCGATCTCTTCATCAGGTGTAAAGCCAATTTTGATTTTTCCATGGGGAATATCCGGATTCAGGTTCAGAAATTTAATAGCTTCGATAATCTCAGTCACCCCCGCTTTATCATCAGCTCCAAGTAAGGTTTTTCCATCAGTGACAATCAGGTCCTGACCGGTGTAATTCAGCAATTCTGGAAATTCTGATGGTCTTAACATGATCTGGCCTTCCGGGTCAAGAGGAATATCAGATCCGTCATAATTCTCTATTACCCGGGGATTGACATTTTTGCCTGAAAAATCAGGACTGGTATCCAGATGGGCGATAAATCCGATCACCGGAACCACTTTATTAACATTCGATGGAATGCTGGCCATGATATATCCATTGCGGTCGAGGCTGATTTCCGTGCACCCGATTTCTGCCAGGTCTTCAAGAATAAGGCGGGCAAGCTCAATTTGTCCGGTGCTGCTCGGACAGGAGCTGGATCCGTTGTCGGATTGGGAATTAACCCTTGCATACCGGATGAATCGGTCAATTATGGCGTTTTTATCTGTCATTTTATCCTAATGTTCAGCTAATTTAATAAAATCCCTGAAGATCGTGACGCGAAACACGAAACGCGAAACACGGAAGACGAAGATCGCTTTACGAAAAAAGGATCGACAACCGAAAGAATGTTGAAGCTCCAGGGCCAGTGTTGAATTTTGAAGTTACAAGATCAAGTTTGCCTCGGAGAAGTGTCATCCCGTTGAAAAACGGGACCCCGTCCCAAAAAGTGGAGCTTTACAAGCGCTGTTTGAACCTGTAATTTCAAAATTCAGAATTGGTCTTCGAATCTCAAAACCGGTCTTCGAATCTCTAACTTTCTACTTCTTCATCAACATTGTCTCCATCCCCGATCTCCGGTAAATACAGCGCCGCCTCTCCGGCAGGCAATGACTCAACATCCCGGAGACGCCGCTGGATAGCCTTTGTACGCTTGCCTACCAGCTCATCAAGCTGGGATGTGGCTGTGTGAAGATTTTTCTGTGCTTTATCCAAAAGACCTCCAAACTTATCGAACTCGGTTTTTATCGCACCAAGAACCTGCCATACCTCACTGCTTCTTTTTTGAATGGCCAGAGTTTTGAATCCCATCTGTAAACTGTTCAGAATGGCAGCCAGGGTGGTGGGACCGGTAACCATAATGTGGAAATCACGCTGCAGGGTTTCCATCAGGGCCGATCTCCTGATTACTTCAGCATAGATTCCTTCAAAAGGCAGGAACAAAATGCCGAACTCTGTTGTGTTTGGTGGATCGATATACTTGTCCCTGATATCTTTAGCCATTTTTTTAATAATGCTTTCCAAACTTTTTGCCGCAGCATCAATGGCTTCCGGATTGGCTGCCTCATAAGCCTCTGTGAGAAGAATATAGGCTTCCTGCGGGAATTTCGCATCAATAGGCAAATAGACTACTCCACCATCATCATCCTTTCCTGGCAGCTTAAGCGCGAACTCAACCAGGTCCGATGACCCCTTCTTGGTTTTTACGTTGGCTTCATATTGCTCCGGTGCAAGGATCTGTTCGAGGAGCATTTCAAGCCTGACCTCACCAAGCCCGCCGCGCATCTTGACATTGCTCAGCACTTTTTTTAGTCCGCCTACATCCTGGGCCAAAGTCTGCATCTCGCCTAATCCTTTCTGTACATTCTCCAACTGCCGGCTAACCACTTCAAACGATTGACCCAATCTTTCATTCAATGTCTTCTGGAGTTTTTCGTCAACCGTTTCCCGCATCTGCTCTAGCTTTTTCTCAGTACTGGCATTCAGCTCGGTCAACTTCGTTTCTACCTTGCCAGTAATCTTATCGAGTTGAAGCACCATCAGATCGGAAAACTCCTTGATTGATTTTGTAAGCTCCTCCCGGCTCATTTTTAAATACTCAGCCTGATCTTTGGAAATTCCGCTGAGTGTTCCCAGAAACGATTGCTGAAAGGTGGTCAGGGTATTATTCAATTCCTGACGGTTGGATTTTACCTCTTCCTTCACTGCAGTCTCAACCCGGCTGATGCTTTTCTCAATGGTTTCCAGCATTTTTTGGCTTTGATCTTCCATTTGCCGGGTCCTGAATGCAAATTGCAGCCCAATCGCCGTTATAAGAAGTATTATAATGATAATCAACAAAATCGTCTCCATGAAGTGATGAATTAATTATTAGCTAAGGTAACTTTTCATCAGCACACCATCATATCAGCAAATCAAAAAATCTTCGTATTTTTCCATACATCTTAAAGATAATGATTGCCAGCATATTCAATAATTTTAGTCATCAGGGCTTGTTTTGGCTGATACTGGATGGAGTTCTCCTCCTGACTATTCTTGTTATGGTGGTTGTGGTCATTATGGATAACCAGGATCCCTTTAAAACCCTTTCCTGGATTCTGGTTTTGTTTCTGATCCCGATAGGAGGAATCATCCTGTATGTATACTTTGGAGTCAATCCGAAAAAGCGTAAGATGATCATCATGAAGGAGATGTCGGACCGAATGTCTTTGGACCGGCTGATCCGGGAGCAGATGATCCTGCTCAACAACAAGATTTTTATCCGTAATCCGAAGCTTACGATAAAACGGCACCTGATGAAGCTGCTCCTGAATAATTCAAAAGCTTTGATCACGGAACACAATAAGATAAGGGTCCTGAACAATGGCCGCCAAACATTCGGCTCCATTATTTATGAGCTGGAGAATGCACGCGACCATATCCACCTTGAATTTTATATAATTGATGACGACCAGATCGGCAACCGGATCAAGGAGATTCTGATGAGAAAAGCTATGGCTGGCCTAGATGTGAAAGTGTTGTACGATGATCTTGGTAGCTGGTCATTATCAAGAAGGTACATTCGCGAGCTGACTACATCGGGGGTCAAGGTGATGAATTTTATGCCGGTGAAAACCTATGCATTTGCTAATAAGCTTAATTTCAGGCTGCATCGGAAGATTATTGTTGTTGATGGCAAAATCGCATTTGTCGGGGGAATAAATATCGCCGACCGTTATCTCCGGGGTTTGGGTAATCATACCCGCTGGCGCGATACCCATCTAAGACTCGAAGGTGATTCCGTTACCAGCTTACAGGCAATTTTCCTCCTCGACTGGAACTTCGCCATGAATACCTCGGATTACGACCAGAAGTATTTCCCTGAACATAAAGTTACACAGGATTTATTGGTTCAGATCGTTGCCAGCGGACCGGATTCGGATTGGGAAAGCATCATGCAGGCTTATTTCGCAGCTATTGCCACTGCAACCCGTTACGTATACATTTCAACACCCTATTTTCTGCCAAATCAGAGTATTCTTACTGCGCTGAAAACCGCAGCCCTTAGTGGGATCGAGATTAAATTATTGCTGCCGGAAAGGAACGATTCCTGGATGGTGTGGCGAAGCAGCCGTTCTTATGTAAAAGAGCTTCTTGAAGCCGGGGTACATGTTTATTTTTACCTCAAGGGGTTCACTCACAGCAAGCTGATGATTGTTGATGACGTCTTTTCATCGGTTGGAACTGCAAACATGGATATCCGGAGCTTTAATCAGGATTTTGAGGCAAATGCACTGATCTATGATGAGGAAATTGCCCGCGAGCTCAGGCTCGACTTTGAGGATGATATCAGCAACTCAAAAGAAATCATACTGGACGAATGGGAGCAGCGCCCCACTTTTGATAAAATTCAGGAATCAGTAGCCAGGATGTTCAGTCCGCTACTTTAAATCAAAACAACTTCTGCCTCTTAATCAACAACGGCAATAGCACTTCCCTGAAATCCTCCCGTATATCAGCCTCAACAAAATCAATGTCATACTGGCCGCATCGAAGTTTGATATCCGCAAAATACTGACTGATTTTTTCACGGTAACGGGTTCTTATTTCTGCCGGATTAACCAAAATACTC
>CAIXHD010000239.1 GCA_903919065.1 uncultured Bacteroidota bacterium
CCAGTATTCATCTGTCCATAATCCCCATCCATCTTTATCAACGGTCAACCAGTCATAACTCACTCCAACACTTGCATTTCGCCAGTGAACAACAACTCTTGCCTCTGTATTTTCAATCAGCCTGACATGCGAATAACGGCAGGTTTTGTCTGACATATGCTCATAGCACTGGTCGGTATAATCTTCAGGTCCCTGGTCACTGTTCCATATCCCCCCGGGTCCTGGTTTGGTAACAATGCTTGGCAGATAATTTGTTCCTCGCCAGAATACAAAACGACATGGTTTGTCGTCAAATGCGACTACTATATCCGCATAATCACCAAAGCGCCATAAGCCATCCCATTCGGGACTGCATTTCAGTTTTGTATAAGTTGCGCCAAATTTGTTGGGAATATCTTCACCTGCAGGTAATACCCAAAAATCAAGGACCTTAGGGTTTGCAGGTTTATAATTCCGGTATCCTGACAAAATCTCAGAGTGATCCAGCGCTCTGTCGAATAAGCGAACTTCATCTATTAATCCGCTGAATACCATATTCGACAGATATGATTTTGTAATGTTGCGTTCAAATGCCCACGGAGGAGCCTTTTCATGCGCCATCCCTATATAAAGATCATGATTGATGGCATCAGTGATGTTGCCGGTAATGTTATTGGTACCAGCTGATTCACCATTAAAATAAATACTGAAACCTTCATCCTTGCTATAAACACCGGTTACGCAGGTCCATTTCAACAAATCAACATGCTTCGTCGTACATAACCCTACCCATGATCCGTTAATCTGGGCATAGAGGCTTATCTGGCCTAAGTGATTAATTGACAATGAATAACCAGCTTTCTTATCTTGGTCGTGGTCAACTATTCCAGCCTGGTTCCATGGATATTCCTGTGGAGCGATCCATGCTTCAATGGCAAAATCTTTGGTGATCTGAGGCAGCCGATCAGCTGCCAGGGTTACTTTGTTGGTATAACCATCAAAAGAAAGACATGAGCCGGATACTCCGGCCCTCCAGTAGCTGTCGACTCCCTCTGTTTTACAGGATGAACCGGTTTTACTCTCTTCAGTATCATGATTGTCTGGTTCTGATCCCTCATCGAATTTCCACCACCTCAGGGGAGATCGGCCCTCTTTATTTATCACGGGCGATCCCGGTATTTTTTGCTCCTGAAGATTCTGCAATTTCGCTGGCACCAGTTTTACCGTTTCAATTCCCTCCGAAGAAAGTTTTACTACCTGGGTCGTGACATTCATCGGGTCGTTCCATTGGTCAAGGGAATAGCATCCTTTTTTAACTTTGCGTGTAACAATGGCTTCAGGCTCGATTATAAAATACTCATCCACATAATCTGCAAAATACTTGCCGATATCACCTTCGTAGCTTTTCCTGAAATCGGTGAAATTAAGGCTACTCTGATCCGGCGCATATCTCCAGTGAATAATGATTTTCTTATCAGAATTTTCGATCACTCTAACGTAAGAGCATTTGTTTATCCTGTCGGGTCGTTCCGCTGGGCCATCACCTTTAAACGGAATTATTCTTTCGAAAAACTTTTTTGAGCCTTTTACCTCCCAGTAGGGCAAATAGCTGTTTTCGCGACTGAAAACCAGTAAGCCAGTGTTGTTTACGTGAACTATAATATCAGCATATTTACCAGTGTTATTGTTGTCATTAAAATCGAGCCTGGTATAATAAGCGTAGAATTCGGACGATTGAGAAAAAGCACTAATACCCGTACAAATCATTCCGGAGATCAAAATAATTATTCGGGTAAAAATCCTGACTGATTTAATCATTTAGATCTTAAATATGGGTTTCATATTGTTGAATATACAATTAAATAATCAGGTCAAACCGACTTGCGGCATATCGGGCTAATTATTTTCGCATCTTCATCCAATAATCAATTTTACCCATGCTTGATATAACCTCCATCCGCCAGCAAATTCCTTCACTGCAACGAAAAGCTAATAAGTTTCCGATGATATTTTTCGATGGGCCGGGTGGTACTCAGGTACCCAATCGGGTAATTGATGCGATCTCAGATTACTATAAAACTTCGAATGCCAACTCGCATGGAGAATTTATAACCACCAAGGAAACTGATGAAGTGATTGCCAATATGCGCACGGCCATGGCAACCTTGTTTAATGCTGAAAGTTCCTCCTGTATTTCCATCGGGCAGAACATGACTACTTTGAATTTTGCGTTAGCGCGAGGGATGGCACGAATATTAAAACCCGGGGATGAGGTGCTGATCACTCA
>CAIXHD010000240.1 GCA_903919065.1 uncultured Bacteroidota bacterium
AGCGCCGCCATGCATCCGGAGCCGGCCGCGGTTATTGCCTGGCGATAGTGTTTATCCTGAACATCGCCACAGGCGAATACCCCGGGAACATTCGTCTTGGAGGTACCGGGAATGGTGTTTATATATCCCGTTTCATCCATATCGATATAAGGCTTGAAAATATCGGAATTTGGCTGGTGACCGATGGCGACGAAATAGCCGGTAACATCGATTTTAACCTCTTCGCCTTTGGCATTAATCAGGATAACACCTTCAACAGTTTGACCACCGACAATTTCTTTAGTCACATGCTCATATAATACCTCGATATTTGCGGTTCTGGTTACCCTGTCCTGCATTGCTTTTGATGCACGCAAATAGTTTTTCCTTACCACGAGATAAACCTTACGGCACAATCCGGCGAGATAAGTCGCTTCCTCAGCGGCCGTGTCGCCTCCACCAACGACAACAACATCCTGGCCGCGGTAAAAGAAACCATCGCAGGTTGCGCACGCAGAAACGCCTGAGCCCTTGAATTTCTCTTCCGATTCCAGTCCCAGATATTTTGCCGTGGCACCAGTGGCAATTATGACAGCATCTGCTTCAATTAAATAGTCTTCATCAATCCAGACTTTATGTTTTGGTCCGGAAAAATCCACCGCAGTAGCCAGTCCCCATCGAACTTCAGTACCAAACCGCTCGGCCTGTTTCTGCAACTGTTCCATCATTTCAGGACCGGTCACCCCATCGGGATATCCAGGAAAATTATCTACTTCCGTTGTGGTTGTTAACTGACCTCCGGCCTGCAATCCCTGATAAAGCACCGGCTTCATGTTTGCACGGGCAGCATAAATTGCGGCGGTGTAACCTGCCGGACCTGATCCCAGGATGAGGACATGAACATGCTCCTTAACTTCTGAAGTCAGGTTGTTCCCAGCAATCTTTGGGTCGTTCCTTAAAGTGCCAAATTGGATCATAATAATTTCATTTATCTGTCAAAAATACATTTTTTGGTTATTCTTTTCCCGGCTTATCCCATGCCAAAAACCGTACCGCAAAAATCCGGCTTGAAAAAAACCAAAAAACTCTTACCTTTGCAGCCATTCGGGATGTAGCTCAGCATGGTTAGAGTATTCGTCTGGGGGGCGAGGGGTCGAGAGTTCAAATCTCTCCATCCCGACCGAAAATCAAGGACTTGCAAGATGACTGCAGGTCCTTTTTGTTTTGGTTGCAATAGGGTTGCAATTTTTAATACTTAGTCATATTGCTGCTTAATATTCATCGATATCATACAATTCGATATCAAAAATAGACGTAATAACTTAGTATTTAACTCTATGCCTCGTAATAAGAGAAAATGCTTTTCCACACTTTAGAAAACCAACGTGTCAATGGATTCTTTCTCTCAAGTCTAACAACTTTGCCGTCGCGCACAACTAAGTTCTTTGATTTGGAGAAGTTTATAATTGAAGTGCCAACTTGGTTTCCATACATAAATACGTAATCTCCGTTGAATATCTTATTGCTTCGTTGTTGTTGAATTACAATTTCATG
This sequence comes from uncultured Bacteroidota bacterium, assembly GCA_903919065.1. Taxonomy (GTDB): domain Bacteria; phylum Bacteroidota; class Bacteroidia; order Bacteroidales; family UBA12481; genus UBA12481. The sequence goes on from CAIXHD010000240.1 coordinate 1,534, forward strand.
CCCTTCAGGATTAAAATAGCGGGTTTCAGTTAGAATTTTCTTGATTCTACTCTTTTCGATTTCATAATAGTATTGAGAATTAGCAATTTTATAAATTCCATCAACTACCAGATCAGCTTCCATTGAAACTCGATTCGCTATCGAAATGTTGGAAAATTCGTCATAACGCTGAACTTCAAGAATTCTGCCATCAACTAACTCTCTTTCAACAATTTTCAATTTTTGGTATCTTAATTCCTTCAGGTATCTGTTTACGTCAAGGTCTGGAACGATGTTTTCATTAGCCAGGATAAAAAATCGATTCTCTGTTCCATCCAGTTTTAATATCATTACACCCTGATCAATGAAAGCTTCGTTGCACAGAATTTTGTCAACATTACGGTCAATAAGCAAAGACTTTGCTTCCGGAAAATAGTCCCACTTACCTATTTGAACCTGTCCATTTTTCGATAAGATCAGCTCTTTATCTTTTTTGAAAATGAGCTTTTGCATTTCAAATTCCTCATCAATGATGGCCCATGGTTTATTAATTAGGATGGCTGTAGTATCGAGTTTCGCACTATAATTGCTCATCTGGGTCACGATGCTCTTTAGATATGTTTTCATTGAGTGTTTAGTATTCAGATGTTTAGATGTTGGGTTATTTTTATTGCATTTTAGGCCATATTTCTGTTAATAACCCCAATCAGAATGAGTCACAGGTAGTTGGTTCAGCTCATTCTTCAGGAGTTTCCATTCTGGCAGAAACCTATCCATGTAAGCAATAAAATTGCTGTTATGGTTCCGTTCTAGCAAGTGTAGCAATTCATGAACGATGATGTACTCAATACAGTGAAATGGTTTCTTTGCCAGTTCGGTATTTAGCCAGATCCGTTTCGCTTCCCGATTACAAGTACCCCACTTGGTTTTCATTTTTCTGATCCCCAGATCATTCAGCGATACACCCATTACTTTTTCCCATTTAGCGATTACAGGCATGGCAACAGTTCTTAGTTGCTCCCTGTACCACTGTTCCATTATTTCCTGCCGTTTGAGGGAATCTTTACCCGTTCTGACATTCAACTCAATAATGTCGTGTTTAAGCTTGACAAACGGTGGTGCATCACATTCAATAACCTTCATCAGGTAGCGTTTTCCCAAATAGTAATGTCCCTCCTTGGTCAAGTATTCCCTTGGAGCTTCCCTTACCTGTTCTCGAAACTTTTGTTGCTGCTTTTTTATCCAGCCCAATTTGGAAATGGCATAAATCCGGATTGTATCCAAATTCATTCGCAAAGGTGCTGCGATTCTTACCCTCCCAGAAGGTGGATAAACACTCAGGTGGATATTCTTAATGTCTTTCAACTCAACATCGATCGAAATATCACCCAGATTTAGTTTCTCCATCTTAATACTCCGATTGCTTTTTCACGATCTCAAAGATCCGCTCAGTGTCCTCAACATTGCCGAGGACCTCATAAATTGCTTGTTTTACCGTCCTTTCCCTGGTATCAATACCTCGCCACCCATTGGGTTTGCGTTCCATAATATTTTCATGCAGCGTCAAAGCCAGATCTTCGTCGGAATCCAGATTATGGTAAAGTGCCCGTAAAGCCGGAGTGTTTAAAACTGTTGGAGTAGTATCCTTTTTACCTTCCATAACATGGGCAGCTAGTTGTGCAATCTTCTTGAGGTATTCCTCGTAAGTGGTTGCATTAACTTTCCGTTCTTTGATTACTTCATCCAACAGGGCACTCATTTCTCCAAAAAAAGCGGGGTCTATAAGATGCTCCCTGATGATCTTTTGCCTGACGTTATTCTCAATGGTTTCAGCCACTGCCTGCTTGCTGCCTTTGATCCCTTTGGGCATGCTGTTGATCGCATCAGCAATTCCTGATTTGACAATCAGTTCAATCAACGGAATGTCTCCAAATGGCGATATGGGTCTTGGCTCATCAGCCTGGATATAGGTGTCAATCAGATGACGCATATCAGCCTCATAAGCTTTTAGGTCCAGGGTTTCACCACTGGCCATTCGTATTTCCTCTCTCAACTTCAGGTAAAAATCAACCTTTCTGGATATGTCGGCCTGCTCAGATGAGGTATAGCCAGCTTCATTCATCTCGGCAGAAATATTGGCATAAGCTCGAATCAAGGCTATGGCCGCTTTATAAAGCGCAGTGCGTCTGACTTCGGTATTCTTTAGCTCATCAGGTATTTCGGTATTGCCGCAAAAGTAATGCTGATAATCGATTGCTAACTTTGGTGATGGCACAGGCTCACATAGCAGAATGATTTCTTCGAGGGCATTATCCAATCGTTCCCTGCCTATCTTCAATCGGTCCTTAAGCAGGATATCACAGTCTTCTTTCTTAAAATCCTCGTAATCCAGTTCGGAAGTGTATACTGCCACCGCATCCTCAACTTTGGAAAACAGATCCTTGTAATCGACGATGTAACCAAACTCCTTATCCTCCGTATCTAAACGGTTAACACGGCAGATAGCCTGGAACAACCCGTGATCCTGCATCTTTTTATCTATATACAGATAGGTACAGGTAGGTGCATCAAAGCCGGTGAGTAATTTATCGACTACAACCAACAAACGCATATTGGCAGGCTCATTAACGAACTTCTTTCTTGCTATATCTTCATAGGTCTCTGTCTTGGTTTTGCTCGGCTGGAAGGGGACATCAGTAAGCAAATCTGTGTAAATCTTATATATGAACTCTTTATCCGTTTCAGTATTTGCACCTGTATCTTCAGTGGTTATGTCCTGTGTAGAGGGATTGTAGGAGGTAATAATGGCACATCTGTTTTTAAATTCCGTTTTCTGAAACAGATCATAGTATCTGGTGGCTTCGTAAATACTTCCTGCTACCAAAATTGCATTGCCAGTGAATGCGCTCAAACGGGGTTTTACACTGAAGTCAAAAACGATATCGCTGACTACTTTTTCCATTTTGGAACGGGAACTCACGACCATCTGCATCGTGCCCCATTTCATTTTCAGAGCAGATTTCTGAAAATCGTTCAGCCCTCTTGTCTTGGCATCAAACCAGGCGTCAACCCTACCTTTTGATGATAAATGTTGGTCGATATCCCGGGCTTCATATACCAGATCCAGAATAACTTGATCTTCAACCCCTTCGTTGAATTTGTAAGTATGGATATAGCCTCCGAATACTTCGAGACTGGTTTGCCTGTCTGCCTTTAAAAGTGGGGTTCCAGTAAAACCAATAAATACGGAATTCTGCAGCATGGCCTTCATAACTTTGTGAAGCTTACCGCTTTGTGTACGATGACATTCATCCACAAATACAAAGATCTCACCCACCGTTTTTGTTGGGCCTATTTTAAGTTCTTCAATGAATTTATCGAAGTCATCAACATCCTTTCTTCCGAATTTATGAATGAGAGAACATAGAAGTCTTGGCGATGGTTGACTAAGCTGCTCCATCAATTCGTTACCGCTTGATGTCCTTTTAAGCTCAACTCCAGAATCGTTAAATACCCGTTCAATTTGTTTGTCGAGTTCTTTTCGGTCAGTCAGGACAGCTACCCTGGCATTAGGATTGTTTTCCAAGATCCATTTTGCCAGCAGTACCATCACAATACTTTTACCACTTCCCTGAGTATGCCAAATAATCCCACCTTCTCGTCTTCTAACGTGTTCTTGGGCTGCTTTTATGCTAAAGTATTGATGATAACGAGGCAGCTTCTTATGTCCGGCATCGAACAAAACGAAGTCATATATGATTTCCAGTAGTCGTTGCTTGTTACATAATTTCATCAGGTACTTATCCAACTGCAACATGCGGGTATCCTCAACATTTTCTTTCCACCGCAGATAAAACTTTTCAGGTGTACCAATAGTTCCATAACGTAGTCCTTCTGTATCGTTGCCTGCCATGACTAGTTGGATGGTGGAAAAAAAAGGTTGAATAAATTCAGATTGCTGGTTCACGATGTTTTGACGGATACCATCACCTATCGAAACTGTACTCCTTTTTAACTCAATTATGCCTATCGCAATACCGTTTATATAGAGCACTATATCAGGTCGTTTTTCCCGATTACCATAAAAGGTTACCTCTTCGGCAATGGCAAATTCGTTTTTCTCAGGTTCAGCCCAATTAATGAAATGTACGCGCTGATATTTGTCGCCAGGATTGGCGGTAACCTCAGCACCATACCGAAGCAGTTTATAAACCTCCTTGTTAATGCCATAGAGGTTTCGGTCGAAGTTCCGGGCTTCGGTTTGTAATTTATGGATAGCCCGCTTGATCAATTCAATAGGATAACCAGCTTTAATGAATAAATAATTACGGAGCTTTTCCTCTTCAATATTGCTGTTCATTGGCCGATCTTCCCAATTGCCAAAGTATTGGTAACCCAGTTGCTCACAGAATAGTTTTACTATCCGATTCTGAGTTTGACGCTCGATCTGACCTACATCGTTCATACCAATCGTGTTTTTCCGGTTAGTAATTCATACATCATGCCCTGTTTCAGGAGTTTGTATTTGGAGAGCTTAGCTTCCAAGGCTGAAATTTCCATGTCAAAATCTGAAAGAATTTGAGAGATCCATAATTGTTCAGATTTATCCTTTGGGAAGTAAACTGTAAGATTTTCCAGCTTTCTTCTTTGAATCCCTTGTGCTGTAGAACCTGATGCATTTACTAGTAACAAGTTCTGGAAATTATCAAACATTAGGAGAAATCTAAAAAATGCTTTATCAATCTCACCACTTGGCCGAATTAATACTGTCCGCTGACTTAGAATATACTTCTTGTTATCAGGTATATAAGCGATGTTGCCGAGCGGAGCCTCCATAGTCATTAGAATATCGCCTTGGTTGCAGTCTCCATTACGCATCCACTTTTTGTATAGGGTGTCACTAGCATAGTAGCACTCCTTGTCAAAATCAATAAATCCCATTTGTACATTGTTTGCTGACAATGCTGGAATATTGCCATCCCCCCAATTCAATCCAAGTTTTTTTGGGGTAACACCCCTATAATCAATAAATTTATCAACTATGTCTTTAAAAAGAACCTCTTTCCAACCCTCTTTCGGTTTCAGCAATTGTTGCATTGCCCCCAGCTTGATTGCCCGCTTTTTTTCAATGAGTTTTTCGAGGTTAGCGATGAGAACATCGGTATCGCTGAGAGCAGTGGCGATAGCAGTTTGTTCGGATTTGGTTGGTAAACAGATAATGTATTTTCTCAATTCTGCCAAATCAACTCCAGTTTGCCCAGATGACCTTTGAGATAATTTTTCAACAAAATCAAAGAGCTTTTCTTGTTTGAGAATATGCCAACCGTAAAGTTTTGTTATTTTATCTGTTGGAACAGCTTTCATGAGTGCCACATTATATGAACCTTCCTTACCATTCAAAATCTGGAAAATTGGTGGTCCATATCTTCCAATCATAATATCTTCACGACTACAAAAGCGTTTGGCAAGTTTAATTGGAATGTAGCTTGCATAATTGTCAGTTTTATAATCCCTAATTTGTAATAATCTAATATATCCGGATTCTTCATGAAAAATAAACGTATATCTAGGGGGTTGTGAACCTCCTTGAAAATCAAATAAATCTCCAATTGGTATCAAAACCCAATCATCCGGAATAGCACCCAAATAAGTATGCTTATACCCCTTCCTCAGTTCCATATAAAGCCCATTTTAGCCAAGTGAGCATTTACCTTCTCTTCCATCAACTTCAATTCTTCCAATTGCAGAGGAAGTGGCCTATCGTATCGTTCTGCCAACTCTTTTATGCGCTGCGTAAGCCGCTGGCTGATGCGCTGCATCTCGGTATTGATGGCAGTATCCATCATTTTAATCCATTTGTCATCAACTACAATTGTTTTAATATCAACTTCTGAGAGTTCCTTGTATTGACTCCAGACTTTGACTTCCAGAGCCTTCTGCAGATCCTTTATTTTTTTATTCAGATCAGCCAAATTATCGGCCAGTTTCAAATAGGATTTTAGGACCTTAATCTCTTCTTCATCAGCTCTTTTCCACAAGGAGTCGGAAGAAATCTTTTTCAACTGATCCTTCACACCGGCAACCGTAATTTTGTCCTTGTCGTTTTTGGCACCAATCATCAAGTCATCTTCACCTCCATGTTCTTCTTCCATTTCCTCCATCTGTGAGACTAAAGTATCACGCTGGCTTTCGAGTGTTTCAATCTCCGCTTTCTCTGATACAAAATATCGGTCGATGATCAAGACAGGCTTGATGAGTTTGCTTTCGATCCCTTCCAATCCTTCTATTTCCTTCGTTTTGGTCTTGTCGTTTTTATCCTTTGTGGATTTGGTAATCCGATATACTTCATGCCCTGCCTTCCAACCATAATCCGATATCACAAACACATCATCCTGCATAGTTTCGTTCCAGTAAGTCATCAGATGCTGGTATACATCATAACGGTCGATCAGGCTCAGGTTGGAAAAAGATTCCAGCAACTCTTCTGATATTTCATGGATGAGCTTTTTGGGTTTTACTCCCAAGTCCATAACTTTGAGTACCGGAATTGTCTTATGTTTCCAGGTTTCAAAAGCCTCAAAAACTTTAAGGCTATAGCTTATAAACTCGGGATATGTAAAAATCGTGGTTTTTATTTCAGCTTTGTCGATTTTCTGCTGGCTGTATCCCGGTCGTTCGTGAGGAGCAAAGAGAACGGTCCTTAAACCAGGATAAACCTGCCAATAGTTATTTAATGTATCCAGATCAGCATTTGGTATTCCTCCTTTCAGGTGGGCTTCAATATCCTGAATATCTTCTTCTTCCTGATTATTTATATAACGTGGGATGTTAAGGTTGTATTCCTTCTCTTCGATTTCCGTGATAGGAACAATACGACTGTACTTTGGCATTTCCAAATGCTTGTTGAATACATCCACAATTTTATGAATGTCCTGATCCCGTAAACGGTTTTTCGGTCCATCCTTGATAAAGCCTTTCCCAGCATCGATCATGAAAATAGCCTTGCGATTATTGGCATTCTCTTTATCAATCACAATCAGGCAGGCAGGGATGCCCGTACCATAAAACAAGTTGGCAGGTAAACCAATGATGCCTTTGATATAGCCCTTGCGGATCAGGTTTTTGCGAATTTCAGCCTCAGCATTACCACGGAATAACACCCCATGCGGTAGAATAACAGCAGCTTTCCCCCTGCTCTTTAATGAACGGACTATATGAAGAAGGAAAGCGTAATCGCCATTCTTATCGGGTGGAATACCAATGCTCTCAAACCGTCCGTATTTGTCAGCTGTTTCGGATGAAATGTCCAGTCCGTTACTCCAGTTTGTTGAGGAGAAAGGAGGATTAGCCACAATATAATCGAACAGTTTTAAGCCACCATAATCCTCCAGGAACTGAGGATCTGATAGAGTACTATTGCCTGTGCACCTTATTAAAGCAGTAGGACAATCATGTAATACCATATTCATCCTGGCTAGCCCTGCCGTTGCACTTTCCTTTTCCTGCCCATAAATTGTGATCTTCCTTTCAGCTTCATCTGCCACTTTTAACAACAGTGAGCCCGATCCGCACGTAGGATCATAAATTGTGGTGTTAGCATTGGAGTTTTCACTGTTGATACCTATAATCTTTGCCATGATTCGACTTACCTCAGCTGGCGTATAAAACTGTCCTTTACTTTTACCACTTTCTGTGGCAAAGTTTCGCATCAAGTATTCATAAGCGTCACCCAAGATATCGTCACCTTCAGTCTTATTCTTGCTGAAATTCAGTTCGGGTTTCTCAAAGATGGCAATCAGGTTGGAAAGACGTTTTACTTTTTCATCGCCGGTGCCCAGTTTTTCTGGATTATCGAAATCCACCTTAATAGACCCCAGTGATTTGTTCGCCTGTTCAATCGGTCCGATGATTTTCTTATTGATCAGATCGCCAATGTTAGGATTGCCTTTCAGGGCTACCATATCATTAAAACTGGCGCCTTCTGGAACCGTTATCGGAGCGAAAGGTACACCAGCATATTTATCGCTGATATACTTTATAAATAGCATCAGCAGGACATAGTCTTTATATTCGCTGGCATCCATACCGCCACGGAGTTCATCACAACTTGCCCAGAGAGAAGAGTATAATTCAGATTTCTTAATGGCCATTACAACGTTTGGTTTAGTGGTGTCTCAAAGGTAAGAAACAGCAGGAGAATTCGCTATCAGATACTTGAAACGCCAAACGAGATCTACTGATCTAATAATAAGACACTTAGATGACAAATCATGAACAATTCCTGTTAATAATTGGATATGAACAAGACAAACCATTGGTTACCAGTAGCCTTAAGACCTTATAACACTAAATGTTAGTAAAATTGATTTTTTGACGTCTGTCTGTTGGGTAAGTTTGTAAGCGAAACAGGACCAGCGGCTCACGACCACCAGTCCTGGATCAATTGGGGAAAGCCCCGTTTTGAATAATGTGTTTTCAAAAGTAAAGCTTTCCCGTCAAATATTCACAAATAAATTTTGAGAATTTGTTAGACTTTCAAATTCCAAAAACGGGAAAGCCAAGACCGCCCAAGGGAACACTAGGTGTTCAAATCTTGAGAAACATTGGTGTGATACTGAAGTATAGCTTCTTTATCATGAGTCTATTTCTTTAATAGATTCCAGAAATATGAGGGGGCCCAAAAGCCCCCTTTTGCTTTTTCGTTTCGCCAATATGTAATATAATTTTCCCTACATTATTAACAGGCCTATGCCAACAGATGTTCTGCCTCCATAATCCAACTGCACATTTCATCAGGGGAAGCGTTATCCAACTCCAAATTTACCTCTGTATACCATTCATCGATCAAGATACAGCAAGTAGCGAATCTTTGAGATTTGATGATCTGTTCTCTATCTATTAAATTATCAATAACTTGAATGAAGTCAATGTAGTGAGGTATGACGCCTGATGATTTGCACTTCTTAATCAGTTCTAAGCAACCCATCGAATCTAAAACAGCCTTCCTGAAGACTAAGAATCCTTCGTCCCCAAGTTGATCCATCAATTGCTCCTGAGGAGCAGAAACCAATCCTAGATAATCAAATAGGTCGAACATATTGCTAATTAATGATTTGGGTTTCCTTCATTCTCGGTTTTTGATTAAAAGGACAAATCACCATCAAATTTGCTTTTTCCTGGATTATCTTTCGCTATTTCTTTCTTTACACTTTTGGCAGTTGCTTCATAATCCATAAAATTCTTCAGTTTAAAATCAACATCTTGAATGATCTTCATCGCCATTTTTTCCTGATCAAAGTTTGATGGGAAGGTCCAATCATCCTTCAAATCGCCAAATCCGCTTTTTGCCACCCACGTTATTAAAACATCATCAAACGAATGTAATATTGAATATTGGTATACAATATACTTTGACCTCCCTGATATTGCAACATTATCACGAGTCAATCTAGTTATACTAGCATTTGGAGCTTCAAGTAAATTCTCCAGGAGTACTTCATATTTCCGTTTCATTCCACCTTCTTGGTCAACGACTGTTCTCGATTTATTCCTAGAAGATAGAAAGGAATAGAGGATGAATCCTATTATTCCGATAATTATTATCCACCACATGATAATTAGTATTAAGGTTTAAGGAATTATGATTTGGTTAAATATTCAAAGATTTATCTACTAGCCTAGGAAAGCTCCGCTTTAACCAATTTCTTTAATCCTGGCATCACTAATAATATAGAATTGTTGACCTTCTGTACTTCTTCAAAATTTTGATGGTACTGATTTTTAGAGAAGTTAAGAATGCCACAATGCTTAATAATTTGGATTATGAAGTCATGACAATAATAGTTGGCAGCCAGCTGTTGTGACAGATAATCTCCTTTCGTTTCGAAAAGTTGATCCAACTCTCGGACAACTTCATTGACATATCTATAACCAGATTCTAATAGCAATCTCTCTTGAAAATATTCTCTTGTAGAATAATCTACCATTCGAACCCTAAGGCACTCTTCCCCAACTCGAATGATTAACTTACCGAACAAACTTCTTAATTCAAAATTTGGTAAGTAGTTATGCCAGTCCCTCAATATTTTGTATACGAGTGCAGCACAAAATAACAACCCTATATACCTTTGATCGGTAAAAGTGTACATATAAATATTTGAGTTATTAACTTTTAGCACCATTTTTTTTGCGGCCTCGATACATCCATCGAAAATTCTTTCGTCAGCGTTAGGACGTAATTTTGGCAATCGTGGATCTTTCAGTGAATCGCTTAAATCGAAATCATTCAGAGTTATATTGTTTATTGCGAAAAAGTGTTCAGCCTTCGTGTGGCACACAAGTTCTTCAAAATCTGGTCGTGTAACACCAAGTCTATAAATGAAAAGTGAAATAAAATCAACTTCCTTTTTTGAAATTCTCTGATCCAAAAAGGAAAAAATTAGAACCAGTCCTGAAAACAGTAGTTTTTTGTCGTATGGCAAGTTATAGCTAGGCTTTAAAACGTCAGCTGCCATTTCAATGGGCGCATCCATTATTTCCTTGACTTCAGAGCGATTCCACTTTATTTCTAAGGCCGAATCAAAATCTTTGAGGAATTCTCTTTGAGGCAGACTTAAGCGATCGTTAATTGCTGCACAGGAGTTTAAAACTTTCATGATTGAGGCTCTCGTAATAGGATCTAACCCTTTACGAAATTCTTTCAATTCCTTAGAAACAAAATTGTTATTCGGCCAAAATAAGTTCATCTATGACTTATCCTTGCCCGATCAAGGTTCCGATGGTCGGTTATTTAACAATCGAGCGTGGAACCGAAACTTATCTGTTGGAGGGGTACTAGCATACCTGGTAAACGAGATAGTAACAGACCACGCTCTTATCGCGGTCGTACCACTCATTTTCCCGTTTACCAAAGTCAAGTGCTAGTTTTCTCTCGAACGGAAAATAAGCATACGCTCTTTTCTATATTTTACAACTTTAAAGGTACAAATACTTATCAAACCACCGGAATGGTGGCCTTACAATTTTGGCGGCAATGATTTTATTAGGTGTCCATCCCTCTGCATACTGGGTATCTGGACAGAATAGCAATTATAAAAACAGTATCAGTTAAGGTTCCAGTGAGACTGGTAGCGTTTTTACCGGTGGGTGGTATCGTTTTACACCCTTGTTAAAACCCTGATGGGATAATTTATTTCAGTTCTGGCCGTTTATCAGCCAGATTTAATAACCAAGAAATCAAATGAACAAGAATAATAAACAGCAAGCAATGGAATTACTATGTGAGTGTCTTCAACTTCCTTCAGACAGTACAATGGAGGAGTTAAAAGAAGCCCTTGGTAAGCTAACCACCAAGGAATCAGAATACCTGAAAACGGCTTTAGAATCTGCCAGTGCAAGGGCTGGTAAACAAGAAGTTAATCTGAACTAAGTAAGAAATTTGGAAAATTTCATTACAGTTGCAGTTCTTGTGTCCATCTTAAATTCTGGCATAAATAAATATCCACTGTCCATTCTACATGCGTGTTGGGCAGCGGGGCGAGCTTTACCAACTATCTCAATAATAATATCGGGGTAAGTGGTAATTGGAACTCCCAGGCTACAGAATAACCTGGAAGTTCCCATACCAATATGCCTTACCTTGTATGATATAAATCAGCCAACCATCAGGATCGCTCTTAACCATTTCAACTGAAACATCCTGACCTTTCTGAAATTTGCCGACTGGTTTGATTACTCTCACAGTAAAAGGACAGTAAATGCGAACAATTTTCCGTTCTCTGGTAGCTACCAATAGTGAATATGGATCAACATAAACTAACTTGAAATCAGGTGATTCCATAAATTTGATTACTTAAGGTACCAGGACGTCTGTGGCTCATTTAGAGCCGTTTTAAGCCCCTCCATAAACCCTGATATGCTGACGTTCCGATCCAGAAAACGGTCAATATATGAGCTCTTATTGGCTCCTGTGAATAGGTTGAAAAGCCTCCAAAGATTGATGTTTCCGTTGGTTTCCCTACAGAATGAATCATCCTCGTAATAGTCCTTAACCACCATGCTCAGCTGACTATCGCCAAGTTCCAAATCAAGTATTCCCTGGCTAATTGCAGACGGCAGGTAAGTAAACATTTTCAGTCTCCCGACCAACTTCGCAAATTGTGATTCGCTTAGACTATAATCCGGCAATTGAGATAACCAGTGGATATGAGCCATTGCATCATAGGCAGCAAAGAGGTTGAAAACTTCGATTGCCAGTTCATGCAAAGTTCTAGCTTTGATCTCAACCTTCATGCCATCGGTTGAAATGCAGAGATTGCAACAAACTTTATTCTGGAATCCGACAAACACCTTGAACTTTTCAGCAGATTTCTTTCCGTATAGGTTTTCATGGTTGTAAGCACGAACGCCGCCAATACAGAGAGAAAGTGCATTACTTTCCACCGATTCATAGATGGTTGGGATCTCTACCACAAAAGCCATACGTTCATAATAGATGGTTTTCTCATCGTCCCTGAGCATTTGTGCTGGTTTACCCATCGCCTCAGGTATACGTCCTTTGATCGGATGTGATACCCTGACAGAAGGATCAAGAATAGTCTCGCCTTTGTAGAACTGACAAGCAGTTTCCATCACTGCTTCAATGAACTGATTATGAGAAATCGTAGTCTCGTTATCCTTTGCAAACACAGGGATATTGCATTCCGTCTTCATCCTGTGAAAATTGATCTCAGTTGTATTGGCATTCATGAATGGTTTGTCGGTTGAGATCACTGGTGAGATGATAAGGGGCTCCATTTTTGGAACCATAATTGTTTTTACTGGTAGTAATTCCATTTCGGTAATGATTTAGTTGGTTACAAGTGGTTGCTGAAGTTGTGATTTGCGCTTCTGAAATTGGTCGTACAATGGTTGCTGGTACTCAGGATATTTTTTGTACAAGCTCTGCAAATCTTCGATCAGCGTAATACCTTGTATCAATTCAGATACCTCTTCCAGAGATAACTTGATCTGGCACCAGTTGCGAATCTTCTCTCCAGTGGCCGGTATAGGAATAAAGTTTGGCTTGTCCATGAACAGACCCGTTCTGTCTTTGGAAGCTAATGCATTATGCTTGATATCCAAATCCAATACGATGGTAAATTCGTAGTCCAAGCCCTCACGGGTTACCCCCTTTAGACCAACTTTCTCCGGTACCATTTTACCGTTTCTCTCACTCAGGACATAATCCTGTTTAGAACGAATTGTCGCCAGGATATGAGCCGGTGATTGCAGTATCTTCTGGACAAACGAATTGTGACGGGGAGTAACCTTGTTCCAGTTGGTAAAGGAGTTCCCCATCATACTGCCGTGAATATCCAGTATACCACCGTTACCGTCCCATTCGTGGGAGATGGAATCAATAATGATAGCCTGGATTCCGGCATGTTCGCAAAGCTCAATAGCTTCGATGTACTTTTCAGGAGCATAGGGCTGGCTGATACCAAGAACATTATACGGACCCAGAGATGCGTACAAATGCGCTGAATTATTTTCAGAATCGATGACTGCGATCTTTTGCCAGTTGCCGATCAGCCCGTAGGCTATCAGAAGCGCTGAATAAGTTTTACCAGACCCCGAAGGACCTTGCAGGCCCATCTTGATTTTGGCCTGCTGTCGTTGTGCTTGTTGTAAATTCATAAGTTGTTTATAATTAGTTAATTCAAAAAATAGATCCATCGATTGGTGTTACTACATTTGCCATTGGATTCACTTAATCTGCTAATATGAAATCGTTTACATTGACTGAAGTTTTAACTGCACTAGTTGCCTTATATGGTGCAGTACTTTTTAACATGGGAGTAAAACGATACCACCCACCGGTAAAAAACGCTACCACCCAGGGGCGAAAAACACTACCACCTTTCCAGCTCTGAATAAAACAGTGATCTTTCGTATACTGAAGGATTACGATCATGACCACCACCTTTATTTGTTGTCATTGTGGTAGTGAGCTGCCACAAAATCCCCGTTTAAAGAAGAAACATACGTATTGTTCCGCCGCGGAGTGCCAGCAGGCGCGTCGGAGCGCCAGGAAAAAGGAAAGATACCAAAATGATACAGTCTATCGAAAGAAGCATCTGGAACGGCAACGCCTCTGGCGAGGGTGGCGACCGGCTCATCAATATCAGAAGGACTACCGGTCGTCACATCCGGAGTATGTTGTTCGCAATCGCGAGTTACAATACGAACGTAACAAAAGACGTCAAAAGGTGCCCTCGCCAATGATTGTAAATGGGACCTCGTTATTCACGCAGCCCAGTAATGACGAGGTCTACGCGATATTTAAGGTGCGAAACGAAAAGATTGTAAATGGGACCTCGTTCCTTGCGCACATGCAGATTTTATCCAAGGAACAGGTGATTTTGGCACAAAATAGTGTCTGATTGTAAATGGGACCTCGATTGCACCGGTTTTTTCAGCCGGTTACATTTACCGGGAGCAAAAACTATCCCGGTGAACCCCAGAATCGAAGAGATCCCGCTAAGAGAATTTGACCTTTCCCTCTCCGGGATGCGGATGATGAATATGGACCGGATCCTGCAGGTGGAGAAGTCGATGCGGGTTCATGGTCAGTTGCAGGCGGTTGTGGCCAGGGTGCATGCAGGAGGTATCCAGCTGATCGATGGCTTCAAGCGGCTGTATGCCGCGGAGGATCTGCTGATGGAGACGCTGCAGTGTCATCTGCTGGAGGTTGATCTCTCGCAGGCCAAAGTCCTTCTGTTAAGCTATAACCGTCCCCATCAGTCCATGGAGGTATTGGAGGAAGCCCTGGTGTTAAAAGATCTGCAGCAGACGCATGAGCTGGATCAGCGGCGTCTGGCCAGGCTGACCGGTTACAGCCGTTCGTGGGTCAGCCGGCGGCTGTCGCTGGTTGACAAGATGAACGAGGAGGTCAGCGTGGAGATCCGGATGGGTACGCTTACGAGCAGCCATGCGCGTGCGCTGATCCGGTTGCCGCGCGGCAACCAGGGGGAAGTGGCCCGTGTGATGACCAGCTGCCATCTGACCAGCCGCCAGAGCAACGCCCTGGCAGATGCTTTTCTGAAGGCCAGAGACAAAGATCAACAACGCCACCTCCTGACTCATCCGGAGAGTGTCTTGGAGCACACAGCACCGGTCTCAGAAGAAGTGGTCTATGATGCACGACTCTCCGGCTATGGCAATGAGCTGATGCGATGCATGGTGGATGTTCTCCTTGGGCTTGAGCATCTTTTGCCCCTGTTGGAAGACGAGCGTATGCGTAAGTTACCCGAATCCGAGAAGGTGATTATCACCCCGTTTCTGCGGAAGACAGCTTGTAATGCCAAGCTGCTGACGGAAAAACTGGCCCATTTATAAATCCATCCATACAAGCAACACAATGAAAGATGAGCGTTTAAAAAATAATGTGGTCACCCTCTATGGCAAAGGTTGGACGATCCGACGGTTATCACGGGAATTTGGAACCTCCCGCGATCGCGTCCACCGCTTGTTGGTATCCAACTCGGCTTTACGTGATGCCATACCCCGAGAGATCATCCGCCTAAAACAGAAACGTCCGGGCAAGCTGTATCCTTACCTGGATTATATTGGTGAGCTGCTGGACAAATACCCTGATATTACGGGTCAGCGAGTGTATGAGCACTTGAAGGGAAAGGGTTTTGGCGGGGAGGTCACCATTGTTCGCCAGTACCTGAACAGTATCCGCCAGGAGCGCTCGAAATCGCCTATCCGGATGGTGGAAACGGAACCGGGCCAGCGGGCTGCCCACGACTGGAGCGATTACCAGATCTCCTTTACCGGTACCGGCCAAAGGGAACAGGTCACCTTTTTCAGCTATATCCTGTGCAACTCACGCCGTCAGTACCTAAACGTGGTGGATGACAAAACACAGAAGACCTTGTTTAATGAACTGATCGCCTCCTTTATCTATCTGGACGGCGTGCCCCGGGAGATCAAAAGCGATAATCAGAAAGCGTGTGTGGACCACTGGGAGATGGGCCAGCCGGTTTTTAACCAAAAATATCTTGATTTTGCCAGCCATTATTTATACCGTCCCCTGACGATCACCCCGGGAAAACCTACGGAAAACCTGAAGATAGAGCGGCCCTTTTATTATCTGGAACGCAGCTTTTTAAATGGCCGGGAGTTCAAAGACCGAGAAGATCTGAAAGCGCAACTGCGCAGCTGGCTGACCGAGGTAAATGATGTACGCGAACATGGCACCACCCACAGGCGGCCCATTGATTTGTATCTGGAGGAGCATCCCTTTTTACAGGTTCTCCCGGTCAACCATTATGACACCTCGCAGGTGACACACCTGGTGGTTAATCAGGAATCGTGCGTACAGTGGAAGGGGTATCAATATGTGGTACCGCAGAAATACCTGTACGAGTTATGCCCGGTGCGTATCACCGAGGAGCACCTGGTGGTATACTCCCCCGATGGAGAGCCTCTGGCCACCCATCCGATTGCCTCGCAGGGCCAGAAGGAACGGTACGTAGGAGTTCCTCTGCAAAGAAGCCGGAAGATCGATTTGGCGATGTCGGATGTGGTCACCCGGTTGCAGGGCCTGGGTCCGGAAATGAGCGTTTATATCGAGCACCTCAAGCGGCACAAGCCTGGCTCCTGGGGACATCACCTGCGACGGCTGCTGGCTCTCAAGGTGAACTATCGGGTGGATGACATTCTGTTGGCTGTCCATCGGGCACAGCAATACAAAGTCTATGAAGCCGGGACCATCGAGCGGTTCCTGGAAAACAACTCCGAACCGCGCTACCCCATTAAATTAACCTTTAAACCCCAAAATAGTAACGATGATGAGCACTAAGAAAACAACACATACCCAAGGGCAGATGAAGCAGTTTGCCGATAACTGCCACTACCTGGGGCTTAAACTGCTGGCCGAAGAGTATCCGCAAATGGTGGATAAAGCGGGTAAGGATACCCCCGGGTACTTCGAGTTTATCAGTGGGATCGTTCAGGCAGAGGCTGCTGCCAGGCAGCAGAGGCGCACGGAGTACCTGGTTAAAAACAGCAGATTGCCTCAGCCGTTGAATATGCTCGCCGGTTTTGACTTTGACTTCCAGCCCAAGTTGGACCGGAGACTGGTCATGGATCTGGCCTCGCTGGGTTTTATAGAGCGGCATCAATCGATCCTTTTGGTTGGGGATAATGGAACTGGAAAATCCCATATCGGGCGAAGTCTGGCCCTGAAGGCCTGTCAGCGTGGATATAAAACGTATTACACGACCTGCAGTGAGCTGATCAATGATCTGAATGCCGGGGTATATGAAAAGACACTGGATAAAAGAATCAAAAAGTATATCAATCCGGAACTGCTGCTGATCGATGAGATGGGCCATGACCGGTTGGAACTGCAGGTGGTTAAAGAGGCACATCTTCTCTTCAAGGTGATCGACCAACGGTATAAGGACAACAAGCCGCTGATCTTTACCACCAATATCGAGGAGCCCGACTGGCCGGAGTTCCTTGGGGATCCGATCTCAACCAGTGCCATCCTCGACCGAATTTTTCATCACTCAGTCATTGTCCGGATCAAAGGACCGAGTTATCGCAAATATCAGGGGGAACTTCTGCAAAAAGAATACTCTGAAAACAATGATGGAAATGAGCAGCCCGGTTAAGAAAGGGCTGGTATATTATCATGAAGAAAAGGCGCTGACATCTGTTGGTGCCTTTTTTTGTATCCAAATCGTGAACAGTTGGCTTGGATTAATCAAAACGGGGTCAATATGCTCCGGTTTACTATAGATGAGTGGTATACTTTTCAATTAATATATACAGTTTACTCCGAAATACAGTCTTGGTTTAAATCGAAAATCGAACTTGAAAACTTTCACCGGAATCTTCCAAACATTAACCCTCTGGAAACAGCAGCAGATCAACAACACAAAAGGGTGGTAGTGTTTTGTTCTGTTTGGTGGTAGTGTTTAAAAACCTCGTTATAAGCAGTACTCTCAACAATCATATTTGTAAAGAATCAGGCTAAGAATAAAAGGACAATCGAGCTTTTAGTTTACACTGGATTACTTACAGGTCAGAATGTCTCAAGAGATTTAATGCTATTTTTCAAAATCTCAAATCCAGGTAATAGGGATGTGATTGTTAACCTTCCGCAACTTCGATTATCAAACGGATACAATGTTTTTTTACCAGACATGCAATCAAATGTCAATTTCCCATGTAAAGTCACTGATGGGAGTTGTATATATGCCTGGTATCCAATACATGCTCTTCAAGCAGATCTAATTAAACAGGGAATGAAAGGAAGCATAGAAATCCAAGGCATCATTGAAGACCAAACAAACGTAACCTATAAAGCTAAAAGGAAATTGACACTAGATTTGGTTTGAAATTTTTTGACTTCCAGAGTTTTTCATATCAGATTGTCATCTGCCAAGGAGAGATAGGTATCCTCCGTCATGATCATGTGATCCAGTAAACTTATATCCAGTAATTTTCCAGCTTCCTTGATCTTCTTAGTAATAGCTATATCGGATTCACTGGGAGATAGATTTCCGCTGGGATGATTGTGAGCGAGTATGATCCCGGAACTATTGGCTTTTAGAGCTGTCTGAAAGATGATTCTGACATCAGTGACAGTTCCGGATATACCTCCCATTGAGATTTGTGAGAAGCCCAGAATCTGATTGGATCGGTTCAATAGCATGATATAGAAGAATTCCCTATGCTCAAAGGATGGCCATATGAGTCTTAATGCCTTGTCAGCATCCTGACTGCAACGAATCTTTATACGATCACAGGCAGGAATTTTACAGGAATAGGTGATTCTAACCTCAGCAAGATTGTTTTGAAATAGGTTCATGGTTGTCTTAGCCGCTGATTAGCGGACTTGTTAATATGTAAAAAGGAAAACCCGATCGTTATGGACCGGGTTGTAAACTACTCTATGACCAAAAAGGCTTAGTGCTTTAATTTCTTGGGCTTATTGTAGAGAGATGTAACTGAAAGGATTCTACTGGGATAATCCAATGAAACAATGGTTTGATTCCCATTTTCGCCAAAATCATAAGAGTAAGAACTATCGTTCAATACAAGGTTATTGACAGCAGGTCGACCCTTCACTTTAGCAGCCAACTCGTTAAAACCCTCCTCTAGTAGTAGCACCCTTATTTGAATTTCCCATTTCTTGGTTCCCTCGTATTTAAGCTCATTTTCAAGAACTTTATTGCCATGACCGAACCCGAAACCCAAATCCTTTTGAACTTGCATTAACCTTGCGGAAGGATCATTAATATTCTTAAGATGCATTCCCCATACAAGACCGTATACAGCAAATCCAACAAATAGGATGGCAATCACTATGACTATCACAAGGATTACTAAAATCCAACCGATGATTCCCATGGAGTGGTTTTTAAGATTTATAAAGGTAGTGATTAATGAGATCGATTAAAGGGGAAACCGAAGCTTCCCCTCACTCTCAGAATTGAACTGCTACCTGTTTTTCAGGTTTGCCAGCCACCTCTCCATGAAATACGTTTTCTTCCAATGTTTCACCTTCCTTGGCATACTCCCAACGATTGGAAATTGTAATGACTTCTCCAGTTTCGGGAACAGTGAATTCTCTGGGTTCGCATGCAACTCTTTTAATTGAGCCTGGAATTTCTGTGCCGATTAGTCTGCGGCATTGTTCTTCTTCAAAAGTTGACGTAACACTGGCTTGTTTGGCGGTTGCATAATACCTGCCGGTTGTGTTTGATTTTACCATTTCAATACCACTCTGGAGGATAAGCGCATAGAAGGCTTCCCCTCTGGAATTCTGTCTTACAACAAAGTTTACAATCTGTACCATAATAGAAAGTTTTAATTTGTAATGAATGATTTATAGGCCGGGGGTGTTGCCCCAGTACAGATTAGAGGGGGTGAGGAAGACGTATTACGGATGTCTGTGGGTCCTACAGAAGATTGGGGGGGGTATCACCAATCTATCAAACCGAGGTGGGGGTCCTAACCATTTCCATATTCTAAGGGGGGGTGTTAACCTCGATGGAAATGGTCAGCTTCTTCGTTGAAAAGGACTAACTTTAAGCCTTTCAATGCCATACTTTGACCAGAATCTGAAGCCTTGCAAATGAACGCCATTTTCCAACTTGTCTATTCCTTGCTCATGTGGATGGCGAAGGTAAGTGGCCGGACCTACCAAGAAGTTAATATTGTCGTCTATTACTTCGTCATCCCAGAGATATACTTTGTTCTGGTTGATTGCATGTTTAAAAGATTCTTGTTTTCAATAAGTTACCTTGTGGTATGGGGCCTGCTTCTAATCTTTGTTCCGAATTTCAACCGATTCGCTAACCGTTTGTTTGACAAATCAGTATCCTTTTTAAGCTCGTTTACTCGGCTCGGTTGGAATTATACGATTGCCTCGGTCATTATTTGTGTCGTTTTGCCTGTGATACTTTTGATAGTACTGGTTTACTATGCTGTTGTTGTCTGAATATCAATGGATCAATGTTATGATGTTGAATGATTTATAAAACTCACCTTATTGAAACTATCATTTGAGTTTGATTTGGATAAATCTTTTTTAATACCTTTATCTGATTTATAAATTGGCCAGAATGAACTTTGTTCCAATCAACTTTGTTTAGTTAGCATTAAGTTCTCTTGATATGATAGAATACCAACCATTTTTCCAGCTTGAGACTCGCCTTAAGGGCATTCTTGATTTCAGTAGGGTTGGCAGGACCCACCTTGCACCTTTTAGTAAGGCTGCCGAAAAGGTTACAATAATTAAAGCTGATAAACCGGATGAGATGCTGACCTTCGAATTCGTAGATTCAAAGTATGAGATCCACGCTTCGTGGGATAGGTTAATTTTCAAATACGAAGCCAATTTGGGATCTTTAACAGAAAGTGGTAATCCGATTGAAGGATTGTACCTTCCAATTCTAAATACCCTAAAAAAACTCGATAGCTTTGGTCAGGTACTTAACCACGTCCTCTATCTTCCAACTGTTGCTATAATTCCTGATATTAATAGAAGTGACCTTTTGGAAAAGTTTAATTCCAAATTTGACTTTCAGTTTAGCGGATTACAAGAAGACCTTGATGATTTAGCTTTGATATTAGAGTATAAAAATCTGAGTAGGCAAATCAAGCTGGAAATTGGTCCCTATTTTGGGACAGCTGACCTTGAAAAGCGTTCTATTGTCCCAAAATGGAAATCTCAAGATTTAGCTGATGGTAATGGATTTATGTTTCTTTTAACCATTCTGGATGCTAGTTCATCTTTCGATTACCAGATTTTTAAAAAAAATTTTGATCTTCTGATGTTAAAAAAGAATGAGTTATGGAATCGAATGCAATAGAATGCAAAAACAAAGAAACTGGATTTTCACTCTGGAGCAAGGATACTTTCATTGGTCTCAAATCTTTCTTGGAGAATGAAGAAGTTAGTCGTAAAAATATTGTTATTCAAAAGGAGGATCTCGATTGGACATTAGATAGAAAATCATTAAAGAATTTTAATGCCAAACTCCCATTTATACAAGACGATAGCAAAGAAGATTATGGCGGTCAAGCTAATCCGGATTTTATAAAAAGGATTAAGAATGGTGCTATCTTAAATGAGAACTGGGACAAAGTCTTAGAATTTCAGGGTAAAGTTTTAAGCTTTAATACCGAGAATGTTGTCGTAGAGTGTTGTTTAAGCCCATCTTCGAAATACTTTGAAAGCAGATCTTTCCCAAGAATTCTCTTTAATTTAATAGACAATTTGACCGAAGGCTTCTTGGTGTATATTAAAATCAAGCTAAAACCTGGTTCTATTAAGATTGACATTTATAATGGATATGGAATGTTTGATCCGGAGATTTTTTCAATTAGGGAGATCTGGAAGGACTTCGATATCCGAAAGCTTGGAAAACCAACCGCTTTTAAATGAAGGTAACATTTTTAGATGTTGGTCAGGGGGATTCAATTATTTTAGAATGGTCTAAGGATAGACCCCATATCTGTATTATTGATTGTCATCAATATTTGGATAGAAATAAAACCATCGAATGGTTAAAAAAGTTCGATTATAAGATAATTGACTTGATCATTTTGTCTCATCCTCATACTGATCATTTTTCCGGATTGCCTGAACTTTTGAAGTATTGCATCGAAGAAGGTATTAAAATTCAAGCAATAAAACACGCAGGTTTTTTAAGTCTTGACTATCTTCAGTTTTGTGTTAACGGTATAAATCCAAACCGCCTCTTACAGAAATTTTTTGAATTAGGCACTAAACTACAAGAAGAGACGGAAACAGATTACTCATACCTTATTTCATCTCATTGGCCTGCTACAACTGAGTTCGCTATACCTGATTGTGATTGGACTATGGTCCTACATTCACCAACCTCTAGTGAACAAGAGAAATTTTTAACGGGTTATCAGGTTTCTAATTTGGAAGAAGACCCCGAGAACAATCCTTTAGCAAACTGGTTAAGTTCAGTGATCCAAGTAAGAAAAGATGGTCATTATTTCTTATTAACTTCTGATGTAGAAAAGGATGTTCAAAAGCGTATCGGTATTGATGGCAAGAGTTTTTTTGATGACCAGACTTTGTTATTAGGGCAACTCCCTCATCACGGTTCGTCATTAAATTATTATCGGGCTTTTTGGAACACTAAGCCCCGTCTAAAGCCTACACATATTGTAATTAGCGTTGGGAGAAATGGATACGGACATCCGTCAATAAAAACGTTAGCAGATTTGAGGAAATATGGTTATGAACCACACTTAACCAACCCGAATCGTTTGCATAAGCCTAGTATTGAATCATCTGCTCTTGATGTTTTCGCTTCCCTCATTGAAAAACCAAGTAATTCAAACCAATTTGGAATTTCATTTGAGATAACAGATAACTTTGAAGTTTACCCTTCAAGATCCTAATCGAAAATTTTTCTCAATAGATGTTGTGAGCAAAATTGTCAATTGATAAAGAACATAATAATTATAATTCTTCAAATGACGAACTTACTCTGAATATTTACCGTACAACGGGTGAGTAAGGAATGAAATACAGGTTGAAATAGGAACGGGAGCCAAGGTGAATACAGTGTTAATGTGAGAATACCTTTAGGATTGGGGCTGTTCATTTACTGATTGTGTAGCCTTCCCTAAAAATGTAGCCTTCCCTAAAAATAGGACAGTTTATAAGTAGACAAAAAGATTTACTTTTAATCTGTAAACTATGAAAGCAACTAGATTCAGTGAGACCCAGATTCTGAAGGTCTTAAAAGAGCATGAAGCCGGCC
>CAIXHD010000241.1 GCA_903919065.1 uncultured Bacteroidota bacterium
CTGCCGCAGATTGATTCCCGAAAGTGATTTCACGCCTGTTTTCCACCCTCCGTTGGTCAATTAACAGGTCGAAAATTCCTTATTGTCAAAATATTCCCTTATTATTGGCCCCGAAGTCGGCAACTTTAATCTTATTCCAGTGCTTTATGAGAACAATCCGAAAGTTCGTTATTGATCTATTTGTTGAAGGTTTTTTCCGCAGATGGTACCGTTTCGTTAATAATGCAGATAAGAAGGCCGAGGTTGTTTTCATGAATTATGGGTTTGCTGACGACACTCATAATATGCCGCTGAATGCCAATGATGAGCCAAACCGTTTCCCGATTCAGTTATACCATCAGCTGGTAAAGCCCCATGACCTGCAAAACAAGGATATCCTGGAAATTGGTTGCGGGCGTGGAGGTGGATTGGCCTTTCTGACCAAACTTCTTCATCCATCCTCGGCAACCGGTGTAGATCTTGATCCAACAGCAGTTGAATTTTGCAATAAGCACTGGAGTAAGCCTGGATTAAAATTTATTCAGGGCAATGCTCAGAATGTGCCACTGCCAGATAATTCATTCGATGTTATTATCAACGTTGAATCGAGTCACCGCTATGAAGATCTAAACCTTTTTCTCAGCGAGGTCAAGCGATTGCTTAAACCTGACGGTGTTTTTCTGCTTACCGACTTTCGGGGCAAGGATAAAATGCCCGTACTTATGAACCACTTTGGTGGATCAGGCCTCGAAATTATTGGTAACGATGATGTTACACCCCAGGTAGTGAAAGCTCTTGAATTGGATGACCACCGCCGCCGATATCTGGTTAAAGCTCTTGTTCCTAAATTTATGCACTGGATTGCCCTTGATTTTGCCGGTGCTAAAGGTTCCCCAACCTACCGGAAATTTTCCTCCGGAAAATGGATCTACTTTAATTATCACTTTAAAAAGGCACCGGCGTTAAAACCAATCATAATCCACCAGAAGTAAGGCGGATTCTTCTCAACGTTTGATCGGTGGTATTGTATTTGGCAGATAATTGCCAGATGTATTTACTGTTTGCATAATTCACCGTCCAAAAATCATAGGTAACGTGCTTTCGATCACCATATTCATTGAGTTCGGTGCGTCCGGTTGCACCATAATAACTGGCAGCGGTTTCAATAAAATGAGCTTTAAACGTGGCAAATTCAGGGTCTGATTCCTGTGTAAGCCTGGCAATAACAGCTGTCCGTAGAATATCATACGCCGCAAGGGCATAAATACTTGCATTATAACCTATTGTACCTGTTATGCGGGCCTGTAAAGGCTCATATATATTAGACGCAGCCTCATCGAAACCAAAAACAGGACATTGAAGCAGGCACTTTTGAGCAAATCCGGCAGCTGCAGCATTAGCTGTCAGCAAGGTACTCTGCGCAAAGGCTGATGCCCCGTAAATCCTGACTGCCTTGGTTAATCCAGACTGACTGAGAGCTTCTATAAAGCCGGTTCCATCTCCATAGGATATAAGATAGATAGCGGTCCGCCCTGCCCCATACCTTTGTTCACCCTGGTCCAATCCACTTTTGACAGCGGCAATTATGGTAGAAAAATCAACGGTTCCCGGTTCAAATGTCTGTTTCGAGATCACCGTGCCTCCATTCAGTTCGAAACCGCTCGTGGTGGCAGCGATCAGCGAATTACTCCACAGATCATTTCTCACCACCGGAATAATCGCCTTAATGGTATCGGCGGTCAACATGGCGTTTAATGCTTCGGCCTGATATGAATCACTCGGGGCAAAGCGAAGCAGGTTATCACCGGCGATGGCCAGTGAAGTAGAAACTGCCGAATGGGTAACCAGCAAAATATTTTTCGCATCCGCGATAGCTTTTACTGCCCTGGCTTCGGCACTGGTATACGGACCGATTATCAATGAAACCCCTTTATCGATAAGTAACTGCGCTTTGACTTTTGCCTCTGTGGTATCGGATTTTGTGTCCTCAAAGTACAGTTCAACCGTAGCATCTATCCCATTTCTCAGGATATAATCGTTCGCGTCCTGCAAACCGATATCAAGTGCAGCTTTAGTCTCGATGGCATTCTGGCTTCCGGTTCCGGTAAATCCAAGAAGAACGCCAATTTTAATGGTTTTTGAAGGAACCTGATTTTCAGGCTTACATCCACCTGATATCACCAATACAATGACAAGGGTAAGCAAAAGTTCAATTGAGGCAGTTTTCATAATGATTCCGGTCCTGACTTGAATAATTAAGCGGTTCAGTGACCTGAAACAAAAATAAGTAATTAACAGGAGATCTAAACCGGATGGATTATCCAGAGAATTCCAATAAAAACAGCCAAAACAGCCCCTGAAACAGAGAACCACTTCAGGAAGGTCTGCTTTTCCTTTGAAGCGGATTTGTGTGCCACTATGCCCAGGATACCGGCAAAAACCACCATGGTAAGAATGGTGCCGGAGGCAAAAGCTGCAATATAAACAACCGAAGCTGTGACTGTTGGCAGGGCCAGAGACGGCAAAAGAGCAAACAGGTGGCTGAATCCCGCGAAACCATGCAATATCCCAATGGAGAAAGCGGTCAGTGCATTTTTGGTAATACTGACATTTTTAGCCGGATAATGGACATGAGTGTGCGGATGATCATGGTCGTGAGTATGATTGATATTGAATACCGGTCCGGGTGAATGGGTATGTTTATGAATATGCGTATACAGATAGGGCTTGGTATGAAAATGTCCGTGGGGAAGGTTTCCATGCCGGTGTTTCAGAAATATCCTGATCCCCGCCCAGGTTCCGATGCAAATAAGCAAAATCCCAACGGCCCGGTCGCTGTATGCCGCTATCGCATCGACAGGAATAAATTCCTTAAACAAAACGAACAGGAGCCCTATGAGCAACATCCCCACCGTGTGCCCAAAGCCCCAGGAAAGGCCAATAAACCATGATTTTTTGCGGCTGTCGATAGCCAATGGAGTAACTGCGGCAAGATGATCAGGTCCCGTGGCAACGTGAGCAATACTGGCAGCAAATCCGGTCAGGAATGTTAGCATAATGAGGTTTGTCAGCCAAATGTATGCAGAAATATGTATACTTTTAAATAAATAAATATGTTATCCATTTTGGTTCATAAAACGGTACATATATTGGTAAGCGGGCTGGTGCAGGGAGTCGGATTCCGCCCGTTCATTTACAGGATTGCCATCAGGCATGAACTTTTGGGATGGGTGCAGAACACCAATGAAAACGTTAAGATAATGGTCACGGGTACCCCGGAGAACATCAATCAGTTTTTGATATCGTTAAAAGAGGAAGTTCCACCGGCAGCCATGATTGAAGAGATTGCCGTTAAGGAAGTGGAACCGGCCTTTTACCCGGAATTCAGCATACTGAGCAGCCATAACCTATCTGATGAAATTACCGAGATCAGCCCGGATATTGCTGTTTGCGATGCCTGTCTGGAGGATATGGACAAACCGGGATTCCGACTGGATTATGCTTTTGTTAATTGCACCAACTGCGGACCGCGGTTTACTATTATCAGCGACCTTCCATACGACCGGTCGCAAACCACCATGAGCCCGTTTGAAATGTGCCCCGATTGCCGGAAAGAATATGAAACCGTCACTGACCGGAGATTTCATGCACAGCCCACGGCCTGCAATCTCTGTGGTCCTCACTATCAGCTATTTGCCAATAATATTGAGCTAAATGCCGATATCGATCAGCTCATCCTTCAGGTTTCGCAAACCCTCGACAAAGGTGGAATCGTGCTGATGAAAGGACTCGGCGGAATGCATCTTGCCTGCGATGCTTTTAATGAAGGCAGCGTAGCTCGTTTGCGGGAACTGAAAAACCGTGAAGGAAAACCCTTTGCTATCCTGTTCCGTGACCTGGAAACACTTTATGAATATGCTGAAATCAGTGAAATTGAAAAGCAATCCCTGTTATCCTGGCGCAGACCGATTGTTTTACTGAATAAGAAGAAGAAAACCCCTTCACCTGAACTGGCACAAAACTTAAATGCCGGATTAAACCTGATCGGGGTCATGCTGCCCTATCTCCCAATACATCACCTGCTCTTCCGGAAATTAAAGACCCATGCCATCGTATTAACCAGCGGAAATTTCAGCAGCGAGCCGATATTAATTGATAACCAGATCGCACTCAAGGATTTCTCTCCCCTGGTGGATGCTATTGTTCTTCATAATCGCGATATCTTCAATCGGACGGATGATTCAGTGGTGAGAGTGATCGGGGAAAAAGAAAGGGTATTCCGCCGTTCACGTGGATATGCCCCCTCCCCTGTCAGAACTGCATTAAATACAGAAGGGATCGTGGCTTTCGGAGCCGAGCTGACGAATTGTTTCTGTTCAGGAAAAGGACACAAGGCCTTCCTGAGCCAGCACATTGGTGATCTGCAGAACCTTGAAACTGCATTATTCTACGAAAGCACCATTGCCCGTTTACTCAAACTTTTCAGGATAAGGCCGTCCCTGCTTGCAGTGGATATGCATCCTTCATATGTTTCCACCAGAACCGGC
>CAIXHD010000242.1 GCA_903919065.1 uncultured Bacteroidota bacterium
TCTACGAATCTCTTCCTTCTATTTTACAGTGACCTCATCTGCAAATATCCAGGCTTTTCCTCCGGCACCCAGATGCCACTCGGGGCAGACCGCCTTGTTTATGGCCACTACATGAATATATCTGACCATTTGTTTATCAAAGCGGACGGTGTATTGACGGATAACATCCTCATCCCTCGCCAGAGCTGGATCGGCAGCTTCTTTACCAGCGAATTTGTAATTAATTCCATCAGTGGAAAGAGAGAAATCAACCTCGACAGGCAGGAATATCCAGGAAGCAAGAAATTGGATGGTTCCGAGGGAAACTTCACTGATTTCCGTGGGCTTGCCAAGGTCGATGATCACATCAAGGTTGTCAGCTTCGAAACCCTGCCAGCACCCATCGTTCCACGATTGTCCCCGCTGCCCGTCGACCAGGTTGAATTTACCGGTTCCGGCCCATCGGGCACCGTAGTTGGTGTTGTATTTTGGAGCAGGGTAAATGACCTCGGAAAATGAGGCTTCGGCCATAGCAGCCGGTTGGTCGGATCCGGGATAAAAAACTGCAGCCTGCAGTTTTGAGGGCTTTGCGATGGTAAGTGGGCTGCTGTATCTCGGGGCCGATCTGGTTGGCACATTTCCATCGAGCGTGTAATGAACTTCAGTGCCATCCTGGAATTCGGGCTTTATGGTTACCGTTGATCCACCGGTAAAGAAGAAGCGGTTTCCATCGATGGTGAGACGACTCAGAACCGCCTTTCCGGTTACTTCATCTGAGAATTCTCCCAGATTACCTCCCCGATCGACGGCGCAAACCCTGTAATAGTAGTCGGTATTTGGCTCAACACTCTCATCAGCATACATTTGTTGTATGAATTCAGATAAATGGCGTTCCACAGAATTGAATCCGTGCGGAGTGGTATGCCTGATCGTCTGATTTACATCGATCTCCCCGGTCAGGTTCTCTGTAGCTGGCAGAAAACCGGACTTTTTGCTTCGATAAATTTGATACCGGACAACATCGCTTTCGATATTTGAATAGAAAAACAGACACAGATAATTGTCATTTGTGATCGGACTTACATGAACAACGTGCAGCCCCTCAACTTTTGCCGGTGCCAGGTCTTTTTGTTTCGAAGCAAACGTAACAGCTTCAATGATTTCGGATACCGGCCCCTGAATGTTACTCTTGCTCACTGGGCAAATGCGGTAAAAGTAACGCGTACCAGGCTCAACATAATTATTTATCCAGCCTCCGAAATTCAACACTGGCTGATCGGTGAAGGATGTTTGTCCGGTGGAGCCTGCCAGGTGACGCAGGTCGGCAATGAAATCTTTATCCCTGCCTCGGTAAATCCGGTAAAATGCCACCTCCTCTGAACCTATTTCCGGCTTGGCCCATTGGAGCTGAATTTGCCTGTCGGATAATGCTTCAGCTGTAGCAGCCGTAATTTGCCCAACCGGAATTTCCAATGGAATAATCCTTACCGTCCGGATGCCATGCGGCGGAATGGTTAGCGTAATCCTGTTGTTCCCTGTAACCATTACCGGAATATTCCGGTCGGCCTCCACCAGGTTGGTTTCGTTGGCTTTCTGAATTTTACCGATAAAATGTAAATCGATATTCACGGTGGTTTTTTCGCCTTTAAGTTCAAAAAAGCGGCAGATGATTCCTGTTCCGTTGGCTTCGGCCGGTTTTATAGTCGTGCAGGTGATATTTTCGCGGTCGATGCTCAGGAAAGAATAACGACTTGCCGGCAATTTTCCCGGGTTTCCGGCCGGCAGCATCAGGGCTTCAAGCGGATGTGAAGTCTCCCATCCAAAACGCGACGCTCCGCCGGTTTTCCAATTCCCCGCGTGACTTCTGACCGACCAGCGAAAACTCATCGGTCCGGGCTGGCTCATCCGGATATTTGTAAAGAACATATTGTTTAGCAGATACAGGTAAACCCGGCTGTTTTCCGATTTTTTCATGATATGCTCATACCCGTCGGGCTTGCCCCATTCGGCCGCCCTGGGCCTGCCGTATTCCACCAGCGGAGCATCGACGGTTGCCAGAGTTATCCCGAAATTTTTATTTGACAGATCAGTGAAATGCTGAATGCCATAATAATCGGTGGCCGAGCCATTGAACTGATCAGTTATTGGTTGCACTACAGCACCCGGAAGCTCATGATGAATGGTGAAATCAGGTACCGAGAAGGGTAAGCAATAGAAGAGAGCTTCTTTATTTTTTGCATTCCCCTGACGGAAATCATTCAGGCTTCGGCCGGAAGGAGACTTATTAATATTGAGTAGAAAATCTACCCGTTTAATGTTATTATAAAGTATGACTTTTTGAGTAATTAATTCGCACCCGACAGCCTTAACGGTGGAGACCATCATGGAAGCCAGATTTCCACGGAAGCCTTTCAGCTCCGCTTTTTGGGGAGTGTATGATACCGGGGCCACGGAGTGTCGGGTTGTTTCGAAGCGCTGATAAAGATATTCGTTGAATGACGATGGTGCTGTTTGGTCGATGAGCTCGCGGCCCAGCTCTTTATCGGTAATGCTTTTTATCCCCCCGGTCTTCGGATCAAACACCAGCCGGTAGTACTTATTCTCAAGTATTCCATCGCCGGCCATTGGCTGAGCGGCTATCGGAAAAGCTTTCGGATCGGGCCGGAACGAGTAAGTTTTGTACCCGGATTGAGGCACATCGGTGGCCACAAACATCAGTGTTCCATCGGGCCATTTCTGGCAGGCCACCGCCCGGCCGGTGGTATTGTCGTACAGCTGCCACCCTCCCTCGCCGCCCGGCGCATTGAAGGTCACCACGTCTGTGCGTACATAATTCAGTGGATTGTAAACGGCAAGCGTAGTTTCTTTACCGGTAGATATGAGCTTTTTCAGTGAGCCAAATGCCTCCTTTTCTGCACTCTCGAGATATTCCCGGCTTTCACTCACCAGCGACCGGTGCATGCCCTGTTCCACTTCGTAGTAATTGGCATTAGCTGCTGTACTGTCTTTCAGCGACGGTGGCACATAAATCGGGCCCTCTGCGTAGGCGCCGTCAGTATGCTCATGATACATCAGCAACCTGTTATAGGCCTGATAAAGATCGCTCCACGGATATTTCCCGCCATTGGTAACCGTAACCATCGCAGCCAGCTTTTCCACAGCGGGAATACGGTAGCCGAGGTAACGGGCGTCGCTTTCCAGACTTGCATCCGCCAGATCCTCATCGGCCCAGGCATTGGGCGCATCTTTGTCGTAAACGGTAAATTCTTTAAGATTCTTTTGGGAAACCATGTCATCGAAAAACATCGACATCGTGGAGGAAACCAAAACCGGATTGGAATATTTTGCATTCCATGATTTTATCTTCTCTACATTCGTCATCTCCGGCAAGCCAAAATCATAACTGTCCTCCGATAAAATGCATCCGTAAGGGTAATCTGTCCTCGACTCATAGCGGTCGAGCAGGGCGGATATTTCCGCTGAATTATATGCGACAAGCCGGTCGGGAGAATAGTAAGGCCAGGTTTTGAACAAGGTCATCTTCGGATCGTTATCCTGTGCCTTCCAATAATAAGCGGCATCCCGGTATGCCTGGTCGAAAGCCACTACCGTTGAATTTATTCCCATCATGAAGTAGGGTATATCGGCCTCCTTGGTATAGAGAGGCAGTGATCTTACAAACCCCACAACATCAGTATCCAGAGCGGTTTTTGATGGCGGTATGCCCATCCAGTCAACAATGTATCGATTCGGAGTATAAAATGCACGTGCCAGCACTTCATAACTCATATGCTCGGTAGAAACTGAATTATGGAGTCCGCCGAGCTCGATACGCCCCTCTTTTATCCTGCGTGTAAGCTCTGCAATCACGCTGTCGGGCTGATACTGCAAAAATCCGGTCATCGGTTCACTGGTTTCCACGGTCCAGTGAAAACGGCTCTCTTTTGGCCAGCTGTCAGTGAGCCGGCAATTTTCAAGCGCAAGCTCAATGCCCCATTCTCTCACGTCGCGCCGCATCATGTGATAATAATCGGCATAGCCAAGATCGTGATGAGATACCTGAACGTCATAAACAGTCCACTTCTTCGGAGGTTTGATAGTGGATTTTGATTCTGAAATTATTTTTCCGGATTGCCTGATACGCATGGTAACCGGCGTTTCAATATCCAGAACCGGAACGGTGAAAGTTATTTTTTGCTTTAGCGGAGGCTCCGCCATTTTTATCAATGGTTTGCCGGGAATTGCTACCTCCAGCGTGCAGGCCCCCTCCACAGGAATGTTGATCTCAGCAACACAAACCTGCCGGTCACCGTCCACAGAGCGCATCACCAGAGAGGTGGATCGTACGGAAACCCCTTCTTTGGTCTGGGAAAAAGAGTAAAATGGCAGGATCAGCAAAAAGACCAGCAAGCAAAATAACCGTGTCAAATGATTCAATTTCTATTATTTTTTCTTCTTCGGGCCAAACATTTCCTTCAGGTCCTTCATGCCTCTTTCTATTCCTTTGCCGATACTGTCGAAAACCGGATCGTTGGCATTGATAACCGATTCTTCCATTTTGATATCTGCCGGAATCTCGAATTTTGATTTATCAATGGCTCCGCCAATATCGATCTTTGTGGCCTCAACGGTGCTCTTGCCGAAAAGATCGACCTGAGTTTTTAAAACGAAGTTCTGCCAGATCCATGATTTGGTGGACATGCCTTCCCAGATTTGACAAGGCTTTCCAAGGATGGTTTCGTCGCCCACTTTCTTAAAGCCCATGTTTGTCCAGGCCTCCTCGGGATTTTTACCCCATTTATCAATGTCAGCCTGGTCGATATGTACCGTTTGTTTCAGTCCGGTCCTCTCGATCAGATTAATCGTGTAAAAAACGGAGTCCTTCTGAATCACCACCTGGCTGGTTTTTGTGGTGGTACCGAAAGATTTTTCTGTCAGCTCCGTATAACGTGCTGATAGCTTTCCGTTGTTATCCATGTACCAGGTTTCCGTGCCAGTTGCCGATCCCGTATGCGCATATTCAATAAAGGCAGATTTGACCGGATAATAAAAAACGGAACTGGATTTTTGACCGAAGGCTGCGCCCTGCGCTATACCCAGTCCGCAAATGACAAATGCAAGGATGATTTTTGATGGTTTCATAAGGGGTAGATTTACAGCTGATTAATTTAATGATTTTTTAAATTATCAACAACTATTTTCCCATCACAAAGATTATCTTGCCACCTTCCATTAATTCTTTGTGTGTCAGATAGTTTCGCCTGATATTAATTCCGTTGACCGTTACTTTTGTTACATGAATGTTTTCAGCCGACTGATTAACTGCCTCTATTTCAAGTGTTTTACCGTTTTCCAAGGTCAGTTTGGCCGTTTTTATCATTGGACTTCCGATAGAATACTGATCTGATCCGGGGCAAACCGGGTAAAATCCGAGAGCGCTGAATACATACCAGGCCGACATCTGGCCGGCATCATCATTGCCGCACAGTCCGTCCGGTGCATCGTGATACATCGTTTCCATGATCATCCTAACCCGTTCCTGTGTTTTTTTCGGAGCCCCGGCCCAGTTATACAAGTAGGGAATATGATGTCCCGGCTCATTGCCATGCACGTAATTCCCAATCAACCCGTCACGCGTGATATCTTCGGTTTCAGCAAAGAAGGAATCGTCAAGCTTCATCGTAAAAAGGGAATCGAGGTGCCTGATAAATATTTTCGGGCCACCCATCATTTCGATCATCCGGTCCACCTGATGAGGAACAAAAA
>CAIXHD010000243.1 GCA_903919065.1 uncultured Bacteroidota bacterium
CACTTTTCCTATCGATTTCTTAATGGCGTGATCCGATACATAACCATCCTTCTTGGTTGAAGCAAGAATATCATCCACAATCGAGCGTTCCTGATAATTGAAAATGTGGTTGATATTCTGTGGATCAACCTTAAGGTCTCTAGCAGCTTCTTCAATAAGCTCCTTTCCTATCCATTTCCATTTGTGAGGATGCGAGACCATTTCCTGATTAACCGCATTAATTTTATCAGCCAGAATTCCGGCGAGAATTTTTGAAGGGCATCCGTATTCCCTCGAAATGGTAATTACCGGTCCCGGCTCCCTACTGTCAGATTCGTTTTTGATCCGGGCTTCAAAATACTTGATTAGTAAGTTTTCCATGGCAATTGGTTTTGCGAATTCTATTGGAATTCAATTAAAACGACTAATTTTGCACCCCGAAAACAAAGAAGGGCTGATATTGTTATATTACGGAATTCTCTTTAAAATGTTCCATTAACCGGTTTTCTGAATGCGTTCATTCCAATCTATTATTCTGATCATTCCTGTACTCTTGCTGATAGACCTGTATACCTACAAGGGGTTGATCGCCCTGTTCAGCAGAAGATCGCGAAAATTCAGGATCACGGCAACTACTGTTTATTTTATCCATTCCATCCTTCTGATCACGCTTTTTGTATTCTTTTATTTGAATTATCAAAAGGCACCTGAACTTCTGGCAAGATATCTCCGCTTATTGTGGTTCAACGGCATTTTCGTTGCTTTTACGGTCTTTAAGCTGGTGTACATCATTTTTGAAGGATTTGAAGACCTGACAAAAGGGTTACAGAAAATATTCCAGAAGAAGAATTTTAAAGAGCCGCCGCCAACATTCGACTCTTTGGTGAGCCGTCGAGATTTTATCCGGAAAGCCGGAGTCATTGTTGCAGCATTGCCTTTTCTTGGTGTTTTCCATGGAATTGGATGGGGACGATTCCGTTTTACTGTTCATCATTCCGAGATAAGATTCCCTGATCTGCCTCAGGCATTTCATGGGCTAAGAATTGTCCAGCTTTCTGACGCTCATCTTGGAGGATTTTACGGAAATGAGGAAAAAATGAAAGAGGTTGTCGGAATCATTGAGGACATAAAACCTGATTTACTGGTCTTTACCGGTGACATGGTTAACAATTTTGCCTCCGAAATGAACGGTTGGACCTCCATTTTTGCCTCCATGAAGGCTCCCCTTGGGAAGTTTGCCATCCTTGGAAATCACGATTACGGTGACTACTCAAAGTGGCCAACGAAAGCTGCAAAAAAGGCGAATTTTGATGCCATCATCAGGCAAGAGGAAGAAATGGGTTTCAAGGTACTTCGCAATGAAAATATTTCGATTGAGAGAAATGGAGAACGTATTCATATTGTTGGCGTTGAAAACTGGGGACTTCCGCCTTTCAAGCAATACGGGGATCTTAAATTGGCTATGACTGGAATTCCTGAAGAAGATTTCGTTGTTCTGTTATCACACAACCCCGATCATTGGGTTAAAGAAGTGAACGAAATAACCCGCATTCCATTAACATTATCAGGACATACCCATGGTTTTCAGTTCGGCATTGAAGTTGGGAATTTTAAAGTCAGCCCTGTGCAACTCCTTTATAAGTACTGGGCAGGATTATATAAGTCAGACAATCAATACCTTTATGTTAACCGGGGGCTGGGATGTCTTGCATTTCCCGGCCGTGTGGGAATCTGGCCCGAGATTACCCTCATTGAAATGAAGAGAGGCTGATCATTTTACCGAAAAGGAGAAAAGAAATTCAGCGCCGATTTTACCGACTGTCGGAAAATACATTGCCCGGATGCCGGATTCAAGCAGGATTCCGATTCGAAGCAAATGGTAATCAATCGTCAGGTCGAATCCTGTTGATGAAAACCAGTTTTTTTCATATAAGGGAGTTCCCGCATCAAAAAAGAGATCTGCCTTAATCCTTTTGATGTATATCAGCCAGCTAAGGGAATAATCAGGATAGGCAATCGGAAGGGCATAATCAAACTTAAAATTATAGCAATAGTTCGACATCAGGGTAAATCTACCTCGGGGATAATCCTGAATAAGACTGTAAAACTGATGCAGTCCAACCATGCTAATTGAATTGAGCACACGAATACTGCTGTTTGGCAATAAACCAGGCAAATACAATACGATCCGGCTTGTCATATTATTTACCCGTTTTGTTTTTGTGAATGCCTTAAACAAGCTAAGATTCATCGACATCCCCCATCGTGGAAACAAATCGCGATAGCTGGTATTTCTTAGAATAGCACCTGAGAGTGAAAATCCAACCATATATGCAGAGCGGTTAAATTCCGTTTTCCGGTCCTGCAGGTAACCAATCTGCTGAAAAAACAGGGAAGGCTCGATCTTCTTGTACCACGCGCCTGAAGAAAAGCTAAGCGGCAATCCTGCCCCAATTTTTATGAATTGCTGATATGGGATGAAATCCTGTCCCGGCCTATCAGTTATCCGGGCTAAATTCAGGTATTTCCTGCTGAAATCCATTTCCAGTGATGGGAACAATCCGGTATACCGAAATGAGGCAACCATGTTATGCGATAAATCCGGTTTATTAAACTGATAACCAGCCCAGCAGGTCAATGTGCTCAGGTCGTTTTGCGACATCATAACCATCCCAGGGCTAATCTGGTAGGAATCAGGATTTATAAAAACCGGTGACCAGGAATGCAACCTGAGTAAATGGGAAAATTTATTATAAGGCTCTTTAACAAATTGATGAATAGTATCAGAATAAACAATTGGGAACTCCCCCTCAGCTCGCTGGATAGTTTTTGTAACCGGCTCCTCAAGTTGAGCAATCTGGTTGACAAGAGTTCCCGATAAACAGTTAAACGAAACTTTTGCCGGGCGGTAGCCATTAGAAGAATAAACCGAGAAAAACAAATCATACCCGTTGGAGCTCAAGTAGTTAATTCCTTGTCTATGTCCGAATACCATTTGAATTACTCTGCTAAATCGGTCGATTCGGTATAGTCCCTGCGTTGTTCCAACCGGACCTGCAAAATAGATCTGGTCACCATCGACAAGTGGATAAGTAATATCTGCCATACCCGCATTTAAAATTACCCTTTGCTGATTTTGGGCAAGATCAAGAATTAAAAGCTTCCTTCCTTCCGGTCCGGTTGTTATGGCAATCAGCTCATCCTGATTTGTTCCCCAGTTGAGATAGCTATAATGATCACCCTTTTCATCAGCAATGGAATAAATCACCCACCCGTTGGATGGATCGATTATTTCAAGAAAAGAGGAACCATCCGGTTGTTCATTGATCGCTGCTATTCGGTCGCCTGACGGGCTGAAAACCGGTGAGAAATATCGTTTTCGATAAGTAAGCCTTTTCTTTTTTCCTTTTGCGCAGTCATAAAGATAGATCTCCGACCAGGAACGGGTCTTCCATCTGGCATCCTGGATCAGTTCAGCCCACACCAATTTGCCGTTACGAAAGGAATATCCTGCATCCTCGATGTCACCCGGACGAGCAATGGTGGTCTCATTCCCCAATGAATCAATGATAACAAAGGCAGGAAGGTCACCCAAAGATTTTTTTAAACAAACAGTACTCTGATTATTATAAGGTTGAGGAGAGTAATAATTAACATATTCCAGTGTATCGGTTTTTATACCCATTATTGAGGGCTCAGTTCTCTCTTCCTTGGCTGGGTCTGACCAATAATCACGAAGCCATGCCATTGTCTCAACGTATAGCTTAGACAACCTGTAGCCGGTTTTTGGGCGGGTCAACCCGGAAATTCCCTTGATATTAAATGGATTTTTGCCGATTTTCCTTAATGCATCCGACCATACCATAGGATCAGTCAACATCCTTCCGCGAGCCGTCAGAAAGTATCCGTATAGATAATTGGTGGGCATGATTTCACGATAAGAACCGAAGAGCATTCTATCGTAGGCAAGGTTTTTATTATCAATCAGCCTTGATCGTAAGGGTTGCATAAAACTGGCAATCCGACCACGCCCTGCATCGCTCAGTAAAGTTTCAGTCAACACCGCATCACCTTCAAGCAACCAGTTAGGTACATGAATTCCAAGAACAATGGATTGAGCCTGATCACCAAGCAAATACCCGGCAATCTTAGTAAACCCGTCATTTAAGCTTTCCATCTGTGCAAAATGCCGGGTTTCATGTATGGCAAGCTGTGGAATAAATTCATTGGTTTCCAGTGCGATCGGCTGTTTTGGGAAAAGCTCAATTCTTCTGGGAGCTAAGATCGAAGAACCATTGGAAAATGATGCATACGAATGCATAATCACAGCAAGTTTCCTGATATCAGACTTCATTGAAGCAGTTACCGGCTTGGAAATATCGAAAAAAACTTTGCTGAATTGGTCAGCCATCGCAGTCTGATCATCTGGAAAGATCAGTTTGAAATCCTTTACATTGGATTGGCTCCATCTGACAGATTGCGGATCCGACCCCAGGGAATAGTATTGTGCTTGCCCGCTAACTGAAAGAGCGAGCAGTATGATTACTAAAAACTTGTGTATGGCAACTGATGAGATTCTATTCACACAGCAAAAATAGAAAACCTCACCCGATTTATTCCTTTTTACCAGCCTTTTCGAGGTTCTCCATACCACTAACATTCATACTTCCGGCAATCTTAGCCACTGTTTTCATATCGATAATACCAGTCATCCAGATCAAAGAACTCTCTTCTTTTCCATAACTGACCATTATAAGTTCCTTAATCACGCCATCCTTCTCCATAGTCA
The DNA here is from genome assembly GCA_903919065.1 of uncultured Bacteroidota bacterium. GTDB lineage: Bacteria > Bacteroidota > Bacteroidia > Bacteroidales > UBA12481 > UBA12481. Next base: position 4,769 of record CAIXHD010000243.1, read on the forward strand.
GAAATCTGACCTGACTATCTACCTCCTTGATGGTCATTAATTCTTTATACTGGCTCTCCGGTATTGCGGGCAGAATTTCCTTATAAAAACTCTTGCCTTCACTTTCACCGTGTACCGAGAGAATCTTTATGAAATCAAGGTTTTTTACTGTTCTAAGAAAATCGTCATTCTTCGGATTTTCAACATTGGCAAAAAGCTGAAACATATTTTTCGTGATGACCACTGATGTAAAGCCATCTATGTCAGAATATTTTTTGAATAATTGTTCTATGGCCTTATTCTGTGCAATAGCGCTGGTGGCCATTAAGAACATTACAATGAAAATGAAATATTTTTTCATAGCTGATTATTTTCCTTGATTCAATTTACCAAATTCTGACAGGCTTTTTGCTGCCTTGTCCAATGAATTGAGCTTATTCAACGGCTCAATAGCCTGATTAAGTTTGCCAAGGCCGGATAATTTGGCAGTACCCTGATTAAAGTATTTCGAAACCATTTCAAGAGCTTCGCGTGACTCGGCATAAGCTATTTTAGGATCAGTGACAAAGAGAGAATCATTACTCCGGGAAATGAATAAAAAAGTTGACACCATAAGAAGCAGTCCTGCAGCAATACTTAATGAGACGTATATTATCCGGCGGTTTCCGCGTGACTGAAGCCTCTGTACCTTACCCAAAGTTTCCAGAACGGAAAATTCAAGATCCTCAGGTACCGGTATATCTTCATCCCGCATCGAAGCAACGGCCTCGAAATGAAGCCTGTCAGCATCAAATTCCGGATCAGCCGGGCTATTTAGAAAGTACTTTTCAAGATCGGTCTCTTCAGAGGTTGTGGTCGATCCCTCATAGTATTTCTGCAATAAAATTTTTATTTCGCTCGTTTTCATATCCATACATTTTAGCCAGGACTTGCCTGATCTTATTCCTGCCCCTTGATAAAATTACGCGAACTGTTCCATCCGCTATACCGAGAGCTTCTGCTATTTCTTCATTTGTATAACCCTCCAGATCTCTCATTCTGATAATTGACCTTTGGGGTTCCTGCATTTCGCAAATTGCATTTTTTATAATATCAACAGAATTACTGACTTCCAGACTTCGGTCCGGTGCTGTTTCATTTCCCGGCCGATTACTAAAAAACTCCTGAACATCCATACTAACTGTCTTTTTAAGCTTAATCCGGTCGAGACAGTGATTGCGCATGATCCTGATTGAGAAAGCTTCGATATTATTAACAGCTACCATTTCAAATCTCAGATTCCAAAGTTTGACAAAAACATCCTGAACTGCGTCCTTCGAATCCTCCTGGCTACCCAGAAACCGGAAAGCATACCGGTAAAGCTGCCGGTTCATCGGAACTACCTTTTCGTTGAATTCTTGCGCTGTCATCACTACGTAGACGAATAACGCCTGATCTTGTTACAAGATTTACTGATTAAATCAGTATTTCCGCAATCCTGTTATTGTCAGGGGAAAATTAACTACTGATATTCCTGCAAAAATGCCATATCCTCCTTTAACATTAGTAAAAACCTGAACAGGTTCTGAAAAGGGATTTCCATGTGCATTTTGATATTCTTCGTTGCTGATTGCATACATATAGTAAGAAGGATCAACCTGCTCCATTTTTACGGTAAGCCAAATTGTATCAGATTCAAAAAAGGCATAATCGGATACCCCGAATTCAACGGATTTGGTTAAACCATTAAACAAAAGATCGTCACAATAAAGCTTTCCTTCAAAATTATGAAATTCATCTTTAACCGGTCCTTCTGAATCCGTGTACAGATAAGAGCTACGGGTTACCGTCCTGCCAGTAAAGGTCATGGTTGAATAATCATACTCCCTTGTTGTAACATCGACTCCAAAACCATAAATATTTCTCGTTCCGGATGGATCCTGAAATTTAACATTCACCCGAAGTTCCTGAGAACCCCACTGAGTTGTAAAGGTTGCAGTATCAACAGCAAGAAATGGCACCAAAGGTGGCAAAACAGCTTCGGCTTCCACGCCCTGCATACCGTTCACTGTAGCTGTAAGACGGTAACTTTGGCCAACTTCCGGAGTAAAGCCTGGCAGGGAATAGAATCCACCGGCTTCTTCCTGCAGCTTACCAATCAGATCAGATCCATGAAACAGCTGCACATTGCCTCCTGGAATGGCAATAATTGAATCATAATCAAGTATGGAAAGGCTCTTGCTGATATTTACCCTGACAGGCTTTTCAGGACTGATCAGTCCATTAATAACCATTTTCCTCTCTTTATCTGGGATGGTTATATCGATAATCTTTTCGCAGGAAGCCAGGCCTCCAACAGCGATGAATGCAGCTATCAGAAATCGAAAACAGAAATTTAGCTTCTCCATGATTATTTAATCTTAAAGCTGTAACTGATCGAAGGAATGAGTGGAAACAAGGAGTATTGTTTCAGCACCTTTTGATAAACAACCGATTGATCCCCTTTACCGCTATCTACCATCTGACTTGAGAACTGGAGATAGAAAGGATTTTTGCGGTTATAAACATTATAGGCTCCGAATGACCAAACTCTTTGGCCCCATTTGGTGTCCTTTTTAAAGTTTATACCCAAATCCAGGCGGTGATAGGCCGGCATCCGGTAGGAGTTCCTGTTTTCGAAAGCCTCGATACCATTAAAATATTGGAAATCATACCAGAAACTGGATTGGCCGGCATATTTCTCCAGCGGAAGGGTAACTGCATTTCCAGTACCATACACCCAGGTAACCCCGATATCAATATTGTCTGTAAGGCTGTGATTGACAACTATGGAAATATCATGACGGCGGTCGTACCTGTAAGGAAACCACTCTCCGAAACTGATATTTTCAAATTTCCGTTCACTCCAGGAAAGGGTGTAACCGATCCAGCCTGAAGTTTTTCCCGCCTGTTTCCTCGCCAGAATTTCGAAGCCATATGCTCTCCCCTCGCCGATTTCAATCTTATCCTGCCAGTCATTTTGGAATGAAAAGAAGCTGGCTCCCTCTTTATACTCAATAAGGTTTTTCATCGTCTTATAATAACCTTCCACGCTTATTTCAATGCCATCAGTTGGATCATAAACCAATCCGAATGCATATTGTGCGGCTCTTTCCGGTTTAATCCTTTCAGTGGCCGGAAGCCAGAGATCTGTAGGCAAGCCGATTGTTGAATTCGTCAGAAGGTGAATATACTGGCTCATCGTTGTAAATGCAGCTTTAACCGACAATTTTTCATTGATAAGATATCTGGCTGAGATTCTGGGCTGCAAAGAGGTATAGGTAGAGTCGCTCACTTTGAATCCGGAAAAATGCAATCCGATATTGGCCTTCAGCCTCGGTGAAATCGTCCAGTCATCTTCAATGAAAATGGCTCCTTCGTGCGCAAAAATATTTTTATTACCGAAGGTGGTGTCAATCCCGATACTTCCCTCGTTGAGCGATAAAACGCTTACTCCGGGTTTGAATGTGTGATAAATCTGATTATAGCCAAATCGAATGGTATGGTTTGGATCCGGAAGATATTCAAAGTCCATTTTCCCTGCCCAGTCGGTTATACCTGAAGTGTATGCAAATTGATACTTATGCGACAGGGTATTATCGTCCTTTTGCTGGTCGAGCATGGAGGTGATAAAGTTATATTTGCTGTAAGTAAGGGAAGTATTGACAAATAATTTGGGAGTAATAACATAATTCCACCGGATGGCAGCTGTCAGGTTACCCCAGCCAAGCCCTGCATTACTTTGAGTTTCATATTTTGTACCCTGAACTTCCCCCTCATCACCTGAATTCAGATAAGCTTTGTCCTGGCCTGAATAGGCGCTAAGAAAAAGCCGGCTTTTATCCGAAAATTTATGATTCAACTTGGCATTAAGGTCATAAAAGTAATATCCTGCATTAAAGTTTCCTCCGTCATTTTGCTTTGCTACTGCTTTGATTAAAGGCTGAGAAAGTATATCAATATAAGTTCGCCGTCCTGAGACGATAAAAGAGGTTCGATCTTTGATTATCGGGCCTTCGATGGTAAGCTTGCTGGCAATGATACCAACACTCCCTTCTGCACTGAATTTCTTGTTGTTACCATCGCGCATACGTATATCCAATACTGAGGAGAGTCGCCCCCCGTAACGCGCCGGAAATCCTCCGGTGATCAGTTTGACATTTTGGATGGCGTCCGGATTAAATACTGAAAAGAAACCAAAAAGATGGTTCGCATTATAAACAGGCACACCATCAAGAAGGATAAGGTTTTGGTCGGGCCCCCCACCCCTTACATAGATCCCGCTGGTACCCTCGTTACCGCCCTTTACTCCGGGAAGCAGCTGCAAAGCTTTTAAAACATCAACTTCGCCGAGCAGCATTGGCAAGCTCTTGATTTCTTTGGAGCTCAATTCCGTCATACTCATCTGGGTGCTTCGAACGGCTGACTTAGCCTTATCAGCTCTGATAGTCACCTCACCAAGTTTGAAAGCCGGAATAAGCCGGATATTTATAAGTGTATCTTTCTTAAGATTAAAATTGACGACCACAGTCTGATAACCGACATATGAAAAATTGAGACTTACGGGTCCGGCTGGCAGGGTAAGGCTGTAAAAGCCAAATGCATTCGTGGCAATACCTTTCAGTGAAGATGATTCATAAACATTACTGCTGATTAGTTTTTCACCGGTTTGACTGTCTTCTATGGTTCCCCTGACTGTAAAGCGTTGAGCAAAAATTGATAATGGCATCAATATCAATAAAATCGCAAAAGCAATTTTCCTCATGTGATTTGTATTTTAGTTTTCCTCGGTCCCTGAGAAGAAGGGTGCAAGCGCCTCCATCAGGTCTTTTGGGGGACGTATCGGCTTTCGCGTGGTCGCATCAGTGAAAACAAGATGGACTTCGCCTTCGTTAATCAGTTCCCCTGCTTCATTGAGAATTTCATGATGGAAGGTAATCCTGGCAGTTGGAAGTTTTCTGAGCACGGTCCTGATCGTGATAAGTTCGTCATAAGCAATTGGTCTGAAATAGTTACAAACCATCTTCACGACAGGCATCATAATTCCTCTGCTTTCCAGGTCGCGATAGGTCATTCCCACTTTCCTGATCATTTCAGTCCTTCCGATCTCATAAAATTCTGCATATCGGCCATAATACACATATCCCATCTGGTCGGTTTCACCATAACGGATACGTTGCTGAAAGTCGCATAAATACATACTCAAGTTTGTATAAGATCTGCAAACAGATCGTAATCGTCGGCCTTAGTTATTCTTACCTGATGAAATTCGCCATGTTTTGCCATACCTGAAGTCAAAGGTATGAGAATTTCATTATCCACTTCAGGCGAGTCATATCTTGAACGGCCAACGTAGTATTCACCATCTGTACGATCGATAATGACTTGAAATTCTTGTCCGATACGTGCATTATTCATTTCGGCCGAAATCTGCTGCTGCAATTCCATGAGCCTGGAATATCTCTCTTGTTTAACGTCTTCCGGTACATCATCCGGCAACAGATCGCCTGATCGGGTACCCTCTTCGGGCGAATAGGTGAACACCCCAAGCCTTTCAAATCTTGTTTGTCTGACGAATTCCAGTAATTCATCAAAATCATCGTCTGTTTCTCCGGGATGGCCAACAAGAAAGGTTGTACGAATCGCCGCATCAGGTATTTTTGAACGGATTTCGTCGATGAGTTCACAGGTTTCTTTCTTGCCATACCCCCTGTTCATCATTTTCAGCATGTTATCGCTGATGTGCTGGAACGGGATATCCAGATAATTACAGATCTTTTCATTGGATTGCATCAGATCTATAAGTCCAGCCGGGAAATTAGCAGGATAGGCATAATGAAGCCTGATCCACTCAATACCTTTTATATCAGAGAGGTTCCTGACCAAAGGTACCAACATGCTTTCATGATACAGGTCTTTTCCATAATAAGAAAGGTCCTGAGCAATGAGAAGGACTTCTTTGACCCCTTTTTTTGCCAGGAAGGTTGCTTCCTCCAGAATATCTTCCATCCTCCTTGAAACATGAGCCCCACGGATATCCGGAATAGCGCAAAAAGAACATTTCCGGCTGCATCCTTCAGATACTTTCAGATAAGCATAATGTGCGGGGGTTGAAGTAATTCTGTGATTCAGGATCTCAGGATTAAATGCTAGATTCAGTGAAGCCACAATCTCAGGGATTTGTTCCACACCAAACCAGGCATCAACTTCAGGTATCTCAGGCTCCAATTCGTTCCTGTATCGTTGTATGAGGCAGCCCATTGCATATATCTTGTTTATCTGCCCGTTCTTTTTTGCCTCAATGGCTTCCAAAATGGTGTTAACAGATTCCTCTTTGGCATCCAGAATAAAACCGCAAGTGTTGATTACGAGAACATCTGCATTCACCCGAGTAGGATCGAGCCTTGTTTTAATACCCTGTGAACGCAGCTGGCTCAGAAGCTTCTCTGAATCCACCAGGTTTTTTGAGCAGCCAAGGTTTATGATATCAACTCTCATGATCGGGCCCAAAAAGGGAATCGATGAAGGCAGTTTTATTAAAAACCTGGAGGTCTTCAATTTTTTCGCCAATACCAATATACCTGACGGGAATCTTAAACTGATCACTGATTCCTATGACCACTCCACCTTTAGCGGTACCGTCAAGTTTAGTGAGAGCTAAAGCTGTTACTTCCGTTGCCGCGGTAAACTGCTTTGCCTGTTCAAATGCATTCTGACCTGTTGATCCATCAAGCACCAGCAGTACTTCGTGAGGAGCATCCGGAATAACCTTTTTCATGACGCTGCGTATCTTGGTCAGCTCATTCATCAGGCTGATCTTGTTATGCAGTCGCCCGGCAGTATCAATAATTACTACATCTGAATTTTGTGCGACAGCCGAACGCAATGTATCGAATGCAACTGACGCCGGATCGGCACCCATTTTTTGTTTTACGATTGGCACTCCGGCTCGCTGCGCCCATATTTCGAGCTGTTCAGTTGCGGCGGCACGGAAAGTATCTGCTGCACCAAGCAGTACACTTTTGCCTCTTGATTTATATTGAAATGCAAGTTTTCCAATGGTTGTGGTTTTCCCTACACCGTTAACCCCTACTACCAGAATTACATAAGGGCCGCCAAGTTCAGGGAAAGGTAGGTCATCCTGATCGCCGGAGTTATTCTCAGAGAGCAGGGCTCCGATTTCTTCTTTAAGGATCCGGTTAAGTTCCGAAGTGCTGACGTATTTATCACGTGCAGCCCTTTTTTCGATCCTTTCAATTATTCTTACAGTTGTTGTTACCCCGACATCTGAAGAGATAAGAACCTCTTCAAGATTATCCAGCACTTCGTCATCAACCTTGCTTTTCCCGGCTATGATGCGGGTAAGCTTCTTTAGGACGCTCTCCTTCGTTGGAGCCAGGCCCTCATCAAGGTTCTTTTTCTTATCTGCCGAGAACCAGCTGAATATTCCCATAACGGAAAAAGGGTATTAAAATAAAAAGAGCTTTCTCCACTTTTGGTGATGAAAGCCCCACTTTATACGTTGAACGAAACCTGAGGATTACTTCTCTGATAAGAATTCCTTTACCAGGTCGTTATGAACCATTTCTTCCTTGAATGTGTAGGCTCCTGATTTGGGTGACTTCACCATTCTGATAACCTTGGCATAGTGTCTTCCTTTGCCGGTTTGTATTGTAGCAATAACTTTCTTTGCCATAATCTAACTATTTAATTTCCCGGTGAACGGTTACTTTTTGAAGAATTGGGTTGTACTTTTTCATCTCCATGCGATCCGGAGTATTCTTCCGGTTCTTGGTGGTGATGTAACGTGATGTACCCGGTTGTCCTGAGGTTTTATGCTCAGTGCATTCTAGGATCACCTGAATCCGATTGCCTTTAGCTTTTTTTCCCATTGGTTAATGCTCCTCTTAATATTTGGAAATCAGACCTTCTTCTTTTGCTTTTTTCAGACTGGCTAATAACCCGTTTTTGGTAATGGTACGAATACCATTTGCCGACACTTTCAGCGTTACCCAACGGTTTTCTTCCGGTAGCCAGAACTTCCGGGTAAACAAGTTAGGATAAAAACGCCTCTTCACTCTCCGGTTTGAGTGGGACACATGGTTGCCCACCATCATTTTCTTACCGGTAATCTGACACATCTTCGACATGCTCTTTGAATTTTGGACTGCAAATTACGGCAATTTTCTGCAAATATTCAAGCGATTTAAGAAAAAAAAGGTCTCATCTTATTAACCGTTGTCTGTTTACAGAAGTTTCAACTCGATGTTGTTTCTTTTAAAATCTCAATCCGAAGCATGTTTAAAGCTGTCTGAGATGCCTTAACTACATTACGCTCACGATGTTCCCCAAACTGAAAACATTGCGAGACAACTCCCTTCTTACTGGCAACAGCAATCCAAACGGTACCTACCGGCTTCGAAATTGATCCTCCATCCGGACCTGCAATACCCGAAGTTGCCACTGAAAAATCGGAATTTAAGTGTAAAAGACAGCTTTTTGCCATCTGTTCAACCACATTTTGGCTTACTGCACCATACTTAATCAGCATCGTTTCGGTGATATCAAGAAATTTCATCTTCATTTCATTCGCATAAGCTACAATCGAGCCTTGAAAATAAGCCGAACTTCCGGGTATCCGGGTGATCAGTCTGGCAATATTTCCGCCTGTGCAACTTTCGGCGGTTGACAAAGTCAGGTTATTTTCGGTAAGCAACCGGCCAACCAACTGTTCAAGTGTGATCTCATCGAATCCAAAAAAATATTCTCTTGCAATCTCCACAAGTGAATCAGTTAAACCAGCCATTTTTAACTGCAATAAAGCACGATCATCCCCTGTCCCGGTGATTCTGACCTTAACCATTCCTGGTGAAGGCAAATAAGCTAAGGAGAAGTTCTCAGGGAGATCCGATTCCCATTTCTCCAGCATAGAGGCCAGTTTTGATTCTCCTACGCCAATGGTCATTATGGTTTTGTGCAGGATCGCTGGTGTTTTAAACTGACTTGAAAGAGCCGGAAGTACCGTTGTTTCCATTAATGCCTTCATTTCGAAAGGTACCCCGGGCATAGATACCACCACTGTCCCGTCTCTTTCCCACCACATTCCCGGAGCAGTGCCCTCTGGATTATGTATAACACGGCAATTATCAGGAACCAGCGCCTGGGCACGGTTCAACGCTGTCATAGGGAAATTCCTTGCTTTCAGAAGCAAAAGAATATCCTCCAGCACTGATTCATCCTCAACCAACTGAGCCCCAAAAAAGTCGGTCAGGGTAGTTTTTGTCCGGTCATCATTGGTTGGTCCGAGCCCGCCGGTAATCAGCACCACTGCTGCCCGTCTCATCGATTCGGCCAAAGCGGTGCGAATCTCCTCCGGGTTGTCTGAGATTGAAATAATACGGTGCACAGGAATCCCGATCATGGACATTCGCTCGCCAATCCAGGCTGAATTGGTATCAATAGTCTGACCGATAAGTAATTCATCGCCAATGGTGATAATTTCGGATACTGGGTTCATCAGGTTAATCTTTGTAGGCGCTGCAGTAGCGTTGGATGGGAATAATGAGCAAAAACATATACTGGATGCGGTGTCAGGTTGCTAAGGTTTTTCTCCGACAGGTTAATCAGGGCATCCCCTAATTCCTGTTTATACCCCAGATCAGAAGCAAACGCATCAGCCTGAAACTCAAACCTTCTTGACAGATAATTAAATAACAGGCCAGTCAGCATGGATAGTGGACTATAAAGTATTCCAAAAACTAAGATACTGATGTGAAAATTCGGTTGAGCAATATTTAACGCTTTGGCAAGCGCAGGATTGCCCGCCACTAATGAGAACAGAAACAAAAGAACCCCGGTTTGCAAAACGGACAAAATCATGGTCCCGATAATATGCTTCTTTTTATAGTGCCCAATTTCATGGGCAAGAACTGCGAGTATCTGTGGGGTGGTCATTTCATTGATAAGCGTGTCATAAAGGACAATCCGGCGCTTATTGCCAAAACCCGAGAAGTAGGCATTGGCTTTGGTTGATCTTTTGGATCCGTTTATAATATATATACGTGAAAGCTGAAATCCTGCCCTGCTGCTCAATTCTTCTATAGCTGTCCGAAGTTCGCCGTCACCTAAGGGTACCTGCTTGTTGAAAATCGGAACAATGAGGGTTGAATAAAAGAAACTCATCAGGATGGAGAAGAGGGAAATAAAAGCCCAGGCAATTAACCAGAATGATTTTCCGGTGAGAGAATACATCCAGACAATAAAGGCAAATAGAGGTAATCCTATAAGAAGAGCAAGGAGCCATGACTTTAGTTTATCAACCACAAAGATTTTAGGAGTCGTTTTATTAAATACATACTTTTCTTCAATCACAAATATGGAATGCAGCTCAAAAGGAACGCCAGCAAGGTCAGAAAGGAATCCCAAAATCCCAAAGAACAACAATGCCGACCATACCGGGCTGGCAGTGATGGTATAAACGAAAGTATTTAACCAGGTAAATCCCCCGGCAAGAAACATCACTAAAACCACTGCAAAAGTGAGAGTGGAAATCAGTACTCCAAATAGCCCATTTTCTTTCAGGTAGGATTGTGACCTGCAATAGGCTTCTGAATCATATCTACCTTCAAGTAGCTTTGGCAATTGAGGTTGGATATGATTTAGATTAATCAGGTCCAGCACCAGGTCCGCTAAAAAGCCAGCGGAAAGCAGGATCAAAATAAGCAAGAAAATAGTATTCATTCGGAGATTTCCAGTGTAACTGTTATTTCATTTGAAGATCAAGATTTTCCAGCTCAGTTTTCCTTTTGGCGAGTTGTGCGCGATATTCCGTGATGTATAACTGATGAACCCCCAGCTTTTCAGATTTTGCAAGCCAGTCGAGGGCTGCAGGGATATTATTTGCCAATTCACAAGTAAGAGCCATGTTAAAAGTGGCGTTTCTAGCCAAAAATTTTGTTTTCGATTCAGTCAACGGTCGGAGTATCTCGGCAGCTTCCTTCCATTTTCCATCTGTAAGATAAATGGCTGCAGTTTGCATCCCCTGTGGTCCCGAACCGAAATAGTATCGTCGAAAAGTCGTCCACCAAGGGGCTAAACGCCTTGCAGTGGCAACTCCGGCCTGATACAGAGCATCCTTTAAAAAATCAGGCCCTTGATTGACTGATGATAAAAACTCAGTAGGTGAATCAATATCAAAAGCAATAGTATCGCTGTAATTAAAATCTGTCGACTGAAAATCAGCTAACCGGTACAAACGCCAATGTGTTTTTACAATGACAATATACTGGTAAGGCATGAACCAATTATCAGGATCAGATCTGATGGTATCATCAACTGTACCGTAATCCATGCATAAGACCGCATCACGCGCAGGTTCACCTGAAATCTCCATTATTTTAGTCCAGGGAATTTTTATTGTTGGCTCTGTGTAAAACCCGCTAAGGTTTCGTGTCACCACCGGATTAAACAATTTGAATCGGGGACTCTCCACCAGGACATCGGAACAACCCAAAACCGCTTGCTTCATCATCACGCTGTCCCGGGTAAAATCAGCGCCTCTTCCTGCATCAAACGCAGCTATTTTATATGAGCTGTCGAGATCGCATCTTGAAACGACCACCATTGACTGGATCGACTTGGATATTGCCAGTGAGGCTGGCTTAAGTCCTTCGTATTCCAGGAAACCTGATGAATAGCAACCAGACAAAATAGTCAGGAATCCTATGATCGGCAATCCGGTTAACCGTTTCATGCTATTACCACTTTTTTATAATCTTCTGCTGCCTGACCTGTTCTTCAAAGTCCAGGATTTTCTTATTCAACAAATTTATATAGTCTTCTGCTTTTTTCGATGGATTCAACCTCTGCGACCGTCTGGCAAATCCGATGGCCTGGTTAAGCCTGCCATCGCGTTCACAACTTAAGGCCATATTAAATGAAGCCTTGCCTTGTATAATTGAATCCGCATCATTGTATGCCAACCATTTCCATTTTGTTTCCGCCCTGCCCCACTTTCCTTCCCTGACTGCCATATCAGCCTTAATAAGGGAACTGTCGCCTTTCGGATAATAGTATCTTTTTACCTCAACCTGACCAGGTTTAATCATTAAAAAATAGTTTTCGGCAGCATTGGAGCATGCAGTAATCAAAGCCTTACGTTCTTCAGGCAGCTGACTGGCAGCTTCCTCCCTTGTTTTACCTGTCGTTTTAAACTCTGTTTTAAAAGTATATAAGGAGTCATCAAGCATTCTCATCTTCTCCGGCTCGTAGATTCGCAAAGCCACAGTGAGATTTACCGTAAACTGAGCTAAAAAATTCCCTTCGCTACCGGAAATATCAACCGGGGTTTTCGAAATATCGAATCCTTCAATGATTAAAACAGTTTGCACATATTCTTTCTTGGTGAGAGCAGAAAGCCCATCCCATGGCAATGGATCCGGTAATTGAGAATCATTATTACGGAGCATCCGCGGAAAATGCCTGACCTTAACCAGATAGGTGTTTTTTTCAACCATCCTCTTTGCCAACGTATCCACAATTGACTCAGAGCATAACCATTTCAGGCTGTCGACTGACTCATAGGCACCCCATTGAACATCCTCATAAGGCCCTGTGGCAGGAACATAACGCGAAGTAACCAGCATGGACCTTATTTCCGGGGGAAATGTAAGTTTAGCAGGAGTATAAACATTTACCATGACCTTCTGCAACTGACATGAGCTAAAAAGGATTAGTGTAAAAGACAAGAGAAATGCCAATTTCTTCATAGGAAAATAAATTAACGAATTCCAAACCAACGCCGCAAAAACCATTCCAATGACAGTAAAACCAAAAGAAGTGGCAGCAGCCATTTAAAATTAATCAGGTCATACCATTTGAATTCCTTGCTGATCTTAATATCTGCAGGATTCAGCTTACTCATATAAGACAGGAGTTCACTTTGGCTTTGCGGGCCAAAAAACCTCCCGCCTGTGGATGATGCTAAATATCGCAGACCAGCATAATCAGCCATTGGAGTACTTTGCTCAACCGGTCTGTTTATCATGGTCAACAAACCTTCCCGCTTTAATGCTTCATTTCCAAGTTTGGTTTCTGCTGAATACCTATATATACCTGGTGCAAATCCATTGATATTCAACTCATAATAATTATTTAACCGACCCATGGAAAATTCAGTCTTTTGTCCAATTGAGTCGGTTACAGTAAAAAGAACATCTGGATCATTAATGGGTTCTAATGAATTATTGACAAGATGTCCATTTATTTTCACCGGGGAAAAGGCAAAAATCTCTTCAGGCACAGTAATAGTGAACTTGTCCTTCTTTTCATCGGTAATCAAATATTGCACCGAGCGTGAAAGCCATTCATCAAAATAGTCATGATTCTTTTGTTCTAAAAATTCATGCAATCGCCATAACCAGATTCCTTCGCCGCATAGGAAACCGTATTTAATCCCTCTCGTATTCGCAAATGCCACGAGCGGGTCTGACAGTTCAATGCTGAGGATTTTTTGGGTCATCAAAAACTGCGATCCGGGATTGAGTTTAAAGATTTCGAAGCTCAGGTCAAGAGGTGGCCACGTATTCAAATGGCTGCTGAAATCCGAAGGCAGTGTAAACAAGGTGAAAGAAGGATTCAATACTCCTCTCGATGCTTCTTCTGACCTCCGCCTGTTATTAAGGATCATGCCATGGTTGATCAGGTTAAAAAGAACCGGATCGGTTGACTTTCCAATTATAAATAATATTGGAGTTTGTTTATCAGCCAGCTTTTGCAACAGTTCGCCCAAAGGATGTTTTTGTGAAGGCAAACCATGCAGGATCACCAGGTCATATGGTTTGTCAGATCCGGAAAATCCTGAAGCATCGATCGCTTTAACATTTAAAGAATTTGTTCCCTTTAAAGCCTGAACAATGGCATCTACATCAGGATGAGCTGCATCATAAAGGCAAAGAACTTCTCCTTCACGTTCTATTACCTTGACAGTGAATCCTTTTGAATTATTGTCCTGATTCTTATCGAGTGGTTCTGGAATAATCCTGGCAATAAGTTGCATGGTACCTTGCTCAGGAGCCTGAAGTAAAAACTCAGCAAAAGGAGATGTCTGAGCTGTTGTTTGGATTACTTTTTCATCAATGACACCCTTGGGACCCAGAACCTGCAATTTGAAATTTTTGCCAGTATAGTCGCCAACATTATAATATATACGAACCGGAAAATTGCTGTTTTTACGAACCCATTCATTATTTACGACTTCCTGAATCCGGACATCCGGGAATTGAGCCGAGTCGCCTGAAGCGAGAATAATAACGGGAAAGGGGAAATCAGATGCTGCTTCGGGAAAAGTCACTCCTCGTGTTGCGACCCCATCTGTAGTAAGAAAAACTCCACCGAGGTCATGTGTTTGGGAAAATAATTTCAGGTAGTCGAAAAGTTGCGCCGGATCAGTCACCGGATCTGAAAAACTACCATCAAAACTGTCAGATATTTTAGATCCGAATTGAATATTCTTTACCTGAAAGCGGTCTTCAAGATTATTATTCAAATCATTAACCAACTTCAATCTTGATCCGGTAAAACTTGTTTTATCGCCTACCGGAGGCATGGAAACGCTGTTATCTGAAGCGATCACAAACCATGGCTTGATCTGTCGGTTTAACGTTGTTCTGATCCATGGGGAAATTATAAGCAATCCAATAATAATCAGAACGAGGAACCTTGAAACACTCAAAATAATGCGAACCGGCCTGGGCAAAACAGCATCTTGCTGATTGCGGTAATAGAGGATCCATACCACAAAAACAGCAAGTGCTACCAAAGGCAGCACCAACCAAAAAGGTAAAGCAGATTCTATATGCACTTTAAGTAAGCATGGCACCGCACACCTGAATCACCTGTCCACTGACATAAGATGAAAGGTCAGAAGCCAGGAATAGCGCTACTTTGGCAACCTCATCCGGCGTTCCGCCCCGTTTAAGAGGAATTTTTTCAGCCCATTCCTTGCGAACATCTTCCGGAAGCTTATCTGTCATTTCAGTCAGAATAAATCCCGGAGCGATAGCATTGCAACGAATATTTCTCGATCCAAGTTCGCGCGCAACAGATTTGGTAAAACCGACAATTCCGGCTTTCGAGGCACTGTAATTTGCTTGTCCGGCATTTCCACTGACACCCACTACCGATGACATATTAATAATCGAACCATAGCGCTGCTTAAGCATCAGGGACTGAACAGCCTTTGTCAGGTTAAAAACCGATTTAAGGTTCACATTGATAACCAGATCCCATTGATCTTCAGTCATCCGCATCAGTAAAGTATCCCGGGTAATACCGGCATTATTTACCAAAATATGAATCTGGCCAAATTCTTTAGCAGCTTCATCGACAACGTTTTGCGCCTGATCAAATTTACTGGCATCAGAAGCATACATTTTTACTTTTACTCCTGTAGCGCTGAGTTGATCAACAAGTGCCTTAGCATTATCATCATAGAACAGGTCGGTCAATATAAGATTAGCTCCTTCAGAAGCGAATTTTTCAGCAATGGCTCTTCCGATGCCCCTGGATGCCCCGGTAATAAGGGCTGTTTTTCCTTCTAATAATTTCATTCGTAAATAAATTTAATTAAAGAATAGATTTCATTGTTGAACCGATATTGGCCGGTGATTCAACAACATGAATTCCGCATTCCCTCATAATAGCCATTTTTGCTGCAGCCGTATCATCAGCACCACCAATAATAGCGCCGGCATGTCCCATTCTGCGGCCTTTAGGCGCAGTTTGGCCAGCAATAAAACCTACTACGGGTTTGTTATTATGCTCTTTATACCAACGGGCAGCATCAGGCTCCATCGATCCGCCGATTTCACCGATCAGAACAATTCCAGCGGTATCAGGATCTGCCATAAACAGTTTCAATGCATCAAGAGTGGTGGTTCCGATAATCGGATCTCCACCGATACCTATGCATGTGGATTGACCGATTCCTAACCGGGTAAGTTGATCCACCGCTTCATAGGTAAGGGTCCCTGAGCGTGATACAACACCAATATTTCCCGGTAGATGTATAAATCCTGGCATAATACCAACTTTGCATTCACCAGGGGTAATGATTCCAGGGCAATTAGGTCCGATCAATCTGGTTGGTCGGTTAGCAAGATAGGATTTCACCTTTACCATATCAGCCGTAGGTATTCCTTCTGATATACAAACGACCAGGCGAATTCCGGCATCGGCAGCCTCCATAATGGCATCAGCGGCTACGGCAGGCGGCACAAAGATAAGGGAGACATCCGCTCCTGTTTCTTTAACACACTGGGCTACTGTATTGAAGACTGGCCGGTCGAGATGCTTGCTTCCACCTTTTCCAGGTGTAATCCCACCAACCACCAGAGTTCCGTATTCAATCATCTGGGTTGCATGAAAGGATCCCTCCTTGCCTGTAAAACCTTGCACCAGAACGCGCGATTGCTTGTTTACAAGAATTGACATGTATTAAGTATTATATATTGTGCGAATATAGAAAACAAATTAAGGCGGTATAATATGAGATGGATAAAAACAAGTATGGCCCACCTGTTGGCGAGCCATTTTGAAACATTTTCACTGACCTGGACTATTTCCTATAGTGGCAGCAACCTGGCAACTTGTTGTAAACAGCATCATCGGCTTTGTACTTATCAGTATCATGACCAACCTTTGCTATAGCTTTCTCTATGGCATCAGTATTAGTTTTCTTTTCATCGTAGGTAACAGCCAGTTTATTGGCTTTCAAATCATAATCAGCTTTGGTGACTCCGTCAATTGCTGAAGCGGTTTTCTCAATGCGCGTTTCGCACATGCCGCATTTGCCGGCAACATTTATCTTTTCTTTTTTTCCAGATGCGAAAGCACTCATGCCAATCAGCAAAACTGCGGCCATAAGGATCAATACTTTTGGTTTCATTCTTTTAAAATTTTTTAAAATTTCTTGTCAAAGTAAAGATTGGGAATATTGAATTCAGTGATTGTCAAATAATTGTTAATTTTCAAAAATAAAAATTACCATCCGGATGTTATGACAAACGATACAATTGCCGCTATTTCAACGCCTTCCGGCCAGGGGGCAATTGCAGTCGTACGATTATCAGGGCCAGATTCTTTCCAAATCATCCAATCTCTCTTTTATCGATCAGCCCTAAAGCGGCCCTTTACCATTTCAGGTGCCAGTGGTTTGCACCATGGCTGGATTTTCAGCGGAGAAAGAGTAATTGACGAAGTGATAATCAGTCATTATGCGGCTCCAAAAACTTATACCGGTGAAGACCTTATTGAGATCAGCTGCCACGGTTCACCCTATATACAGGGAGAAATACTAAAACTTCTGATTGTTGCCGGCGCCAGGATGGCCAAACCCGGAGAATTTACCGAGCGCGCCTTTTTAAACGGGAAAATGGACCTCACACAGGCTGAAGCGGTTGCTGACCTGATCGGTTCCTCTGGTGCTGCATCACATCGCTTGGCAATTGATCAGATCAGGGGAGGTTTTTCGAGTGAGCTAATGGTCATCAGAGGTCATTTATTGAATTTCGTCACATTGATTGAATTGGAACTTGACTTTTCGGAGGAAGATGTGGAATTTGCCGATCGAACCAGGCTCAAGGATTTGATAAACATAATTTTGAACAAGATCTCCAGTCTTGTTTCCTCTTTTGATCTTGGCAATGCAATAAAATCGGGAGTTCCCGTGGCAATTGCGGGTGAAACCAATGTTGGTAAATCTACTTTGTTGAATGCCCTTCTAAGAGAGGATAAAGCCATTGTTTCAGAAATTGCCGGCACCACAAGGGATAGCATCGAGGATTGCATTCACCTTGGAGGTATTGAATTCAGGTTCATCGATACTGCAGGAATTCGTGAAACCAGCGATACGATTGAAACAATAGGGATCGACCGTTCCTACCGGCAGATTGAGAAAGCGAGAATAATTCTTCTGGTAACCGATGTAACGCAGGATTCTGAATCAAGTCTTCGCTGGATCAGGGAAATAGTTGCCCGCATAAGAGAAGATCAGCAACTGGTTATCCTCTATAACAAGGCAGATGTGGATGTCGAACAAGCCGAAGTGTTTCAAAAGAAGGTTGAAGAAGGTGTCGGGTTTCGGGTATCGGGTGTCGGGTTTCGGGTTCCCGCTTCCGCGGGAATGACAAAAAAGGGTATCAGGATTAGCGCGAAGCAAGGTGACGGGTTAAAAGAGTTGGAAGAAGAACTTTTGCGGTTGGTTAATTTTAAAGCTCTGGAGGATTCGTCTGTTGTGGTTACCAACGCCCGACATTACGAAGCACTGACTAAAGCTCAAACTGCACTATTCCGGACCCTGTCCGGACTCAACATGGGAACCTCAAGTGATTTCCTCTCGCAGGATATTCGTGAAGCAATGCATTATCTTGGTGAAATAACCGGACAGATCTCCTCCGATGAGATACTTGGCAACATATTTCAGCATTTCTGCATCGGAAAGTAACAATCCTCCTAAATATACCATTCACCAGGTTCGCCTTTCTAAATTCCGATTTTCCTACTGAGCCGCAGCTACAGGTTGAAACATCAAAAAATATTTCTTGCTTATCCCTTTTATGAAACTTAGATAATTGTAACTTTCAGTATATCAATAAATACGCCATGAATTTAACACAATTAAATAAAAACTACAATACCAAGCTGAAATGCCTGAATTATCTGGAAAAATTGCGGTGGGGAAAGGCTGTAACTTGCACTAAATGTAACTCCGATAACGTGGTTGACCTGAAAAATCAGGCGGGTCGCTTTCATTGTAACGAGTGCAAAACAACTTTCTCCGTTTTAAGCGATACCATGTTTGAAGATTCTCGCTTGGAACTGCCGACATGGTTTCAGATCATCGGTCTGATGCTGAATAGCAAAACCGGAATATCAGCCAAAGAGATTGAAAGAGATACCGGAGTAACTTATAAAACGGCTTGGTATGCAGCTATGCGTGTTCGATGTGCAATGATTGACCATTGCAATATCGAACTGGAGAACATCGTTGAAATGGACGAATCCTACTTTGGTGGCAAACCCAAAAGAGTAGTGCTACCGGAAAATGAACCTTCGCTATCGAGAGTAGAAAACAAGCGAGGTCGGGGAACCAAGAAAACCCCTGTCGTTGGCATCGTTGAAAGGAACGGAAACATTGTTTTAAAAGTCGTTGAAAAACTGACTACCCGTAACCTATTGGCAATGCTGAATGAATATGTGAAAACTGAAAATGCGGTCGTTGTAACGGATGATTTCAGCAGTTACAAAGGCTTTGACGCTATCGTGCAACACTTAACCATTAATCACAGTAAGAAAGAATGGGTTCGTGGCGCAATTCATACCAATACGATTGAAGGGTTTTGGAGTATTGTGAAAGGCTCTATCCGTGGCAACTATATTTCGATTAGTCGGAAGTATTTGCCGTTTTACTTGGTTCAGGCTCAATACGTCTTTAACAACCGGAATTTCAAGGGCAATTTGTTTGAACGGTTTATGAAAGAAGCGTTGAAAACGAATCCGGTCATGGAACATTACAAGCCGATAAAACCCGTCAAAGAGATCGTTCACCCTAAATGCCCACCAAAGAAATGAAACAGATTCTTTGTAACTTACCCGTTGTTAAACATAACAACAACGGACATGAAAACATTTACGAAGGACTTATTAGTCGGCATTTCGGTAGATTTAATTTGCAACGGAATACCTCTCGCAATTTTTATTAAAAATGACAATAACAAAATGACAGAAATTTTCATTATAAGTGCCATTATTTGTATAGCCGGAACAGTTGCTATACTTTATCTGTATGAAAAATTAAGAAGGTTTAGCAGTGCTGTGATAGATGAACTTAATTCACACACTCAATTAATAGATTCAATTTTAGATAAACCTGAAAACAAAGATTTAAAGGATCAGTTATTGCAGACCTTAAATACCTTAAAACGGTATCGTCCGTACACAATGTCTGAATTGAATGATTTATATATTCTTGATCGTAAAAATGCTCATTTAACCAATGAACCTAATCAAGAAAAAGTTTCACAAAAGGGATAAGCGAG
>CAIXHD010000244.1 GCA_903919065.1 uncultured Bacteroidota bacterium
ATCATCGATACCGGCGGATATATCACCAACTCTGATGATGTTTTCGAAGAAGAGATCCGAAAACAGGTTATTCTCGCGATCGAGGAAGCTGATGTTATTGTATTTACTGTTGACGTTGAGGCCGGTATCACTGATATCGATCAAACAATCGCCAACCTCCTTCGTAAAGTCAAGAAACCGGTTTTTCTGGCTGTGAATAAGTCGGACAATAACACCCGGTTCATGGAAGCCAATGAATTCTATGGAATGGGCTTCGAGGAAATCTACCCTGTTTCTGCTGTCACAGGAACCGGAACAGGCGAATTGCTCGATGCAGTAACCGGAGCCTTTGAAAAAGCAATTTTCGAAGATGAACCGGATATTCCAAAATTCGCCGTTGTTGGCCGCCCAAATGTTGGAAAATCATCCTTCATCAATTCCATTATCGGAGTAGACCGGAATATCGTAACTCCTATATCCGGAACAACCAGGGATGCCCTGAATACCAGATACCAAAAATTCGGGCTCGACTTTTTTCTGGTTGATACGGCAGGACTGCGTAAAAGAGCGAAGGTCTCGGAAGATGTAGAATTCTATTCGGTGATGCGGTCCATCAGGGCAATCGAAAACTCGGATGTCTGCATCCTGATGATCGATGCAGTTGAAGGAGTTAAAGCACAGGACATTACCATATTCGGCAACATACAGCGCAATCGCAAAGGCGTTGTTATCCTCGTGAATAAGTGGGACCTGGTTGAAAAGGATAACCACACGACAAAAACTTTCACAAAAGAAATTCAGGAAAGAATATCACCTTATACCGATGTTCCAATCCTCTTTACGTCGGCACTCACTAAACAGCGTGTATTCAAAGCATTGGAAACTGCTGTTGAGGTATACAACAACCGGCGCCAGAAAGTTCCGACTCATAAACTCAATGAATTATTGGCGGAATTTATTGAGACCTATCCACCACCGGCAAATAAAGGCAAATTCATTAAAATCAAATACGCTACCCAGTTACCCAACCAGACTCCTTCATTTGCATTTTTCTGCAATCTGCCCCAATACATAAAAGAGCCTTATAAGCGTTATATCGAAAATAAAATCCGCGAGAATTATAATTTTACAGGCGTTCCGATTCAGATATTTTTCAGGGAAAAATAAAGGACATGAAACTCAGATTGTCAACTTCGGCGAAGTACCTTGCCCTCCTTCTGCTTCTGGCGGGGTGCAAGAAAGTAGTGGATTATCCTGATATTCCGGCAGTTTCCTTTACCTCGCTAACCAGCCAGGATTCCATTGATGTTCTGGACAATCCTGTTAAAAGGGTCACCCTCACCTTTCACCTGATCGATGGGGATGGCAACATGGGACTTGCAGCAACTGATAATACCGGCCCGTTCAGCCCCGACAGCGCTTTCTATTTCAATCTCTTTATTCAGGAATATAAAAATGAGAACGGCACCTTCACCATGGTCCCTGCGCCAGGTGGATTGAAAACTTATCGGATTCCTGATCTTACGCCAAGCGGCCAGAATAAAACACTCATTGCTGATATTTCCGTAACTATTGAATATCCATATACCTCCGCAGATCCACTGCCATTCAATGAATTCAGATATGAATTTTATGTGGTCGACAGGAGTTTCAATCTCAGCAACAGGGATACCAGCTCGGTTATTATTTGGTAAGCTTTTTA
>CAIXHD010000245.1 GCA_903919065.1 uncultured Bacteroidota bacterium
ATAATACTGGCAGCCTTATTGATTGGATTAGCTGTATCAGGGTTCAGCCAGACCGGCATACAAGGTCAAAAGGACGAAAAACGCGAGCTGACCGACTTTATCAGAAGCGTTTACAAATGGCACGAGACCGCGAGTTCGAATGATGATTTCAATGCGATTACTGGAAAGCCGAAGGAAAGCAAGGACAGTCTATTTACCGGCATTGATTGGGTTGCACATAAAAACAGGATGAAAGAATTAGAAGCCACCGGATTTTTTGCGAAGGATTTTTTGGAAAATTACAACAATATCGCTGTTGCCATTGATAAGGAGCTTAAGAGCGGTGCACAGACATGGCTGCTTGGAGAAATGCCTCCGTACGGAAATGATGCGAATCCCTGGTGTAATTGTCAGGATAATCCCGATAAATACTGGGAGACCATGACAGTGAAAATAATGAAGCGCACAGAGAATTCGACTAAATTAAAATGGACCTGGGATAATAAATTCTTTTATGGAATGACTGTCATTAAAGTCGATGACTCATGGAAAATTCAATATTTGCAGGGTTTTGATTTCAAAAAATACATGCATCAGAAGAATTAGCAAACAACCTTTCAGCAGCCAAAATGGACGAAGCAACCGCAAATAAAAACAGGCTCCAGCGAAAATTACTGTGGGCAGTTTTGGGAATCAACTTCAGCTTTTTTGTGATCGAAAGCACCACAGGATTCTTTTCAAAATCGATGGGTTTAGTAGCAGATTCCCTTGATATGCTAGCAGATGCCATTGTTTATGGATTAAGTCTCTGGGCTGTCGGTGCAGTGGCTTCGCGAAAGAAAAGAGTCTCGGTTTTCAGCGGGTATTTCCAGTTGATCCTTGCCGCATTAGGGTTTTTCGAAATCTGTCGGCGTTTGCTTGTCGCTGAAGAGGCACCAGATTACCGGTTTATGATTTTTGTATCCTGTTTTTCCCTGATCGCAAATTCCATTTGCCTTTATCTGCTTAAGAAAGCCAGAAGTGAAGAGGCTCACATGAAAGCAAGCATGATCTTCACCTCCAACGATGTGATCATCAATATGGGAGTAATACTGGCTGGAGTTCTGGTACTGATCACTCATTCAAAATACCCTGATCTGATTATCGGAGCGGCTGTTTTTCTGATTGTTGTTAAGGGGGCGATAAAGATTTTAAAACTTTCCTGAGTCTTCATGCTCACTTCATGTTGCTGCTTTACTATTGCATCATAATCAACAACAAAAACAAAAAAAAATTAAGATTATGAAAAAAGTTAGCATCAAACTCGCACTGGCTGCCATCCTTTTTGCAGTTGGAACCCTGGGACTGAACGCTCAGAACGGACGTGGCGGAAACACTACAGGTACCGGTACCGCATCATGTTATTGCAGCGCTGCAACCTGCGCTACGCAATTGACAGCTGATCAGAAGTTAATCCTCGAAAACCTTTGTGATGAATTTCAGGCCGACATGGTTGTATTAAGTGCAGCATTGCAGGCAACTGTTGTGGTAGCTGACAAAGCAGCCATCCGCAGTGCAATGACGGTTCTTCGTAACGAGCACATTGCAGAAGTAAAAGCGCTTCTGACAGAATGGGGTATTGCTGTTAAGGTAGGCACCGGGAACACAGGATCAGGCAAAAAGATCTCAACAAGCAAGGGAACAGGCATTTGCATTGGCTAAACCGGTTCTGAAAAATTACATCGTCGCTGAGTGATCAGGGACTGTGCAAAAAGAAAAGCGGGTCAGGGAACACAGAGTTCTCCGACCCGCTTTCTTATTAAAAAAATCATAAGATCTTTACATATTGGCTGGCCTTGGTTATCTTGTATTCAATGAAAAATCAATTATGCCGAATCCTGATTTGGATTCTGTTCCCTTTATTTTTGCTGGTATCGTGTTCAGCAGGCAGGGAGACACCAGAGACTGATTATGCATCGCTGAAGCAGAAGGATAGCTGGCTTCATCATCCTGTTTACGGTGATCCGTCATGGGATAATTTCACTCATCATCCTGATAATCCAGTAACTCAGGGCACACCAGGCGCAGAGTGGCCCGTGAACGGATTCTTGTTTCTTGATCCCATATCCGGATGCCAATATTTATATGGAGGTATTTATTCCCGGAATTATGCTTTCGATCTGATCGGGAATCCGGAGAATCAGATGAAATGCAAAGGATTCCGATCGTGTAATCAGGGAAAATCCTGGGACAGTCTCGGATATGTGCTTCCTTTTAAAGGTGTCCGCATGAATGGTGAAAAAGCCGATATAGGCGGTGCACCCGATGTGAGTGTGGTCTATGATAACGGCAGGTACCATATGATCTTCGACTGGCTCTCGAGGGATTTTGCCTGGAACAATGCCGGGCCTTCGGGCATTGGTTACGCCGTGGCAGATAAGCCTGAGGGACCGTTTATCATCGATCCCAACCCTGTTTTTACGAATTATGAAGTAATGTCAAAGCCGATCTTTGGCAAGTATAACCGTGCCTATGCCGCCTCACTGGTCCGGCGTAAGAGCGACTGGATGGTGCTCTTCATGTTTGATTCCGGAGGTAATTACAGCTGGGCATTAGCCGCCATCACCGCAAAATCGCCAGGTGGACCGTGGTCGGAACCCATAATCATCAACTCGGTGGAATCCCCTCGGTACTATCCTGTGTTACTGGAATATTTCCCTGTTTTCACGCACGACGGATACGTTTATGCACCGGCAACCTCTGTTGCAATGAACAGGAATTATCAGGCCATTTTCCGCTGTCCGGTTGAATTGGCACATAATCCGGCAGATTGGGAATTATGGAAGGAAGGTTCAATTTGGCACAGCCTCCCGAAAGAAAATGAATTTGAGGGAATCTGGGGTCAGACGATCACCGGGTTTATTGATAATAAAGATACCCTTCGAGTGATGTTTCCTTCATTGAACAGCAGGGATCTGGGCACCTTAAATATTGCATCCCGTTCTTGG
>CAIXHD010000246.1 GCA_903919065.1 uncultured Bacteroidota bacterium
ACCTGTCCGTCGGCCTGGCCCCAGTGGGCTCCACCCATGATAAATACCATCGCCGCACTGTTCAGCATCAGCTCAATCGACATTAACATATATATGATATTCCGGCGCACGAGCAATCCGACCAGTCCGATCAGGAAAAGCACTCCGGCAAACAATATCTGTATCTCCAGTGGTACGGTTAACATAGCTTCATTTATTAATCTTGGGTTGTTTAACCAGGAACCGGTGAGTAACCTTTTTCTTCTGCTTACCCAGATGATAAGCTCCAACAATCCCTGCGAGAAGAAGAATGGCCGACAGTTCCACCGCTATCAGATAGGTAGTAAACAATGATATCCCCACTTCTTTAGGCGGAACCGTTATAGCAGGATGATTCTCAAAACGAAAATCTTTCAGGGCTATCATAAAAAGAACCAGCAATATGGCAGCCAGAAGAGAGGGAATCAAAAACTTGCGGGGAGTGAGCCACTTGTTCTCCACCTCCTCCTGCAGACCGACATTGAGCATCATCACAACAAAAATGAACAGCACCATGATGGCACCGGCATAAACGATGACTTCAAGTGCGGCAATAAACGGGGCTCCCAGCGTATAAAATATAATCGATATGGAGAGTAGCGAAAGGATAAGGAATAACAGGGCATGAATGGCATTTTTGTTGGTAATGGCCAGAAGTGAGGCCAGGATCGCCACCGCTGCTGTGATATAGAATATTGTATTCATTCAGGTTGATTCTCTTTTTGATTCAGGTTTTCCATCACTCGTGTCCAGTAAAAATATTTAAAAGTTCTTTGCAATATGGTTTCAAAATAAATCGCCCGGATTGATCTTCAGGAATTCGTTCAATGGCATCCCTGTTTTACCAATCAGTAAAATGCGGTGTGGTTGAAAACGTTTCTGGAAAGCGTCCATGCCTTTACGTTTGTGTCCTTCTCCGGAAGAGACCTCCAATCCTATAACTTTCCCGTTCTTCTGTATCACAAAGTCGACCTCATCGTTCCTGTCGCGCCAGTAATTCACTTCAATCCTGTCGGTGAGGGCATGATTGACCAAATGAGCACCAACCGCAGATTCAACCAGCCGTCCCCATTGAGCAGGTTGGTTTAGTAACTCAGTATATGATTCATAACGCTGTGCAGAAATTAAGGCCGTATTAAAAATCTGAAATTTCGGACTCGACGATCGCTGCCTCGTTTCGTTCAGGGAGAATTTCTCAATACCCGCAAGCAAGCCTGCCTGACTGAGTAATTCGAGATAGTGGGAGAGGGTTGTGGTGTTACCGGAAGCAACCAATTGCCCAAGCATTTTGGTGTACGAAAACACCTGACCCGAGTAGGAACATCCAAATTCAAACAAGCGGCGAAGCAGGGCGGGTTTTTCAACCCGGGTCAACATCAGGATATCCTTTGAGATGCTTGTTTCAATAATGGAATCAGAAATATATTGCTTCCACCTGACCTCGTCGTCCATGATTCCAGCTGAACCCGGATACCCTCCAAACCAGATATACTGATTAAGGTTGATGTCAAAGGCGGAATGCATCTCGCTGAATGACCAGTGGCCTGCATAAATCATTTCAAAACGTCCGGTCAACGACTCCGACAATCCCTGTTGCAGCAAAAGTCGGGATGAACCTGATAAAAGAACCTTAACCGGTATCCCGTTCAAAGAATCAGCATCCCATTCCCGCTTAATGGTCTCGCTCCAGTTTTCGACTTTCTGGATTTCATCCAGAATCAACAAAAAGGAGACCGATGAATTTTGCTCTTGTCTGATCCTGGCGAAATCCCATTGCTCTTTGATCCACACACTCCCGCCAGTAACCAGGCCATCAGCCGTGGCATAATGTGCAGGAAAAGGAACCTGTTTCATTACCTGGGTGACCAGCGTGGTTTTCCCAACCTGACGAGGGCCCGCAACCACCTGGATAAACCTTCTTGGCTCAACCATTCTGGTTTTAATAAGCTGAAACAAAGGTCTTTGATACATAATTTACAATTTACTCAATGCAATGAGTAAAATTACTAAAATTTAACAAGCAAACAATAACAGTCTGGTTACTAATGTATCAGACTTTTAAGGTTAACAGGCGGCTCTTCATTCTCCCCCTGCCCCGTTTCTTTCACTCCCATATTCACACCGGCCTCCTTATAGAAATTGTATCCATGATATTTGCCTTCGCCGCTTATCAGCAAATGCTCCTTTTCATAAACCATATTCTGCCGGTCGTAATCCGCCATTTCAAAATCAGGAATGAGCTGGATGGCATAGGTTGGACAAGCCTCCTCACACAATCCGCAATAAATGCATCTCGAGAAATTAATCCTGAAAAACTCCGGATATCGACGCCCGTCCTTGCCTTCCGCGGATTGGAGGGAAATACAGTCGACCGGGCAAACGGCAGCACAGAGGTTGCAGGCAACACACCTTTCATTACCTCCGGCATCGCGGGTAAGCACGATCCTGCCGCGGTACCTTGGCGGCAAATAAGGCAACTTCTCGGGATATTCCTGGGTTTCACGCTTATGAAAAGCATGCAGGAAGGTGTAAAATATGCTTCTGATCAGGCTTAGCATTTCTGTTTATATCAGGTAGTATGTTTAAAAATCAGGACGGCTCCGGTGGCCAGGATATTCAGCAGCACCAGCGG
>CAIXHD010000247.1 GCA_903919065.1 uncultured Bacteroidota bacterium
ACAACTTTTTAAATTATCAACAACTATTTTCCCATCACAAAGATTATCTTGCCACCTTCCATTAATTCTTTGTGTGTCAGATAGTTTCGCCTGATGTTAATTCCGTTGACCGTTACTTTTGTTACATGAATGTTTTCGGAAGACTGATTAACTGCTTCAATTTCAAGTGTCTTGCCATTTTCCAAAGTCAGCTTTGCAGTTTTTATCATAGGACTTCCGATAGAGTACTGGTCTGATCCGGGGCAAACCGGGTAAAATCCGAGGGCGCTGAGTACATACCAGGCCGACATCTGGCCGGCATCATCATTGCCGCACAGTCCGTCCGGTGCATCATGATACATCGTTTCCATGATCATCCTAACCCGTTCCTGTGTTTTTTTCGGAGCTCCCGCCCAGTTGTATAAGTAAGGAATATGGTGGCCTGGCTCATTGCCATGCACGTAATTTCCAATCAGCCCATCTCGTGTGATATCTTCGGTTTCAGCAAAGAAGGAATCGTCAAGCTTCATCGTAAAAAGGGAATCGAGGTGCCTGATAAATATTTTCGGGCCACCCATCATTTCGATCATCCGGTCCACCTGATGAGGAACAAAAAGGCTGTAGGTCCAGGCGTTTCCTTCAATAAATCCCTGATTGTGGGTGCTCATGGTGCTGAACTCTTTTTTCCAGGTGCCATCGGCAAGTTTAGGCCGCATAAAGCCAATTGCCGGGTCATAAACGTTCTTGAAATTTTCCGACCGGGCCTTGAATTGTTCGTAAACAGCCTGGTTCCCGGTCTTTTTTGCAAATTCCGCAATGCACCAGTCGTCATACGCATATTCAATAGTCTTGGAAACCGATGAGCCATTCTTATCCTCAGGCACATAGCCCATCGACATATAATACCCTATTCCGTCGTAACTGCTGTGAGTAGCAGTCTTTACCATCGCATCCAGAAGTTTTTTCGGATCCATATCGAGATTACCCTTGATATAGGTGTCCACCAGCACCGGAACTGAGTGATAGCCAATCATGCACCAGTTTTCGTTTCCATAGTGTGACCAAACAGGAAGCATTTTTTGCACGCTCTGGTCGTAATGGGCCATCATTGATTTTGCCATGTCGCCGTTGCGCTTTGGCTGAATGATATTGAACAGCGGATGCAGGGCACGATAAGTATCCCACAATGAAAAAACAGTATAATTGGTAAAACCCTTGGCCTGATGGTCGTTCTGATCGAGTCCGCGGTACATCCCATCAACATCCATAAATGTTACAGGGCTGAGAAAAGTATGATAAAGAGCGGTATAAAAAATGCGTTTCTGCTCATCAGTGGTCGTTTCAACCTTGATTTTACCCAGTTCAGTATTCCAGGCTTCCTGACCTTTTTTGCGGAAAGCATCAAAATTCCAGCCCGGAGTTTCAGCAATGAGATTTTTTATGGCTCCCGTTGTGCTGACCGGCGAAAGGGAGAATTTTACCATCACCGTTTCCCCGTCTTTAACATCGAAATCAAACCAGGTGCGGATCTGGCGGCCTGCCATCTCGGGGAAATCTTTTGTTTCATCGAATTTTCTCCAGAATCCCTTGTAAACCGACTGGTCATATTTCTTTTGTCCGTAATGGCTGATTGGCTTCGAGAAACTCATGGCAAAATATACTGTCCGGGTACGGGCCCATCCATTGGTCTGGCGGTATCCGGTAACGAGCGTGTCATTCTCTACTCTCAGGAATGTCCACACGTTCTTATCGGGAAAATTGTAAATTCCCGACATCAGGTCGAGCAGGATATGGGCCTGACCTGCCTTTGGAAAAGTGTATTTGTGAATTCCCACGCGTGTGGTGGCGGTGAGTTCGGCTTTGATCCCATAGTCGTCGAGCATCACTGAATAATAGGCCGGTTCCGCTTTTTCGGTGCTGTGGCTGAACCGCGACCGATAGCCGGAGCCTGGTTTATCGTCGGTTCCGGGGTTCATTTTAAGCTCGCCGGTGGTGGGCATGATCAGGAAATCTCCCAGATCGCTGTGACCAGTACCGCTGAAATGGGTGTGACTGAACCCGACAATAGTGGGATCGTCATATTGATATCCGGCGCAGTACCGGTATACTTCTCCATTGTACTTCCCATTGAGTTCATATCCAACAGTATCGGTATCAGGACTGAGTTGTACGAATCCAAAAGGAACCGTAGCCCCCGGAAAAGTATGACCCATTTTGTAGGTCCCTGCAAGCGGGTTGACATAGCGGGTCAGATCGTTTTCGGTCTGGGCGGAAAGGCTTAAAGTAGCGCTGCAGAGGAGCATTGCAGCGATTAGCGAAAATCGGTTCATTTGATTGAATTTTGGTCTAAAAATAGGCAAAAATCGGGAATGCCATTGGGTAAATTTGTGGTTTGGGACAGGGTCCCCGCGTTCGCGAGAATGACAACTCTTTCGAGGGAAATATTATATTGTTGGCATTATCTTGATTAAAAAGTGATCAGAGAAGTTCAGGCAAAATCGGCCCTGCATTACCACGAGCAGACCTTCGCCACCAACTGGGATGTTAATATTTACAGGGGTTGTGGCCATGGCTGTGTGTATTGCTTTGCGCGATATACTCACCGTTATCTTGATGATCCTGAGTTTTTCACCGCTATCTATGTGAAATCGAATATTGCGGAGGTTCTCGACCGGGAAATGTCGCGCAAAAGCTGGAAAAAGATGCCGGTGAATCTTGGAGGGGTGACCGACGCCTATCAGCCGGCAGAAATTGAAAACAGACTGATGCCGGAGGTTTTGCGGATATTTATCAAACATCGGAATCCATTGGTTATTGTCACTAAATCAATATTGCCTCTCCGCGATATCGATCTGATCAGTGAACTGGCCAAACTCGTTCAGGTAGATGTTTTTGTTTCGGTTTCAACGCTTGATGAAAACATTCGCAAGGTCACTGAGCCCGATTCAGCTTCCGCCGCAGATCGGCTAAATATGCTCGCTGATTTTTCTAAAGCCGGGTGCCGCACAGGCGTTCTGATAATGCCGATAATTCCACTTCTGACCGATTCCGAGGAAAATCTCCGTGGAATATTTGAGCTCGCCAGAAAAAACGGGGCAAATTTTGTGGAAACAGGAACGTTACACCTTCGGGGCAGTACCCGCGACCCTTTTATGAAAGCTATCAGGCAGAATTTTCCTGATCACCTTCAAAAAATCGCCGAAATTTATCCGGGTGCCAATGCCGATGAATTATATAAATCCAGTTTGCGCCCTCTCATCCGGAGGTTAAAATCGGAATACGGTCCGTGGCCGGAATTCACGCCTCCTCCTCCGTCCTTCGAATTGCCGCAGGAGCAGCAGCTCAGCCTGTTCTAATTACATTCGCCAAAAATTGGTATGTTTATGAAGTTTCCAACAAACCTAAAAAACTGCTGGTATGAGTAATAAAACTGTCGGCACTGCAGATACTTCCCCCCTGATACCTGTCGCTGCGCTGGTCATCATTTTTGCAGGAGTAATCTATGCCAAATCAGTGATCACACCCTTTTTGCTGGCACTTTTTGTTAGTATTATTTGTGCTCAGCCGATAGCCTGGCTGGAGAAAAAGAAAATCCCCCGACCAGCCGCACTGTTGATTGTGATTCTTGGGTTGGTGCTGCTATTCGTATCATTTATTTATGGAATCGGCGGAACACTATCGTCATTTTCCGGAAGCGTGGCAGATTATGAGGTCTCCCTGAGTAAGATGGGCGATTCAGTAGTCCTGTTTTTAAATCAGAATGGGGTGAAGATGAGTGCCGATCAGTTGTCTGGGATAATTCAGCCGGCAAAGATCCTCCAAATAACCGCCAATGCAGTAAACGGGTTCTTAAATGTGATGGGCAAAACTTTTCTTGTTTTTCTGATCGTGATATTTATTTTGACCGAATTTGGTGGCTTCGTTGTGAAATCAAAGGCAATAATCTTTGGATCAGGCAAGTCGATCAGCTATTTCTCAACTATTGCTGCGAATATCCGGCAATACCTATGGATCAAAACCATCGTGGCTCTGGCAGTAGGAACTCTTATTTATTTTGCCTTGCTGATTATCGGGATTGAATATGCTCTTTTGTGGGCCCTGATTGCCGCCCTGATGAATTACATCCCTAATATCGGATCCATTATTGCCTCGATACCTGCTGTATTATTTGCACTGGTGCAGAGCGGAACCGGTGGTGCAATCTGGACTCTGGTCTCATTCATGGTGATTTATAATGTGGTAGGCAATTTCGTCGAGCCAAAAATCATGGGCAAAGGCTTAGGTTTATCCACCCTGGTGGTGTTCCTTTCCCTTTTATTCTGGGGTTTGATATTTGGTACAGTCGGTATGGTCCTCTCTGTTCCTATCACGATGGCCATAAAAATTATCCTCGAACAAAATGAAAAGACCCGTTGGATCTCACTGATACTGGGAACCACCGGCGAGGCTGAAGTTTATCTGGCGGAAAAAGAACGACAGGCAAACCTTAATAAACTGTCATAAAATACTCTTGAACTTAGCTCGCAAAATGCAATGAGAAAATTACTGTTAATTCAAGCCCTTGTCTTTCTGTTTACCAGTGCTATAGCTCAGGTAAAGTCTGATTTTCCACTGGTCGATTATCACGTACATCTGAAGGGCGACCTGACTTATGAAAAAGCAGTGGAACATTCCAGGCAAACCGGAATAAAATATGGTATCGCATTGAATTGCGGCATGGGATTTCCCACCCAGACGGATAGCGCGGCATTGGCCTGGCTTGGTTCCATGAAGGGGTCGCCATTCATGCTGGCTATGCAGGCTGAGGGACGTGAATGGGTAAAACTATTTTCACCGGCAGTTATTGCGAAGTTCGATTATGTATTTACCGATGCAATGACTTATACCGATGCCTCCGGAAAACGCGTGCGGTTGTGGATTAAAGAGGAGGTAACTGTAACGGACAACCAACAATTTATGGATGATCTGGTGGGCCGGATCGAAACAATACTGGGCAGTGAACCGATAAATATCTATGTAAATCCTACTTTTTTGCCTGAATGCATTGCTGG
>CAIXHD010000248.1 GCA_903919065.1 uncultured Bacteroidota bacterium
CAATCCGCATGACGGACTGCTGGAGACGCATGATGTGGCAGCCTCGCTTAAAGAGAAACTAAAGGCCCTTATCTTCATCCCGATCGTTTCCCGTACCTATTGTGATCCGAACAGCTATGCCTGGGAGCATGAATTTATCGCTTTTATTGCCCAGGCTTATCAAGACCGGTTCGGGCTGAAGGTGAAACTTCCCGGCGGAAATGTGGCATCAAGGGTCTTGCCTGTCAGGATTCATGATCTTGAACCGGAAGACATCAAACTGGCTGAAAGTTACCTCGGGTTCATCCGGCCGGTGGATTTTATCTACCATTCCCAAGGAGTCAACCGCCCATTGCGGCTAAAGGATGACGACCTGGCCAAGCCCGGCCAGCAGCTGGTTTACCGCGATCAAATCAACAAGGTGGCCAATGCGGTGAGAGAGATCATTAACGGGTTGAAAATGGGGGGGGCAGCACCGGCATCAGTGGAGGAGGTAAAAATCACGGCAGATGATGAGCCCCTGGCGGAGGGTTCATCTGTCGGGAAAGGAGAAGAAGGTCAGGAACGGGAAAAGAAACCAGCCTCCGGTCTCAGACGGAAACGGGTTTTATGGGCAATCCCTCTCTTGGTCATGATCAGTATTGCTGCCCTGTTGATTATTCCTGGATTATTCAAACACGATCCGCTGAAAAAACTGGAGGAATCGGGAAGGATCAGCATAGCGGTAATGCCTTTCCAGGATTTAAGCACGGAAGGTTCTGCCAACAATCATCAGGATATCGTACAGGTTTTGTTGATCAACAGACTGAGGCAATGTCATGATTCGCTGAAGGTCTGGGGAACGGAGAACATAACCCCGCTGATCCAGGACAGGGGCACGGGTGAAAATAAATCAATCACGCAGGAAATGATCGATAAGGTATCGCAAAAACTCGGTACCGATGTTATTATCACCGGAAGCATTGTACCATCAGGCAATTCGCTGCGGATCATTGCCAATCTGAACTATTCCGGATCGGCTTGGGAGACTAAAACATTCCAGGCACCCGAAAATGTTTCAGGCATCATTTCTGCCGTCGATTCCCTGGCGATGATGATCGGAAATTACCTGGTCGTTGACATTTTGAGAAAAGAACTTCAGCCGGACTTCAAAACCATCCCATCAAATATCTCGCCTGAAGCATTGCAGTATTTTATTGATGGGAATAAGTTTTTATACCAATATGAATGGTTCGAAGCCAGTGAATTGTATTCCAGGGCTCTTGAAAAAGACTCGAACTTCGTCATGGCCGATATAGGGCGGACATTCACCTGGTTTCGTTATTCATTTGAACCCGGGCAAAGGAATTATCGCCTGAAAGCCGAGGAGAGCTGCCAACGACTCTACAAAAAAAGAGACCAGATGTCACGCCGCGATCTTGCCTGGATCAATTGGTTGCATGCAGACATATTTGATAACTATCAAAAACAAATTGACGAGTTGAGGATCCTCCTGACGATTGAGGATCAGTCGGCCGTACTGCATTATCAATTAGGCGAGACTTTCAGATTGATTAAGGAAGATAAACTGGCAATCCCGGAATTGGAGAAAGCGATCGAACTCTCAAAAAACTGGGGTCCTGAATATCAAATGTTAGGATTTTATTACGTGCTTGGAGATGCCTATCATGCAACAAACCAGCTTGATAAAGAGAAAAAGATTTTAGAGCAGGGTTTGCAGGCTTTTCCTGGCTATGAAAATTTCCTTTGGAGACAAGCCAGATTGTTACTTGCAGAAGGGGATACTGCAGGATCCATGAATACTCTTGACAGATACGCATCTGCAATTACCCGGGATATTCCGCCGAATGCTTCAAAGTTAAACTTTCTTGCATTTTCTTACCTCCGCATCGGAAACTATGAAAAAGCAGAGAAATACTTCCAAAAATCAATTGAGGTTAAACCGGATGATGCAGGTACATTAAACCAGTTTGCCTGGCACCTGATTAAAACAGGCAGGGACCTTGAAAAAGGATTGGAGCTCGCTGATAAGGCATTAAAAATAAGTCCGGATGATTATGTTATCCTGGATACCAGGGGATGGGGATTATACAGGCAGGGGAAATTTGAACAAGCGATGGAAGTCATGCGAAGAAGCGTGCAAATGATACCGGAAAACCCGGGTAAGGAAACTGCCAACAATGTTCGAGAACATCTCCGGTTGGTTGAAAAGGCGATTGACAGTCTTAAAATGAAATAACTTATACACTTCCAATCCACTTCATTGGTCCTGGTTTTTTTTAAAGAGTATAAACCTAATGGAGGATTTTACCAGCCACCCCACTGATCCAATTCCAGCACAACTTGCCAACTGCGTGCCAACTCCCCCAAAACACAAAACCGATCTACTTGATTAACAGGTTATAGGTTGTAAAGGTTAAGTTCGCAAGTGGTTCTCGGAGTCAATCCGCAAGTTTCAGCATATTAGTGCATTGTGCGATGTTCGGGTACCCATAGTTACCGACCCTCGTCCTCCGATCTTCGTCTTCCGTCTATCGATCTTCTTCGTCGTCCTCCGTCTTCTTGTTATGCCTCACTCTGTTCGGCATGATCCGCTGGGGGATGCTCACACCAAAGGTTTGTCTGCCTTGCGATAATCCTTCGGATCAGACCTTCCTTTTCCCCAGCCATCCTGACAAACAAGTTTGCCGGATGGCCGGAAAAAAGAAACGCCTGCTTCGCATATCGCAAGGTAGGCGTTTTGGCGGAGAAAGAGGGATTCGAACCCCCGGTACCCGTGAGGGTACAGCGGTTTTCGAGACCGCCCCGATCGACCACTCTGGCATTTCTCCGATCGTGACGGCAAAAGTAAGAAATTTTCGATATTCACCGCCGGATTGAGGTGGTTTCGGCCAATTAACGCAACTTTGCGAAGTGAAAAGAAAAGAAATGATGAATACAGCAATCGTGGCAAGGAATGAAGCACCGACTGCAGAATGCCGCGGTAAGGGACGGGGTCCCCGCCTCCGCGGGAATGACAACGCTGTCGATCTTTCTTCCGTGTTTCGCGTCACGCGTTTCGATCTTCGTTTCGTCCCCCGTTTTTCTTCTTCGTCACCCGTCACCCGTCACCTGTCACAATTATTACTCATTCTGGCATTCGCACTGCTCTCCCCCACTCTCCGCGGTCAGTCAGTGAAGATAGGCCTCCTGAAATACTCCGGCGGTGGCGACTGGTATGTTAACCCGACCTCTCTGCCGAACCTTATCAAGTTTTGTAATGAGACAATAAATACAGATATCGCCAAGGATCCGGTTACCGTGGAACCAGGCAGCCGCGATCTTTTCTCGCTGCCGTTTGTACACATGACCGGACACGGAAATGTTCTCTTTTCAGCACAGGAAGCGGAGAACCTGCGGCAATACCTGCTTGGTGGCGGGTTCCTTCATATTGATGACAATTATGGACTCGACCTTTTCGCGCGCCGTGAAATGAAAAAGGTATTTCCTGAGCTTGACTTTGTTGAATTGCCGGCAAGCCATCCAGTTTTTCAAAAGCCGAACCCTTTTCCTGATGGCCTTCCGAAAATTCATGAACATGATGGCAAAAGACCTCAGGGGTTCGGACTTATCTGGCAAGGCCGACTGGTCTGCTTCTACACTTATGAGTGCGATTTAGGCGATGGCTGGGAAGATCCTTCCGTACACAACGATTCACAGGAAACCCGCTTAAAAGCCCTCAAAATGGGCGCTAACCTCATCAACTTCGTCTTCACGGAAAAATAGGTTTCAGGTTTCGGGTATCAGGTATCGGGTGTTGGCAGCAGGGCTTACTGATGCTAAATCCTGATATTTAAAACTTCAAACTTAACCTGAAACCCGATACCTGATACCCGAAACCTATTGCTTACTATTCAGGAGGGAGGACCCGCGGGTCCTCCCCTACATCGTGACTCTGCCTACTGCCCTTCGGCGTTCGACCGGCCTTCTTTAACGCTTCACTAATAAGATACTCAAGTTGCCCGTTTGTGCTGCGGAATTCATCAGCAGCCCATTTCTCCAAAGCCTCATACATCTCTGAATTCAGCCGCAGCACAAAAGACTTCTTACTACTCATAAAATATTAATTGTGCAGGGTACCGGCATTGACGATCGGCTGGGCTGAAACATCCGAACACAATACCACCATCAGATTCGATACCATTGCTGCTTTTCTCTCTTCATCCAATTCAATAATGCCTTTTTCCGACAACTGGGTTAAGGCCATCTGAACCATACCAACAGCTCCTTCAACAATTTTGGAACGGGCCGCAACCACTGCCTGAGCCTGCTGCCTGCGAAGCATCGCCCCGGCAATCTCCTGAGCATAAGCCAGTGAGTTGATACGTGCCTCAATTACTTTTATCCCTGCAATATTCAATCGCTCTCTCAGCTCATGCGCAAGCTGTTCATTCACTTCATCAACCCCGGAACGCAAGGTGATTTCAGCTTTCTGATCTTCGAAATTATCATAAGGATATATCCCTGCTAATTTCCGTAAAGCTGCATCGCTTTGTACCGTGACAAAATGCTCAAACTCATCCACCTCGAACGCCGCCTTAAAGGTGTTTTCCACTCTCCATACCAGCACCAGGCCAATCATGATTGGATTACCCACACTGTCGTTAACCTTGATGGGTGCACCATCGAAGTTGCGAGCCCTTAGTGAAAGCTTTTTTCTGATAATCAGCGGATTGAACCAAAAGAAACCGTTTTCTTTAATAGTACCCACGTATTTCCCGAAAAGCACCAGCACCAGCGCTTCATTCGGGTTAACGACCGCTAAACCCACCATACCGAATATGCTGATCAACATGACCGGTACATGAACGTACATCAGTGACTGATAATAAACCATCCCTAGAACAGCACCTGCTGTCAGGAGGATCCAAATGGCCAGCATAACAAAACCATTTTTTGCTTTTAATTCAGATTCGTTTTTCATATTGATATCATTTTGATATCACAAATTTAAAACGGATTTTATTTCTGGCCAAATATTTTTCATAAAAAAAGCTGCCCCGGTCACCCGAAACAGCTTTCTCATTGAACTAGAGGTAGTTAATTTTTGTAAACGTCAATCTCATCGAGCAGAATCGAAGGCATCGAAGTGTAGGAACTGGCAAATCCGAGAATATTCCTTACTGCATTTTCTGGCGCACTAACCAGTAAATCTGATTCAAATTCTTCCATCAATTTAAACTCTTCTGTAAGGGTTCCATCTTCTACAAGGCCTGACTCAATGTTGACAAGAAATAAAAGGGTAGATAAGTTTGTCATAGGCACTACTGCAATTTATTAGTGTTAATTTGAGATTAAAACGCAGCTTGTAATGCCTTAGTATATAATTAATAAAAAAAAACGCATTGGTTTTACCCAGTGCGTTTTTTTTATAGATGACAGCGTCTTTTTAAAGCTGACAGCTTAAAGAAAAAGAAAAGCTGTCAGCTAAAGAAAAGCTGTCAACTTTACGAAAGAGTTAAGGTCAGCTGCTTGTCTTTCATCATTTTTCGCATATTTATTAAGGCATATCTCATGCGTCCCAGAGCAGTATTGATACTAACACCTGTCTGATCAGCGATTTCCTTAAAGCTAAGCTCGCAATAATGCCGCAGATATACCACCTGTTTCTGGTCATCGGGAAGCAAGTCAATTAACATCCTTACTTCCTGCATCACCTGATTCTGCACAATCGACTCCTCAATATTCATTTCAGTGAGTTTGCGATTATTGAACAAGTCCATATCGCCGGTTTCATTCGGAACGGTATTGAGCAGTTTTTGCTTCCTGTAATGATCAATAATAAGATTATGGGCAATACGAAGCACCCATGACAGAAACTTTCCTTTATCGTAATAGCGTCCCTTACTAAGCGACTTGATTACCTTAATAAAAGTATCCTGGAAAATATCTTCAGCCAGTTGTTGATTTTTAACGATCAGAAGGATATACGTATATACCCTGTTCTTATGCCGTTTGATTAACTCCTCGATGCAAGTCTGGTCACCTGCAATGTACTGTTCAACGAGGGCATAATCATCAAGATTATGTAAACTCAAAACTACCTCCTTTTTAAGATTAACACAGAAGTAGAATTCCCTCGATAACAGTCCTCCTTTTAACTTTGTTTAACGTTTCAATAATCAGAACGCAAGTATACGAATAATATTTTACACCTCGCAAAATTTTCCGTCCTGACAAAAATGATCTAACTTCACACCCCGAAATTTATCAAAAATCATGCCCGAAAATAGCTCTGATCCCGACAACACCATATTGATTAAAGGAGCAAGGGTCCATAATCTCAAAAATATTGATCTTTCGATCCCAAGAGATAAGCTTATCGTAGTAACCGGCCTATCCGGCTCAGGCAAATCATCTCTTGCTTTTGATACCTTATATGCTGAAGGCCAGCGACGTTACGTTGAAAGTTTATCCTCTTACGCCCGGCAGTTTCTTGGCCGTCTCGACAAACCGGATGTAGATCTGATCACCGGAATCCCACCAGCCATCGCCATCGAACAAAGGGTAAACACACGAAATCCACGTTCAACTGTCGGCACTTCAACTGAGATTTACGACTACCTCAAGCTACTTTTCGCAAGGATCGGTGAAACATTTTCACCGGTTAGCGGAACAAAAGTCAACAAACACCAGGTTCAGGATGTCGTTGAACGCATCATGAAGCTGGCCGAAGGAACACAAATAATGATCCTGGCCCCACTCCATAAGCCGGAGGACAGGCCCTTGCGCGTACACCTTGATCTTCTTGTTCAGCAAGGCTATACACGGATCGAGGACAAAGGGCAGATCAGGAAAATATCTGAAGTTCTTGATCCGGCTAATACCCTTTGCGAAACTTGCGAATTTGATGTTCTGATAGATCGTGTGTTCATCGGCGAAGAAGAGGATCTGCAGGCTCGTGTCGGCGATTCTGTCGAAACTGCATTTTTTGAAGGAAAAGGGGTATGCACACTGAAGATTTTTAACAATGGTGACTATACGGTTGAAGAGTATTCCAATCGTTTTGAAGCCGATGGCATTCTTTTCGAAGAACCCAGTGCTCATTTGTTCAGCTTCAACAATCCATTAGGCGCATGCCCTGTTTGTGAAGGGTTTGGAAGCACAATCGGCATCGATGAGGATCTGGTGGTGCCAAATACCAATCTGTCGATCTTTGAAGAAGCTATTGTCTGCTGGAAGGGCGAAAAAATGTCGAAATGGAAGGAACAGCTGCTGCATACCGCTGACGAATTCGATTTCCCGATTCATCGTCCGTTTTATCAACTCACCGAGCAGGAAAGGCTTCTTCTATGGACCGGAAATGAATGGTTTAAAGGCCTCAACGCTTTCTTTGTCCATCTGGAGGAAAAATCCTATAAAATCCAGTATCGGGTAATGCTCTCGCGCTACCGTGGAAAAACAGTTTGCCCTGAATGCCTGGGTTCACGACTTCGCAAGGAAGCAGGCTGGGTAAAGGTCGGAGGAAAATCAATCACTGACCTGGTAAAATCTCCGGTCAATGACCTGGTCTCCTTTTTTAACGATCTTAAACTCGATGAACATCGCGAAATCATTGCAGGCAGACTGCTTATCGAAATTCGCAACCGCCTCACTTACCTTTCGGAAGTTGGTCTCGGATACCTGACACTGAACCGAACCTCCAATACCCTGTCCGGCGGAGAATCGCAAAGGATTAATCTTGCTGGTTCACTTGGAAGCAGCCTGGTGGGCTCGTTGTATATATTGGATGAACCGAGTATTGGTTTACACCCCCGTGATACCGGCAGGTTGATAAAAGTTCTTAAACGCTTGCGCGATCTTGGTAACACCGTCATGGTTGTTGAACACGACGAAGAAATTATCAAGTCGGCCGATTATCTGATCGATATTGGTCCCGGTGCCGGCAGATTCGGTGGTGAAGTAATTTTTCAGGGGACCCAGGAGCAGCTTTCCTCACACACCAACAGCTTGACAGCTAGATATCTGGCAGGCACCGAAAAAATCCCGGTGCCACTAATGCGACGTAAATGGAACAATTTCGTTGAATTGAAAGGTGCTGGAGAGAATAACCTGAAAGCAATCAATGTAATTTTTCCACTTGAAATCATGACCGTAGTTACTGGCGTAAGTGGTTCAGGAAAATCTACGCTGGTGAATAAAACCCTTTATTCGGTGCTCAATAAAAGAATAAACGGTGCGGGCGACAAAACAGGCCGTTACGGAACACTTACCGGCGATCTGCAACGTATTTCCCAAGTTGAACTGATTGATCAGAACCCTATCGGAAAAAGTTCAAGATCAAATCCTGTAACTTATATAAAGGCTTGGGATGAAGTCCGTAAGCTGATGGCAGCCCTTCCTTTGTCCGAAATGAACGGATACAAAGCCTCCCATTTTTCCTTTAATGTGGAAGGTGGGCGATGCGAAGAGTGCCAGGGCGAAGGGGTTATCAAAGTTGAAATGCAATTCATGGCTGATGTTTATCTCACCTGCGAGCATTGTCATGGCACGCGGTTTAAGGAGGAAATTCTTGAAGTCAGATATGCCGGCAAAAACGTTCACGACATGCTGGAAATGTCTGTCAGCGAATCTCTCGACTTTTTCGGCGAGCAAAAGGATCATACAGCAAAAAAAATCAAGCAAAAACTACAGCCATTGGCCGATGTAGGCCTCGGGTATGTTAAGCTCGGCCAATCCTCCTCTACCCTCTCGGGCGGTGAAAGTCAGCGGATCAAGCTGGCTTCATTCCTGACCCGGGGTCACGATGCTGGCCATACCCTGTTCATTTTTGATGAGCCCACAACTGGCCTTCATTTCGATGATATCAAAACTTTACTCAAGGCTTTTGAAGCTTTGCTCGACCGTGGCCATACCTTAATCATTATTGAACATAATCCCGAGGTAATAAAGAATGCCGACTGGGTCATCGACCTCGGACCTGAAGGAGGCTCAGAAGGAGGTAATCTGGTTTTTGCCGGGACACCTGAAGATCTAGTTCAATGTAAGGAATCTTATACGGCACAATATTTAACTGATAAATTGAAGAACAGATGACAACGGGAAAATCCTCGACAACCTCTGCCGAGCTAATCAAACAGCTGGAATCGAAAGACCCTGCACAAGCGTTAAAAGCCCTTCATAAATTGGAGAGAGTAGGAAATATCAAGGATCTTCCGGCAATTATCCGGGTTATGTCAACCATCGATGATCAGGAATTACTGGATGATTTTACCTCCTTCCTATCGAACGTCCGCTCCAAGGAAGCTCCTGCCATTTTAGCAAAGTCCCTGGAAAATCCTTTATTTGCCGGAATCAGGACAGAGCTTACCCGCTCATGCTGGGAATCGCAGCTCGACTATTCTCCTCATCTTATGATATTTGCCATGATGTTTATTGCCGGCGATTATCTTTTGGCATTGGAGGCTTTTACAGTAATTGAAAATACCTGTCTGGAACATCCGGTCAATAAGGAATTGATAAAAAGCATTTCAAGCCTCATAAAAAACACTCTGCCAGACCAACCGGAAACAAAGCAGAGACTCGTTAAAGAAATGATTCAGGTGCTTGAACCCTTTGAGGATTGATCAATCAGCGAATTAATAACGGGACCCGAATATCTTCGTTCCAATTCTGACGAGCGTACTCCCCTCCTCTATAGCAATCGGATAATCGCCCGACATGCCGATGGAAAGTTCATTGAAAGCGGGCTCCTCATTGAAATAATCTATCCGGATTTTATCAAAAAGCAATTTCAATCCATGAAATTCCCTCCGGACCAGGCTGGCATCATCACTGAAAGAGGCCATCCCCATTAAACCACGTATTCTTACTCCCGGAAGCGGATTTTGCCTGATCTCAGTCAGCAGTTCAAATAATTCCTTCTGATCCAAACCGAATTTTGTTTCTTCAGTGGCAATATACATCTGAAGCAAACAGTCGATTATCCGTTCGCATTTTGTCGCCTGTAAAGATATTTCAGTCAAAAGTTTAAGGCTGTCCACTGAATGAATCATGGAAACTGTTGAAGCAATCAGCTTTACCTTATTGGTTTGCAGGTGACCGATCATGTGCCATTCGACATCCGTGGGAACAAAAGGTTGCTTGGCCAGAATTTCCTGAACGCGGTTCTCGCCGAAAATCCTTTGACCAGCACCATAGGCCTCAATAATTGCTTCAGCAGGATGATTCTTGGAGACGGCAACCAATCGTACCTTATCGCCCAGGTCGTTTCGGATTTCTTCAAGATTTTGTTTTATACCTGACATAACCCAATTTGTTTATGCTAATGTAATTCTCGCTGCGAATACCTGACGTTTATCTTCTATGTTGACAATAAATCCCTGGAAAATATTCTTATCCGGGTTAGAAGCAGGGACACGGATTTGCAGCTGATCCATGTGCTTAACTTCAGAAATGAAATTCACTTCAACAGCCTTGATTTTTCTGGTCCATAACACCTCAGGTGGCAGGGTATTAATAACCCATTCGATATACCGGCTGTTATTTACATGGTTATTCATATCAAGATGGCCATATTCGGCAGTCAATTCCTGTGCAACATTAAGATCATCAGGCCAGTTTATCCTCACCGGCTTATCCGGGATAGCATGATAATCGGCATATTCGTTTGCTGAAGCACCCAAAATACCCAATCTCACCGGTTTGCGGGTTGCAAGATCCAATATTGTCCAGGCGGTTGATCCTGCCATCAGAACATTTCGCTGGCCATCGAGAATTTGAAAATCGCGATAGGCAACAATCCCTTCCATCAGTTTCGGCCAGGTTCTGAGAATGATTTCCTCACCCCACGAGGGCTGCCGTTCGATAACCATTTTTGCCCGAATCAGCACCCACGCCTGATTCCTGTCGGTTAATTCCTTGTATCCCCAACCCCGTCGGGCTGCATCGCGTCCAGCTGCATCTCCGAGAATACCGAAAGCAGCAGGAATACTCAGCCTTTTCAGCGGATCTAAAAGGAATGAAAAAACAGGGTAACTCTCCTCATAAATAGGAAGAACGGTTACCGGCAACTTTTCGTCAATCATCAATATCAGTTCGATTAGTGAAAAAGTGATCAATTTTAAACATTTTTGCCGAAGAATACATGAGGAAAGTC
This sequence comes from uncultured Bacteroidota bacterium, assembly GCA_903919065.1. Taxonomy (GTDB): domain Bacteria; phylum Bacteroidota; class Bacteroidia; order Bacteroidales; family UBA12481; genus UBA12481. The sequence goes on from CAIXHD010000248.1 coordinate 11,117, forward strand.
TCCTACATACAAGCATTAATCAATGAAGGCGAGCATCAGCAGCAAGACTTCAAATTCGGAATTACCGATTCAAGAAAAATTGCGCGATCGCTCGTGGCCTTTGCCAACACCGACGGAGGAAGGTTGCTCATCGGGGTAAAAGATAACGGAATCATTGCGGGGGTCAGGTCAGAAGAAGAATACTACATGATTGAATCAGCCGCCCAGCTCTACTCAAAACCGGAAATCAGGTTTGAATCAAAAGTCTGGAAAGAGGAAAGCAAAACAGTGATGGAGGTATGGGTGCCGCCAAGCCCGTTAAGGCCGCATTTTGTTAAGGAAGAGGGCGGTATCTGGCAGGCTTATGTGCGTTCCCGCGATGAAAACATTCAGGCTGATGAGGTGCTTATCACGGTTTGGCAAAAGATGAAGCAGAAAAAAGGTGCCTTGATACGTTACACAAAAATAGAGGAAGCGCTTTTTCATCTGTTCCAATCAAAGGATCAGATAACCCTCAGCGACTTTAAAAAGAGCGCCAGAATTTCCTCAAAAGAGGCGATTGATACTCTTGCGAATCTCATCGTACTCCGCGTCATAGATCAGATTGTTGCCTCTCCCGAGTCATTTTTCAGAATTCACCCTGAATAATTATCGTTAAGCTGAACCATTTTAAAAGATTGTTGTTTCTATAAGAAAACACCAATCAAATGAGCAAGCTTAATACACGTTATCTTGGACTGGACCTGGAAAGTCCGGTTATTGTCGGAGCATGCGACCTTACTGAGAATTCCACCAACCTTAAAAAGATTGAAAAGGCCGGTGCGGGCGCAGTTGTTTACAAATCGATTTTTGAGGAACAAATTGATCTCGAGGACCTTCAACTTTCCAATCTTCTCGACTCATACAATGAACGTAATGCAGAAATGACCCAGGTTTTTCCGGATACTTCCTATTCCGGACCTGATGAATTTCTCGAAAAGCTCCGCCGGGTTAAACAAAATCTGAACATTCCGGTGATCGGAAGCTTGAATGCCATTCACACAGAAACCTGGGTGAAATACGCCCGGGCAATTGAACAAACAGGCGTTGACGGACTCGAGCTGAACTTTTATAATGTTCCTTTCTCTGGTGACAAATCAGGTGCTGTTATTGAAGAGCAGCAAATAGCTATTGCCGGACAGGTAGTTAAAGCAGTGAAAATCCCGGTGAGTGTAAAAATAAGTCCCTATTATACAAATCTCCTGAATTTCATTGACAGATTGGATAAGACTGGCATTAAGGGAGTTGTCCTCTTCAATAGGTTATTCCAGCCCGACATCGACCTCGACAGTCTCAAGCATACCACACCATGGAACCTAAGCCACGAAAAAGACTATCGCTTATCATTGAGATACAGCGGACTGCTTTACGGACAAACGCAAAGTGATATCATTGCGAGTCAGGGAATCATGGATGGTGAAGATCTGACACGCCTTTTACTGGCTGGTGCCGGCGCAGTTCAGGTTGTCAGTACGCTGTACAAGAATGGCATTGAGAGGATTGATGAGATGAACAATAGCCTGTCGGTCTGGATGAAATATCATCAATTTTCGTCCATCGATGAATTTCGCGGCAAGCTGAGTTCTAAAAACACGCAGAACCCATTTATCTATAAACGTGCTCAGTACATCGACATGATGTTGAATTCGAACAAATTATTCAGCGTAACCTGAAAATAAATCCTGTTCCTCTAACAGTTTCAATAGATACAGAGTTTTCGGAGGAGAGATATTTCCGGAGCCGGCTTACGAATACGTCCATGCTACGGCCTAGAAAGTAGTCGTTTTCGCCCCATACTTCAGTGAGAATTTCCTCACGTTTTATCAGCTTATTTTCATGCTGAAGCATGTATTTCAGCAACATGGCTTCTTTTAAGGTAAGTTTATAATTACCCTCCGGAGTTTTCAATTCGAGTTCCTGAAAATTAAAACTAGCCATACCGATCGTGAATTCATTGGATTCGTGCACTGCGGCACCGGTTCTTTTAAGGATATTATTTATCCTGAGTACCAATTCATCCACTTCAAAAGGTTTGGTGATATAGTCATCGGCACCGATTTTCAGTCCCCGGATACGATCCTCCTTCAGGCTTTTAGCTGTCAGGAAAATAAAAGGGATATCTGAATTATGTTTTGATATCTTTTCTGCCACCTCAAATCCATCCATTTTTGGCATCATCACATCCAGGATACAAATGGTGGGTAATACTTTCTGAAAATGTTCCCAGGCTTCCTCGCCATCGCGGGCAAGAGCAACAATAAATCCCTGCATTTCCAGGTATTGGGCCAGAATGTTTCCGAGATCCGGATCATCCTCAGCCAGGAGAATTCTGATTTTTTCCATTGAGAGGCAAAATAATAGTGAAAGTACTTCCTTTTCCGGGCCGGCTGGCTACGTCGATCGTGCCGCCGTGAGCCTCGACGATTTGTTTTACATAAAACAAACCAAGGCCCAGACCCTTAACTTTATGAACATTACCGGTAGAAACCCGATAAAATTTATCGAAGATATGTTTCTGGTCTTCTTTACCAATTCCGATTCCGTTATCCGATACTGAAATCCGGAGGCGATCATCGCAGTTTACCTCAAAGATCACTTCAGGTTCCTTATCATTATATTTTACTGCATTGATCAAAAGATTATGAAGGGCTATCGTCATTTGCGACTCATCCAATATTGCAGTTTTATGGACAAATGAGAACTTCTCCTCCAGTTTACAGGCCTTTTCCTTGCATTCCCACCGAAAAGCTTCGGCCAGACCCGAAAAGAAGGGTTCCATTTCAATCGGTTGACGGTTAAGTGAAAACTGATTCCGCTCCCACATGCTGATCTCCAGCAGGTGATTAATCTGCTGGGTTAATTGCCTGTTTTGCCTCCGGATAACTGAAACTGTTTCCTTGGTTTTTTGGCGGTCATCCAGAATAGAATCATTCTCCAGTGTTCGGGTGGCTATGGATATCGTTGACAACGGTGTTTTCAATTCATGCGTCATATTATTGATGAAGTCGGTCTTTAATTGCGATAACCTCCTCTCTTCCATCAGGTTGCGCATAGTGATCATAAATACAAAACAAACTATCGCCAGGGCTAGGAGGGCGATCAGCAGACTGCCGGTTATCTGTTTTAGTACCAGCTCCTTCTTGTTGTCGAAATCAATATAATAATCGATACCTATCTGAAAATTATTCCCGTAATACGTATAATGCGTGATGGGCATCTGGTTAGGCTTCACATTCAGTGTATCAGGATACGACCAGGAGGAATCGCGGATGTGATCAAATACAGGGATAATCTTATTATTATTCAAAAGTGCCAGGCTGGTGATGACGTAAACTGATTGAAAGCCCGGCTCCATTTTCATTTTTTTCAGATACAACCTGAGCAGACTGTCGACCACCTGCTTTTGCTCCAGAGTCTTCTGAAAGTTAATCAGAACGATTTCCTTAAATTTCAGGGTATCGGGAAGTATTGATTCATAGAATGGTATAGCTTTTATTGACTGGAGCTCCAGACTATAATAGGCAGCATTTAACCCAACCTGACGGCCCCGATTATCCATATAAGAGAGTCCCTTCTGTAAAACCTCACGGTAGCTGTAGGTAAACTTCTCTGTTTCCAGCTTATAGATCCGGTTAACCAGAATAATCTCTATGGCCACCACTAATAAAATGGCCAGCGAAGAAAAAAGTATTATGGATATGCTTTTTTTCATTTTCTGGAATAAAAGTAATTGAATTTTCGACCAAAATCAGCTATTAACACCACATTAACCCGGCATTAACGCTATGTACAACAGGCTCGTCGTAAATTTGATTCGAATTAAAAAGATAACATCATGAGAACAAAAATTTCAATATCGATTCTTTTTATCATCCTGCTCACCTCCCTGCTGACAGTGAAGGGTCAGGAGAAAAAAGATGTAAAGAAGACTGAATCGTATGTAACTATTGTAAAACCGGTTACAGTTGACAGTAAAGGTGATGTCAATAAAGACCTGGATAATCTTAAGAAAGCTATGCAGGAATCGATTACTGCCCAGCAAAAGTCATTGGAAGAAAGCTATAAGAAGGGCATGATGGATGAGGTGCAATATAAAAAAGCCATCGCCGGTTTAATGGAGCAGCAGTTAAAAATGAAGGAAATGCAAAAGAAGCTCTCGAGTCAGGATTATCTTAAATCACTTGGAACCTTAGGTGAAACTTACGTAACGGTACCTGGCAACCATTATAATATCCCACAGAGCAACTATTCATTTACAGAAGGATTTCCAGTGGCCAATATGTACAGCCGTCGGGAAAACAATTCCATGAACATCAGTAAAACGCTGGAAGATGTTTCCTTGTCCACCGACTTTCAATATGAAGTGAAAGAAGGAACCAACAGTGCAAGTTTCTTTGTCACCGGTACGCTGAAAGCCGGTGAACTGAAGATCACTCTTAAGAAACCCGATCAGACCGCTTTCCAGGAATTTACGATATCTCCACTGGCCGATGTAAACTGGAATCAGCAGTTTCGTTGGGAAGAAGAGGAATCCGAAGGCTATCTGGGCAAATGGACCATTTCGATATCAGCATCAAAGGCGAATGGAACTTACTCAGTTCAGGTTAACTCCAGATAATTTGGCAATTCGATAATTCATCAAAGGAAATGTAATAAAAGAGGCCGCCTCATTTCGAGACGGCCTCTTCCTTTTTACTTCGACTGCAGACTGAAAACTGTAGACTGTAGACTCTTTAACAGGGAGGACACAAGGGTCCTCCCCTACTACAATTTGTGTATGACTAAGCCGCTGCGCAGTTTGGGTTCGAACCAGGTAGTTTTAGGTGGCATAATATTACCCGTATCGGCAATATCCATTAATTGTTTCATCGAAACCGGATACAATGCCAATGCAATAGCCATTTCACCCGAATCCACTCTTTTCTGTATTTCACCAAGACCTCTGATACCGCCGACAAAATCAATCCGCTTATCTGTTCTAAGGTTATGAATACCCAGGATATCCCTCAGAATAAGATCGGAGCTGATCGTTACATCAAGCACGCCAATCGGGTCATTGTCGTTAAAAGTTCCCGGCTTGGCGGTAAGACTGTACCAGTTACCAGCAACGTAAATACCAAAATTATGAAGGCAGCAAGGCTTATGAATCTCAGAGCCGACCTTTTTAACAGTAAAAGCAAGGTCTAATTTCTCTATCAGCTGATCAACGCTTAACCCGTTCAGGTCTTTAACCACCCTGTTATAGTCTATGATTCTCAGTTGGTTGTCAGGAAAATGAACGGCCAGGAAATAATTATACTCCTCAGTTCCATCATGATTTGGATTCGCCGCACGACGCTCATTTCCAACCAGTGCAGCCGCAGCCGTACGATGATGGCCATCAGCTACATAAGTATAAGGAACATTGGCGAAAAGTTCGCCAATCCTTGCAATAATCTGATCATTATCGATTACCCAGAAATGGTGTCCGATATCATCAGATGAGATAAAATCATATTCAGCCGGATGTTCTTCCACCCAGGTTGCCACTATCTTATCGAGTTCAGGAACGGCCCGGTAAGTAAAGAATACAGGTTCCAGATTAGCGCTGGTAATCCTGACATGCTTCATCCGGTCTTCTTCCTTATCGGGACGGGTAAGCTCATGTTTTTTAATAATGCCATCGAGATAATCCTGCACTCCGGCACAGCCAACGAGACCGTATTGCCGAATGCCGTTCATCGTTTGGGCATAGATATAGAAACACTCCTTCTCATCTTGTAACAACCAACCCCTTTCCTGAAACTGGTTGAACATTTCTGCAGCTTTATCATATACTGCCTGCTCATGCTCATCAATGGCGGGGGTAAAATTAATTTCAGGCTTGATCAGGTGCAGCAGCGACTTTTCATTGCCGCCTGCCTCTATACGAGCTTCTGCTGAGTTAAGAACATCATATGGGCGGGATGCAACAAGGTGCGCAATCGCCATTGGAGGGCGAACGCCCTTGAACGGTTTCAATATTGCCATAATAATTTAAAGAATGGTATGGGGTATGGGGTATGGGGTATGGGGTATGGGGTGTGGGGTTTGGGGTTAAGTGAAAAGGTAAAAAGGAAATCAGCCCAAGGAAGCCCTGCTGCCTACACCCTATACCCTATACCTCATACCTCACACCTCATACCCCAAACCCAATCTCCGCTATTTATTAACTTGGTACTTCTTATCTCCTTTTTCGAAGAAATCCCTGATCTGCTCTGCTGCAGCTATACCGGCATTGGTATTGGCTTCCTCAGTCTGAGCGCCCATTTTCTTAGGTGTGGCATAGTAGCGACCGGCAAATTTGGTCTGGAAGGCTTCGACAGCATCCGGAGCCACATCCGAGAGATATTGAAATTTGGCTTTTTGCTCCATGATTTGCATCAGGCCCTCTTCATCAATAACCTCTTTGCGAGCAGTATTAACCAGCACACCATCGTTAGGCATTAAAGAAAGCAGTGCTGCGCCGATAGACTTTTTCGTTTTGTCATTGGCAGGCATATGCAGGGAGATATACTGACAGGTTTTATAAAGGTCTTCAACAGTATCCACAGGTTTCACTCCGCAGGATTCGATATCCGTTTTTGAGACGAAAGGATCGAAAGCATAAACATCCATACCGAAACCTTTAGCAATAGTGGCAACATATTTCCCAACATTACCGAAAGCATGAATACCGATGGATTTACCTTTTAGTTCAGTTCCCGACTTGCCACTAAAGAAGCCCCTGGCACCATAAACCATCATGCCGATAGCCAGTTCAGCCACCGCATTTGAGTTTTGGCCTGGAGTATTCATTACAACAACACCTTTTTCGGTAGCTGCAGCAAGATCAACATTATCATAACCGGCACCAGCCCTGACAACAATCTTAACATTTTTACCGGCATCCAAAACTTCGCGGGTAATCAGGTCACTTCTGATGATAACCGCATCGGCTTCTGCTACAGCCTCGTATAATTGTTCCGGAGCAGTATACTTCTCCAGAAGGAGCAGTTTATAACCTGCATTCTCCACCACCTGCCGGATACCGTTCAAGGCTACCGGAGCAAATGGTTTGTCTGTGGCTACTAATACTTTTTTCATGATCACAGGGATTAATTACAAAATTGCCTTTTCGAATTCTTTCATAGCATCAACCAGCACCTGAACGCTGGAAATGTCGAGCGCATTATAGCAGGAAGCCCTGAAGCCACCTACTGAACGATGACCTTTAATGCCAACAATTCCCTTTGATGAGGCCAGTGCAAGAAAATCTGCTTCCTTATCCTGATATCCCTCTTTCATAACAAAGCAGATATTCATTCTTGAGCGGTCCTCTTTTGCAGCAGTACCAACGAACACTTTGCTTGAATCGATTGCATTGTAAAGAAGGTCAGCTTTAGCCTGAGCCCTGCGGTCCATTTCTTTCAGTCCGCCAACAGATTTAACCCATTTCAGCACCTCTCTGACAGTAAAAATCGCGCCGCAAGGAGGAGTATTCTTCATCGAATCATTCTCCACCTGAACACGATATTTCAGCATGGTAGGAATGTTGGTCCTGGTCACTCTTTCCAACATTTCATTTTTTATAATGACAACTGTTACCCCTGCAGGTCCCATATTTTTCTGGGCACCGCCATAGATGACAGCATATTTCGATACATCAACCGGCCTGCTGAGGATATCAGACGACATATCGGCGATCAGTGGTACCGGAGAATCGAGATCTTTCAGAATCTCGGTCCCAAAAATGGTATTATTGGTAGTGATATGGAAATAATCCACATCGGTAGGGATTACAAAATTCTTTGGATAATAGCCAAAGTTCTTGTCTTCGGATGAAGCCAGAACATTCACTTCGCCAAACAGACGGGCTTCTTTGATTGCTCCGCTGGCCCAGGTACCAGTATTCAGGTAGGCCGCTTTTGTATTAAGGAAGTTAAAAGGTATCATGGCAAACTGGAGGCTGGCGCCACCGCCAAGAAACAATACGGAATACCCTTCGGGGATTTCCAGAATTTCCGTCAAAAGCTCCTTAGTCTCTTTTAAAATTGCCTCGAAGTCTTTGCCTCTGTGGGAAACTTCCAATATTGACTGACCACAGTTATCAAGTTCGATAACCGCTTTGGCTGTATTTTCGCGAACCACATCGGGAAGAATACATGGGCCTGCGTTAAAAATATGTTTTCTCATGATGGTTGGATAAAAGGTGTTTTTGTAATTTCTGCTTTAAGATTTCTGTTTCTTACCTGGATAAATATCTCAGTACCGATTTTCGTATAAGGCGCTTTGACATAACCCATTCCGATTCCGGCCTGAAGGATTGGCGACTGGTTTCCAGAGGTAACTTCGCCGATTACTTCACCGGCCGCATTAACAATAGGATAATGCTGTCTTGGAATACCGCGCTCTTTCATAATAAAGCCACGAAGACTGCGTTCCGTTTTGTCAGCCTTCTGCTTCTCCAGAAGTGGCCTGTCTATGAAATCATTTCCTTCTACAAATTTTGTAATCCAAGCCAGGCTGGCCTCAATTGGAGAAGTTTCATCGTCGATATCATGACCGTATAAATTATAGCCCATTTCAAGCCTCAGTGTATCCCTTGCACCCAGTCCTATCGGCTTAATCCCGAATTCCTGGCCAGCTTCCATAACTGCATTCCAGAGCACTTCAGCATCTTCATTGGCGCAATAGATTTCACAACCGCCAGATCCTGTGTAACCCGTTGTAGCAAAAATGACCTCCTTGATCCCTGCAAAAGGGATTTTCTTGAAGGTATAATACTCCATATCAACCACATTATCTTTCGTCAGCTTTTGCATGGCTTTCAGCGCCAGTGGCCCCTGAATAGCTAGCTGGGCAATCTCGTCAGAAGCGTTATAAAGTTCCTTGCCAATTTCGAGTCCCATCTCCGTGGCATTCTTTACACACCAGTTCCAATCCTTTTCAATGTTGGCAGCATTTACAACCAGCAGGTAGGTTTCCTGATTCACCCGGTATACCAGCAAATCATCAACAATTCCGCCCTGTCCGTTTGGGAAACAGCTATATTGAACCTTGCCGTCCCATAAAGCGGCAACATCATTAGTGGTAACTCTTTGAATAAAACTAAAAGCTTTCGGGCCTTTTACCCAAAATTCGCCCATGTGGGAAACATCAAAAACTCCGAGTTTCTCACGAACCTGCATATGTTCAGCTGTAATTCCGGCATATTCTATAGGCATAAGGTAGCCGGCAAAGGGTTCCATATGAGCACCCATGCTTTGATGAAATTTGGTAAATGGCGTTATCTTAGTGGTCATAATCTTTGAAAATTTCAATTTGGTATTATTACAAATATATGCCTTTCGGACTATATATTTTATGATTTATATCGGGTTTTAATCTTCAAATGAACGTTCTCAAGAAATAGTTATTTACATTCGCAAAGCAAATAATTAATCCAAAATGGCCGCAAAATTCACTTACGCCGATTTAGCTTATCTCGAGAGCATGTCGATGGGCAGTAATGAATTAATCCTTGAGATGATTCAGATATTCATTGATCAGTTGCCTGAATTCACTGAGGGACTTACCGCTCACCTGGGAAAAGGAGATTACATAGCTTTAGGCGCTTTGGCTCATAAGGCTAAATCATCTGTTGCAGTAATGGGTATGAATTCTTTGGCCAACGATCTGAAAACGCTGGAAATTAATGCCAAATCAGGAACTGAGAAGGACCAGTACCCTGCCCTCGTCAATCGCTTCATTGAGCAAGTTACCCTCACGGCAGATGAACTTACCGCCTACGCAAAAACCATCGGTTAATCAGAGATTATCCTGAAAGTACCTGGTGACTGTCCTCATCAGGTGTACCCTGTCTTTACCCCTCACATTATGCGGATGCTGCGGATAAATCATGTAATCCACCAGTTTACCTTCATCGATACATTTTCTAACGAACATGAGTGAATTCTGCCAGACAACTGTCGGGTCAATATCTCCATGAATCAACATCAGTCTTCCCCTCAGATTCTTTACGCGCGGAAGAGTACTTGACAACTCATATCCATCAGGGTTTTCAGAAGGCATATCCATGTAACGCTCGCCATACATGACTTCATAATATTTCCAGTCGATGACCGGTCCACCGGCAACACCAACTTTAAAAATATCCGGGTAATTGAGCATCAGGGAGGTCGTCATAAAGCCGCCATAGCTCCAACCATGAACGCCAATCCTGTTTGAATCGACAAATGGAAGGGAAAAAAGGTAATTAATGCCTTCCATTTGATCAGCCATCTCTGCCTTGCCAAGATTTCGATGGATAATCTGTTCAAAATCCCTTCCCCGGGCATCTGAGCCGCGGTTATCAAGGGTCATGGAAATATATCCCTGCTGGGCCATATAATGCTGCCAGCCCGAAGCTCCGCCAAGCCAGGTGTTGAGAACCAGCTGAGCGTGCGGCCCACCATAAACATATACTATTACCGGATACTTCTTTGTAGAATCCATATCCGGAGGAAGAACCATATAACCATAC
>CAIXHD010000249.1 GCA_903919065.1 uncultured Bacteroidota bacterium
ACCCACCACTTTGGATAGATAAAACGGTACTGTTGAGCAGTCCGTTACGCTTTGAAATGAGCAGGGGATTACGGAGTTTAAACAATTGGTATTCTGTCGAACATCTGATTTGCACTGCTTTCCAGAATCGACTGCTCACAGGCTCCGGAATTTCTAGTATAAATACACTAAATATGATGTTATTATAAAAACTAAAAACAGTACATTTGCAAAAACTAAAGATAATACAGGTGTATTTACTAAAGATGATACAGGAGAAGGCACTTGATTATCTTCCTTTTACTACTAAGGAATTGTTATGGCAACACCATCAGAGAAATTAGCAGAAGCACTTTCTGAACTTCAGAAGTTACAGAAGGATAGAAATGTTGCTGTTATAAAGGCATCGGACCTAAAAACAACTTATAAGCAACTCTTAAAAGCGAACGGCTTTATCAAGGACGTTATCAAAGGATGGTATATTTCTACTCGTCCCGATGAGAAAAAGGGTGATACAACATCTTGGTTTATGTCTTTTTGGGATTTTGCTTCAATATATCTGAACGAACGCTTTGAGGAGGGATGGTGTCTTTCGCCCGACCAATCGTTATTGCTCCATTGTGGAAACCGGATTATTCCAAAGCAGCTTCTTGTGCGTTCTCCAAAAGCAAATAACAATATCGTACAGCTTTTACACGGAACTTCCATTCTTGATTACAAACTGGATATCCCTGCAAATGATTCCAGGGTTAATCTAAACGGACTACAGGTTTATTCTATTGAATCCGGATTGATTGCCGTTGGAACGGATTTTTATTCCCGTCATGCTATTGATGCCCGAACATGCCTGGCTATGGTCAGAGATGCATCGTTGTTATTAGAAAAGCTATTGGAAGGTGGCCACAGTGTGATTGCCGGACGGTTGGCCGGGGCGTTTCGGAATATCGGGAATGACAGAATCTCCGATAATATTCTTAAAACCATGAAATCAGCCGGATATTTTGTTCGGGAGGAAGACCCTTTCACCGATCCTCTGCCGGAACATATTCTCTCAGTTCGGGAAACTTCGCCGTATGTCAGTCGGATAAAACTAATGTGGCACCAGATGCGTGGCATGGTGATTGAGAATTTTTCAGAGCCCAGATCATTACCAACGGATATTGAATCCTATATGAAAGAAGTTGAGGAACATTACGCTGAGGATGCTTATCATTCTTTGTCCATTGAAGGTTATCGCGTAACACCCGAACTTATTGAACACGTAAGGGGTGGAAACTGGAATCCCGCAGGAAATGAGGTAGATAAGGAGGCGCGTAATGCCATGGCCGCACGCGGCTATTATCAGGCATTTCAAGCCGTGAAAGAGAGTATCAGGAAAATTCTTGCAGGAGGAAACCCCGGAGAGGTTGCCGATACTGATCACCCGGACTGGTATCGGGAATTGTTTGCCCCCAGCGTTGCCGTTGGGCTTGTAAAACCGGCTGATTTAGCTGGGTATAGAAACAACCAGGTCTATATCAAAGGTTCAATGCACACGCCGCTTAATCCCGAAGCGGTGCGTGATGCTATTCCGGCATTATTTGAATTGATACGAAGTGAAGGCAATGCTGGAGTTCGGGCAGTTCTCGGGCATTTTATTTTCGTTTACATCCACCCCTATATGGATGGCAACGGCCGAATCGGACGTTTTCTGTTTAATACCATGCTGGCATCGGGCGGGTATTCATGGACTGTTGTTCCTGTTGAGCAAAGGGATGCTTATATGGCCGCTTTGGAACGTGCCAGTGTTGACGGCGATATTCGTGACTTTGCAAAGTTCCTGGGGGCTTTGGTTAAGGAAAGTGAGAGTTGATAGTGGAAAAAGCGGACTGGTTAACCCTTTAGGTAAACAGGGGGCTCAGCGATTGGTGAAATAGCATCCAGGGCTGCTAAAAATTTCTGGCAAGTATTTGGCAGGAAATTTCCAATCCTGGATGAATCTGGACGGTTATAACTGAATTTCAAATCCCGTAAAAAGTTGAGGAACAATTCAGTTAAAATCAACGTAACCCATTGACAATCAGGTTTAAAACATCGCTTGTGACCTCAACCTTCACAACCGATCTGCCTGTTAATCAAGTAGATCGGTTTTGTGTTTTGGGGGAGTTGGTAAGCATCTGGCAATTTCTTCGAGAAATGGTCTTTCAGAAAGGAGCAGAGGATAAGTCTTGCAACCTTTGGCAGAGGTAATCAGAATTCCTTTGCCCCGGGACCATGCCAGGTCCCCGGAGGTTGAAACCTCAATTTTTTCAAATGAGAATTTTAAGGTTGATCTCACAAGAGTGTCTGAAAGCCAGCTTTTGTATCGACAGGCGGAAAGCTACCATCAAACCAATTCCGTCCTTTATGAAAAACGGGCAATAAATATTGCGCCGGCCATGGATTTAATTCCTTTCGTCAAATAGTACTTCAATTGAGGGGAGAGAGTTTGCACCTGATTCCAATGCGACGTAGTTTTATACATGCAAGAAACTTTTTAACCCACAATCCACCCAATTTAGAAATTATAAATCCTTTTATGAAGTATAATTTTCCCACCACACGAGCAGTACTCTTCATGATACTATTGCTCCCGTTGCTACCATCATGCGAGGAGGACGACATATATGTTTTAAGCGATACAGACAGTAAGGAAGTGTATGGTCAATTCTATCGCTCACTTTCTGATTTTGAGACCGGAACCAATAAGTTTTCGGGAGAAATTGTCACTGCTTTTAGTGAGCATTTTCCTGCTTACGGGTGGAGTGACTCTGTTCATTTTGCTTATTATGCTGAACCACTTTATGGTGATTTTCGTGACATAAAAGGGAGGTCCAACTGGGGCAACCCAAAAATGGTGCTTGATGAAAATTGCGACTATTCTACAGTTCCGGCTTGGGACTTTTTCATTAGATCCTACGATATCACAATACGTATGGATTCGGATCTGAAGACTCCACCCGCCCATTTGCACCTCTGTTTACACGATTGGAAGGAGGCCCCCGATGGAGTTAGACTCGGAAGGACTTGGAAAGTCAGCACCATTGTGGATGACCAGGGGAAAGACCTGACCGGTGATCCCGACTGGACCTATTACACAGATAACACCATGCGGTTTGAAAAGACCGACCGGTTTGTTTTCACACCGGGCGAAAAGAGATCAGCCAAAGAAATAGATTTGTTTGGAACTGCTTCCGAGCACCGTACCGTAATTGGATCCTATTCTGTTACCGGCGATATCTACCCGGAACCCGTCACGATAAGTCTGAACATGGTGTTCCCAAATTTCAAAGTCACTATGACCGTTCTTGAATCCCGTTTCGGATACATTAAGCTTCACGGCGAATCTGAAGGCAAGAGCGGCATTCTGGAACTCAGACCGCTTGATTAACCCCGATTTATTCCACCATTTTTTATCCGAGAAGCCATGATATCCAGAATATTTCTTCCCTTGTTTATTCTTCTGATTACCGAAGTTACACCAGTTAGTGCCCAGACCAACGTCAGTGATCAACTGAAAAGCATCCCGGTCAATTTCTCATCCTATGCCGGATCCTACTTGACAGACCTGACTCACCACCAGGGTTTTACCTCCTTAAATAATCTCAATACAACGGGGGATGTGCTGAAAAAATGGGAGCTCTCTTTTTCGATCCGGATGGGATTAGGCCTGAGTACTGAAATGGTCAAACCTAACTTTTCTGACAATTTCATTCTGACCGGTCCGGCACCTGGCCTTTTTAGCACGGTGAAGCCCGGCAATCTAGTCTTCCGGTTCTTGGATGAAGGAACGGGTACTCCGCTGGTGAATCCATTTACCGGAGAGAACCTGGGTTTCAGTTTACCCCTGTTTCCCGGAATCGGGACCAATATCGGATTCTCGCCTTCTGTCATGCCTGTTTTTAATCTCGGAGTCGGGTTCGGGACTGAGGTGTCAGTCGGGGTTCTACCGGGCGCTCTGAAGCTGGCAACCAAGGGCATTTCGAACAGTTTTTCCTTATCACAGGATATCATGGCCGCCTTTGCAGTGCGTCATGATGTGCTGAATTGGGTACCGCAGCTGCATGATAAGAAATTCTTTCTGACCGTCGGCTTTAATTATAGCATGGTTAACATCGGCATTGAGGTTGGGCCCGATCTGATCGGGAATATCGATGCGCCCAGCACGGACAAGATCCAGGTTACGAATAACCTGACGTGGATCAGCTATAAATCATCCAACCTCGGTTTTGAGGCTGTACTGACCAAAAAATTCGGTATTCTGGATCTTTCCCTGTTCTCCTCCTTGAACAGCTCGGCATACAAGGTGGGTTCAGAAGGGGGAATTGATATCACGATCGCCAAGGATTTTTATTCGTCCCTTGAACAGGGCTCTGACTCCTATTCTCTTTCACCTCTTTTGGATGTCAATAAAAAGATCAACCAATTCATTTACGGTCTGGCTGTGCAGTTCAATTTAGGGCGGTTTAACCTGGCCCTCAAAGCAGCACCGTTCAGTAATGGTCAGTTCTATGCATTTGGCTTGGGTTATAAAATCCTAAAGGAGTAGTAATTCTGAAAAAGGTCTGTTTTTCGATCTTATGGGCGATTAACTAGATAAAACGGTACTGTTGAGCAGTCCGTTACGGATTTAATTGAGCAATCAATTACGGAGTCAAAAGGGTTGGAATTCTGGCGATTATTGTGATTGCTGCTGAGTCTGGAATCGACTGCTCACTGGCTCCGGAATATCTATTGAGACCACCAAATCGTCTTTTTGAATTATCCATCTGATCGGAATTGGGTTTGGCAAAATGGTTCCCAGGCGGTTCAATGGATTTCTACAGGTCGGTAAAATTTTGTACATTTGTAGGATGAGAAATGATAAATATCATATTGACATTGAGATAGATAAACTAACCAACAGTATTGAGAATTCTATTTCTGGTGATTGTTTTCCAACCGAAATTCATAGACTTGAGAATTCTGACTTCAGAAACATAACAAAGGCTAAAGGTTGGTTGTTTACCTGGAGAGAGGAATCCAAACATTCTGACAGGGAAATATTTAAACTGACCATTCTTGGAAATGTCCATGTTATACAGGGGTTAATATGTATCAGTGATTTCAAGGACCATATTTACCTTCATCTGATAGAGAGCGCACCCTTTAATCTGGGTAAGAACAAACTGTATAAAGGAGTCCCCGGAAATTTGATTGCTTTTGCCTGTAAACTTTCTTTGGATAAGGGGTACGACGGATTTGTCTCATTCACGGCTAAAACCCAACTGATTGATCATTATGAAAAGAGTTTGGGGGCAACTCATGTAGGTGGACACAAGATGATCATCTATCCCGATGCTGCTCTAAAACTGATACGAAAATATTTTAACGACTGATATTATGGGATACATAAAAGAACCAGACGGCGTTGATTTCTTTGTAGATTCAAAACCGTTAACCGAAAAGGAAAGAAAAGAGATTAGCGAGATTATTGCTCAATATAAGTTGACTGGCCGGAAAAGAAAAACCTCTTCGACTGTTCATAAGGCCTCAACTATTTCTAAGCAGGGTACTCAGCGATTGGAGAAATAGCATCCAGGGCGGCTAAAATTTTTTGGCAGGTATTTGGCAGGAATTTCCCAATCCTTGGACACGCCGACAAAAATACCAGTCCTTGCCGGGCTTTTTTCACCACCTTCCGCCGAACCGGTTGATCAATGGCCGCCAGAATCATCTGACCACCTATAACATAGCATTCATCAGGCTTCCAACTTCACATCAATCTTGGCTTATCCAACTCGGCAGGGACTGTTCAACGTATCCGTTTCTTACAACCTATATGCCAATTGGAAAATAAAAAACCATACGGACTTATATCGGGAAAAGGCACTTACTGCTACTTCGACCCTGAAGTATTTTTTTGTAGCGTTTGCCTATTCATTTCGTCATTATACAAAATATTCCAACCCATAATAGAATCTGTAAATGAAAAGGATTTATTTACTAACCGGAACGTTAATAAGCATTGTACTGAGTTGTACCCACAAAAAAGATAACGTATACCTGGCAGACGGGAATCAAAGTATCAGGCAAAAAATTCAAAGGATTGAAAGTGGATTGATACCTGCCAATATTATCGTGGGAGAGCCAGACAAAACTTTTACCCTTTCTGACCGGATGAAATACTTTAATGTACCCGGCATAAGTATAGCTGTCATCAAAGATCATAAGGTCGAATGGGCTAAATCTTATGGAGTGAAAGAAGCTGGAACAAAAGACACTGTTGGGTTGAATACTATGTTTCAGGCGGCATCAATGAGCAAACCGATCACGGCCATGATTGCACTGAAGCTTGAGGAAGAGAATAAAATAGATCTGAAACGGGATATCAATCAGCAATTGAAAAAGTGGCATATCCCTGAAAATGAGTACACCCGAAAAACCGCTGTTACGTCCGAATTACTGATGCTCCACATGGGCGGCGTCAATGTTCCGTCATTCCCCGGTTATCCGGCAACGGATTCAATTCCCGATGTTTTAGGTGTCCTGAACGGGACTCCACCGTCAAATACAGAGGCGGTTAAGGTGGTTCTTACTCCCAACACAAAATGGAGTTATTCGGGCGGCGGATATACCATCCTGCAATTCCTGATGGAGGAGACAACGGGTACACCGTTTCCCCGGATGATGAAAAATTATCTCATCGATCCTCTGGGTCTTAAGAACAGCACCTTTGAGCACAATTTAACCGCTGGCCAGCAAAAACAGGTCGCAAAAGGACATCGGGAAGATGGATCGGTGGTTCCGGGAGGGTATTACCGATATCCCGAAAAAGCTGCTGCAGGGTTGTGGACCACCCCCATGGAGTATGCGGAGATGGTGATCGACCTGGAGAAATCCTACCACGGGGAACCGGGCAGGATTTTAAAACCCGAAACCAGCCGGAAGATGCTCAAAAAATATCGGGGGGATATGGCACTCGGAATAGTATTAAAAAACATCGGCGACAGCCTGGCACTGGCCTACGGCGGATGGAATGAGGGGTATATGTGTGATGTGTACAGCTATCTCAAATCGGGATCCGGGGTGGTGATTATGACGAACTCAAACAACGGATACTTCCTGATTCAGGAGATCTACAGAAGTCTGGCTACCGTATATGAATGGCCCGATTTCAAGCCTGCAACCGTTAAAACCGTTCAGGTTACGTCATTGGTTTTAGCTAAATACTCCGGAACATTCACGGCCCAACTAGATGTAAGTAGAAAGCTTACGTTTGATTTGGCACAGAGTCCTGACGGTTTTTATATCGTCCTGGATAACCGGTCGTTCAGGCTCTGTCCCCTGAGTGAAACTGAGTTTTTAAACCCTGATCAGGATTGGCGGATTAAATTCCTGGATAAGGATTTAATGGCAGATTCTGTGGAGTTTTCGATCCGGTTTGAAAGCGGAATCGCCAGGCGTTTGAAATAGCTGTAAATTACAGTATACCAAGTATAGATATAGATAAAACGGTACTGTTGAGCAGTCCGTTACGGATTTAATTGAGCAATCCATTACGGAGTCAAAAGGGTTGGAATTCTGGCGATTATTGTGATTGCTGCTGAGTCTGGAATCGACTGCTCACTGGCTCCGGAATATCTATACGTGGGAAGCTACCTGATCAATCGGGAGATCGCTCACCAGTTTTATCGTAAACATGTCGATCATCTTGCCGGCAGGCATGACCGATTGAATTATTTTTTCAAACATTCAATTATGATGATTTAATTAAAAGGTAAACAACAGTATGGCTAAAAAGTTACCACTTTGTCACTTTCCGCTGTCCACAGTGTAAATTGACTCATTGTGCTTAATTCAGTTCCTTCGATCAACGGGATTGATTTCAAACCACGGGCATCCGCACAACTACCGCACAGTTTAACGATTCCGCCTTTTTGAATGATGGATTTCAGCATGCGCTCAATATTGTAATATCCCTGAGGAGTGTTTTGGTTTGGGATTGCGCAGGTGACAGCATCAGCCATAAGAAATATCCGGACCTCGGTTTGCGGATGTTCTTTTTGGAGCTGCATGGTTAGCCTCATCCCGTTATATGCTTTTTCAGTTCCGTAAGGGGCGTCATTCACGAGGATTAAAATACTATTCATGATTTTTAGAATTAAAAGGTTAACAGGATTTTGTTTTTTCTGACTATGGCATATAAATCTCCCATTGATGACATGGTGCAAACCTGGGGACTCAGGTTATTCCTGCTCCGCAGGCAGGTGCCACATCCCTGAATGACCCCTCCGGAATTCAGAAAAATTTCTGTTTGCTTTTTAATGTCCTCATTGGTCTTTGCCAATGAATCCACTACTACGCCTTTCCCTAAGAGGAATATCTCAACGGTGTCGCCGGTATTGACAGCAAAATTTGCAAGCCTTAATGCATTCCAGACGGTTTCAACATCCTGGGAGTATATCACCATTCCGATACTGGTTGGGGCGGGTTTTTCGGTGTTATCTATTCCTGATTGGGGAAATGCCATGATCCCCAAGCCCACCAACAGTGCTACTATTAAGAGTGACTTTTTCATAAGATTGATTTTAAAGGTGTTTGATCATTTCGTGTTGTTTGTTGAGGTTGTCAATCAGAATCTCCCGCATCATTCGGCAGGCGATGGCAATCTTTTCACTGGAAAGCTTAAAATAGGCCTTCAGTCCATCCCTCCTTTGAACCAGTAATCCGCTGGAAACCATGAGTGACAGGTGCTGTGAAAGATTTGATTTTAAAGCCCCGGTTTCGGTTTGTAAATCGTTAAAGGACACCTCCCGTTCGCCAAGAAGTTCAATGATCTCAATGCGGAGTGGATTGGCTAAAGCCTTACAAATATTGGCATGGAGAAGATAGATCGTTTTATCTTTCATGTTTAAAAGTTTAATAGTTTACAAAACTATAAACAATATTTAGATAGCAATCACTGAATCCAAAAATATCTGAATGATCAGCTCATTCTTTTTAACAATCGCTGGATTACGCAAATTTGTCCCCTTTTTTGTACCGTGGGTTTGGTGAAATTTCTGGCAGGTATTTGGCAGGAAACTTCCAATCCTCAATAAACCTGAACGGTTCTAAATGGATTTCAATTCCCGTAAAAAGTTGAGGAACAATACAGTTAGATTCATTATAACACACTGGTAAACAGGTGATTAACACCGTTTGTGACCTCAACCTTTACAACCGATCTGCCTGTCAATCAAGTAGATCGGTTTTATGTTTTGGGGGAGTTGGCAAGTTTCTGGCAAGTAATCCTGAAAAAGTATTGGTCTGGCTTTTTCTTGGTTATTAATCTTTTACGCAGCGGACAGATAGGCCAGCCCTTGGGGAGCCATCGTAGGTGCGGTACACGGCATCTACGCTGTGGTGCAGGCTCCGGCTATAGACGTATAACGAGACATTCTCTGTGGATGACCAGAAATGGGCGTTGCTGCCCGGGCTTGTGAAACCCCCATCGAACCAACGGCCACCCCCCGGAACGGCATTGAATCCACTGAAATTGTTCCCGTTGCCATTTCTGTACCACCCGGAAGTTGATTTCAACTTCCGGCCCACGCTACCAGAATACCTGTATCCTGATTTGTTCACATCGGCTACTGTCATACCTAAATAATTCTCAAGAATCTTCCACTCCGCCTCACTGGGCAAATGCCACCCGCTTGGGCAAATACCCTGAACCCCGCTGGGAACGGAATTGCTGCTTGAATCACCAATCATCGCAGCCGGCCAGTTGTAAAGGACACCATAAGCTGAGTAATTTGGAGTCGCTTTTGCTGCAACGATATTAGTTCCCTCATACTCGTTCACATAATAATGCTTTTGCGTATCCGAACCGGTATCGGAGGGACTTACCTGTGGCAGGTAAGCCAGGTTTTCTGCCATCCAGGTTTGCCTGCCGATATTAACCATTGAATAGTTCTTTCCATCCGGATCGGTACAGGAGGCGAATTCAAAGACATAATTGCCTGAGATTGGCTGTGCATCAGTGATGATGGTTGAAAAGGAACCGCTCCAGCCCTGAAAATGGATCACATCTCCATTTGAATATGCCAGGGAGTACCCTGACAAATCGAATTTCAGATCATAACCGGTTGATGCAGTGCTGGGATTCTGAGACAACCCCCTGTAAATAATTCTGTTCCCACAAGGGGAAGCAGTCGAGCATAGTATCTTGTAACTGGTGATCGCCTGGACGTTTTTGATGCTGACAATGTAAATTCCAGCCTTTCCGGTGGATAAAATAAAGTCATGCCACCCGGGCTGAGCTGTAAATTGTAATTGGTTAACCAGCTGGCCTGCCAGGTCATGCACCACCATAATGATGGATTGCCCGGTAGGAATTTTTAATGAGATGGTTGTATTTCCTGAAAACGGGTTAGGATAGATAATCCCGGAATCGACCATTTTCGTAACCGTAGGTATCCCTGTGCCGGGGGTCAGGATCAGGTTTTCATTCCCGGGCAAGGTTATACTTTTGTTGGTTTTCATATTGGTGGCTTTCACACTGTCAACCGTTGTGGCTGCACCTGCTGCAGAAAAGGTGACACGGATGTCCTGCGGATAAGCCGGGAGAGCAACAACGAATGCCAATAGAATCAGAATGAACTTTTTCATGACATGGAGGTCCAAGATCATCAGCATAATAAGTTACGACAATATTTCCAATTACGGGTAAATCTGTCAGGAACTCAAAACGAAAAAACGCTGAAAATCGGACAGTTTAATTGAAAACAGCCGAAAGTTGGTCTGTCGAATCGGCACTTTTCAAGGTTTTGGGAATCCCATCAAGTTGGTCAGGACTTGTTAACTGAGTATGTAGTAAGGGAGACTAAAAGCTATTTCTTTTTTTGATTCTTTAATGCCTCCTCAACTATCTTGACATGTTGATTGATCGAGTCGGCATTTGGATTGTCTTCTGGCATCAACCTCTGGCTTTTCTTCAGCCATTCCAATGCTTCCTCGTTTTTCCCAAGTTTATGCAGTCCCCATCCTTTGGTATCCATGACATTATATTCCCCACCCCCAAAAGAACCATTAGATTTTTTCCATTCCTCTTCAACAATTTCCAATCCTTTCGTTACGTCCCGACCAGTGTCAATCAGGAACCAAGCAAGAAATAAGCGATTTTCCGGGGCAAGCCGAAAATATTTCTCTGCTTCAATCTGGTTTTTATCATCATTCCAGAGCTGAAAGGCAAGGTCTTTTATCCAAACGGGATTTGGCTCTTTGTCTATTGCCTGCCGGAGATATTTCTCTGCTTGATCCGGGAGATTAAAAGAATATTTAAAAGCGTCTGCAATGATATGTAATTTTTCAGCCTCAGAAAGGCTGTCACCTAATGAGGATTTGAATTTCCCCTCCATGTATTTTATTCCTTTAACTGTATCCCCTTTTGCCCATAATAATCTGGCTTGCTTGCTGATAATATCGGGATTGTTAGGAAAATCTCGCAACGCCTGCCGATAGAGTTTCTCCTCATCTTCGTATTGAAAGTTTGAATGATAGGCATTTCCAAGCCTGGTGAAATATTCCAACCTTGGTTTTGAACCCCATTTTTTTGAAATATCAATGGCCTTCCTGAATGCGGGGATTGCAAGATCATATTCTTTGAGACCAACAAGGTAAACCAAGCCCAGGGAATTATAAAGGAATGGCGATTGATCATCAATTTTCAAAATAGCCTTGATCGCATCAACTTGTTTATTTGGAGTTTCATCAAATAAACGGGTATGCAGCCAACTTGTCCAGGCCCGGTCCAATGGAGATAGTTGACCGCCTTTTTCGTAGAGCTTCTGCCATTCTTCTTTTTCCTTATCGTGATGACGCCATTTTCCGCCTGACTGCTCATAATAGGCGAATGACCACATGATACGGGCGATGGTAAAGTTTGAATCCTGGCTTATAGCATTCGAATAGTTCTCAACTGCTGTTTGCAGCTGATATTTATAAAAAGCATCATTCCCTAAAATAAAGTAACTGAGGGCCTTTGGAGAGCTGGTTGATAAAAGAGGGCGAAATTCCATGGGAAGTTTCTTTTTCAAAATGTCAATAACCAGGTAATTTCCTATTGTCATGGACAGGAAAGTAACGGAAGGATTGATCTCGGAAACCTTTGCGTTTCTCTGGTATGTTTTGGTATCCTCAGCCGATTCTGAATAGTTAAGAAATGCAATGATCTGCAGAGAATCATCTCCTAGCGGTACAATACTGCCTGTGATAGTTGCATCCGCACCCAGTGATCGGGATACTTTATCTACATCTTCCTTCGTGATTAACACATTTCCGGCAAGACCCTGGTCCTGAAGATACTGGTTTATATTTTCCCTTCCCGGAACCTTTAACGAATCATGGCATTGCCTTAATCCAGCGATCAATAGTGCCTGTACGATACCCTGGTTATTGTTCGCAGAGCCGCCCTTGCTATGATCCTCAAAGGGCATAACAGCTATTCGAATCCTCCCCGATTCCTCCAGTTTCTGCAAGGTATTCCGATGGGATATTTTCGGATAGGCCAGAATCGCAGCAATTATTAGCAGAATACAAATGGAGGCTGCCCATATCCAAGGCTTGCGCCTGAAACCGGAGGCTGGTTTGTTTTCCCGTTTTTCCCGTTCTTTTCCTTCTCCAACTTTCCTGACGGATGAATCTTCCCCCAAAGGCCGGGTAGGCTGGTCCATCACTTTTTCCGTTGCGGTTACCCCCATTTTCAATCCGTTGATGATCTCTCTCACCGCATTGGCCACCTTGTTGATCTGATCGCGGTAAACCAATTGCTGGCCGGGCTTGGCCAGGTCGTCATCCTTTAGCCGCAACGGGCGGTTGACTCCCTGCGAATGGTAGATAAAATCCACCGGCCGGATGAACCCGAGGTAACTTTCAGCCAGTTTGATGTCTTCCGGTTCAAGATCGTGAATCCTGACCGGAAGCACCCTGGAGGCTACATTTCCGCCGGGCAGCTTGACCTTGAGCCCAAACCTGTCCTGTGAAGCCTGCTCGATAAAGGCGATAAATTCATGCTCCCAGGCATAGCTGTTCGGATCACAATAGGTACGGGAAACGATCGGGATGAAGATAAGGGCCTTTAGTTTCTCTTTAAGCGAGGCTGCCACATCATGCGTCTCCAGCAGTCCGTCATGCGGATTG
>CAIXHD010000250.1 GCA_903919065.1 uncultured Bacteroidota bacterium
ATCCAAATTTATCAGCAATCGCACCGGTCAGCAGCGGCAGAAAATAGAGAACCATTACGACTGTTCCCATAAGTGTACCCTTCTGAACCTGAGTAAACCCCAAAGCTCCGGTTTCTGTTGAACCGGTGAGATAGAGCGAAAGAGGTATGAACATCCCGTACCAGGCAAGGCGCTCAAATAGTTCCATGGAATTAGCCCACCAGTAAGTTGACGGGAGTTTGCGGAGGACGACGGATAGCGTTGACATGTTTATCGGGTATTAGGTATGGGGTATCGGGTATCGGGTATGGGGTATGGGGTATGGGGTATGGGGTATCGGGTATGGGGTATGGGGTATGGGGTATTAGGTAGGAGGTGTGAGGTTTGGGGTATGGGGTGTTAGGTAGGAGGTGTGAGGTTTGGGGTATTAGGTATTAGGTCAGGTCGGGGTATTCGCTTAAAGTTTCGCTTACTCCATTGGCACGCACCTGGATCAGTTTATAGAGCATCTTCGATAGCGATTTGCATTCCTGTTCGATAAAGTCAAAATCGACTTTGTCAAGATAGCCAATTTCAAAAGAAATTATAGCCTGGGTAAGGACTTCAGCTAATGAGCCCTTAGAAATATAAAAATATTTGGCACTTTGTTTATTCGTTCCGAGCTCTTCGCCTTCCGCAATATTGCTTGATACACTAACCGCAGCTCTTCTGATCTGGTCTTTTAAACCAAAATCCTTACTGAATGGCCCTTTATCGGTCACTTTATAGATGAAAATTGCTAAATCCTTTGCCTTCACCCAAACCCGTAATTCCGTAAAATCACCCATGTCAATCCTTTTTTACTTTATCCTTAACCCGATACCCGACACCCGATACCTGATACCTTATACCCCATACCCCATACCCCATACCCTATACCCTTGCCAATCTGACAACATTTTCGACGTGATGAGTATGTGGAAACATATCAACCGGCTGCACTTTTTCGACAGTATACATATCAGCAAGCATGGACAGGTCGCGGGCCTGTGTGGCCGGATTGCAACTGACATAAACAATGCGTTGCGGATTAGCGTTCCTGATGGCTGCAATCACCTCTTCATGCACACCGGCACGGGGTGGATCAATTATTATCACATCGGGTCTTCCGTGATTATAAATAAAGTCTTCGTTCAAAGTCTCTTTTATATCTCCGGTAAAGAATGCAACATTCGCAATACCATTAAGTTCCGCATTAACCTTAGCATCTTCAATGGCTTCCGGAACATACTCGATTCCAACGACATAAGCCGCTTTCGACGAAACGAATTGCGCGATGGTGCCGGTTCCGGTATACAGGTCGTAAACGATTTCTGAGCCTGTCAATTCGGCGAAGTCCATTACCGTCTGGTATAACCGATAAACTTGACGGGTGTTGGTTTGAAAAAATGATTTTGGGCTGATCTTGAATCTCAATCCATCCATCATTTCAAAGATATGATCCCTCCCATACCAGGTAAAAATCTCAAGATCATTGATGGTATCATTTCGCTTGGGATTGATCACATATACCAGGGAAGTGAGAAAAGGAAATTTTTCAACAATATGATCCATAAGCAGTTTCCGCTTTTCAGGATCATCTTCATGAAAACTCACGATCACCATCCATTCACCGGTTGAAGTGCACCTGATGGTCAGGTTTCGCATCAGTCCATTCTGGAACCTGAGATCGTAATAAGAGAAATTGTTTTCCAGAGTAAACTTTCTGACCTCATTGCGAATTTCGTTGGCAGGATCAGGTTGAAGAAAACATTTGTTTATGTCGACCACCTTATCAAACAAACCCTTGACATGCAAGCCCAAACCCGGTGAATAATCGGGAAAACCATCAACCATCTCATGCTGATAAAGCCATCTGCGATTGGAGAATGTGTACTCCATTTTATTGCGATAGTATTCAGAGGATTCAGCCCGGATAATCGGTGGTATTTCGGGCAGATTCAAACGACCGATACGTGTAAGCTGATCGGATACCTGACGGGCTTTGAATTTAAGTTGCTCATCATAGGGGAGCATCTGCCATTTACATCCGCCGCAAAGTCCGAAATATTCACAAATTGGAGTTTGACGGCCGGGCGATGGGGTAATGAGCCGGAGGACCTCTCCTTCCCAATATGATTTTCTCTTTTTTGTGATACGTACATCAACGACGTCGCCGGGAATAACCATCGTTAAAAAGACAACGCGATTTTCAAAACGGGCGATTGCTTTCCCTTCAGCCCCGATGGATTCGACCGTTAATCCGGTCAGTACTGGTAATGGTTTTTTCTTTGGCACCGGCAAATTGTTTGGCGCTAAAAGTAATAAACAGCAGGGAATTTTCGACTGAATTACCAGATCCACCTCTGGAAACGATTTCGAATCCAATGGTATCTTCCAAGCCAGGCAGCAATTCTTATCAGGTGGGGAAATCCGGTCATGAGCCTAATGGCCCTTCTCTGAGATTCCATTCGCTTCCATAGAAATTTTTCCACCTGCTGGTCATACAAAGTATAATTTCCTGTACCGGCTGCGATCCCTGCAAGCATGCCACTTCGCACTGCCTGCATGATTCCATCACCCGAAACCGGATCCACCATCGATGCCGCATCACCCGTCAGCATAAATCCAGGTCCGCTCCATATCTGCCTTTTCATGGCGAAAGGAACCATGCCACCACGCAGGTCGCCAATGGGTTCAGCATTTTCAAGCATTTCCCTAACCACCGGATGTTGGTCCCTGAATTGGCTGAACAGGCTGGCCAATGATTTTTTTAGTTTTCTGCGAGAAATTTCAGGCATTCCAAATCCGGCATTCACCCGTCCGTCGGCCATTGGAAACAACCAGAAATATCCGGGGAAGAAATCGGGATGGTAAAACACCAGTTCAATCCCTTCATCCAATCCTTTTACCCCATTAAAATAGCATCTCACAGCCTGTCCGTAGGCTCCCTGATCCGGCACTATCCCGGCAAGCTTTCTTGCAGCCAGTGATGGTGCCCCGTCAGCGGCAATGACCATCCGGGTGAGAAATTCAGGCCCGGAGGTCCCGTCAGGATTATTTGCAGAGAGCAAGATTAAATCATCAACGCGTGTGTAGTTAGTGATTTTCAGACCTGTAATGATCTGTGTATCTGTTGTTTCAGTTACCTTTTTAAGTAAAAATCCATCAAAATCTCTTCTTTCGGTGACATATCCGGGCAGCGGCCAGGAAAAGAATAGTCGCTGACCTTTCGGAAAAACCAATGCTGAGGTTCGAAAGCTTACAGACTTAACTGTTGCCAAAAACTCATCATAGATCCCGGGAACCAGATTCTCCAGTCCGAGCAAAGCATGTGCAGGAACTGAATCCCCACAAGTTTTGTTCCGGGGGAATACGGATTTATCAACCAGCAGGACCTTTTTTCCTGAACCTTTCAGTGCAAGGGCAGCTGAACAACCGGCCGGGCCTGCACCGACGATAACTACATCTTTAACAATCAACTCATTACTGACTCGTTTACTCATCTGATCTTGATATACCCGAAGTTTATCTAAATTTGGCGAAAATTAAAAATAAACATGGCCCGTATTGGACGACAGGTAGATCATTACAGTGAAGTTGATATTCAAAGCATACGGGCAGATTTTTCACCCGACCGGCAGCACAGGTTCACGCTGACGATGGAATACAGCAATAACCTATTGAATAAGGCGAGAACCCGGACGGTTACGGTAATTTTAAAAAATCCCAGCGCCGCGGATGAGAAAAGGTCAGACTCGACTATTCGTAAGGTGGAGACTTATGTGTGGCAGCACTTTCCGGATGCCAGAAATTTAAACATCCTGAATATTTTCGGATTCCGTGCCACTGACGCTAAAGAGGTAAATATCAAATTGTCAGGTGAAGGTTCAGCGGCTGTAAACGGTAGTGAAAACGACCGGTTTTTTGCTGAAATTTTAGAAAAATCTGATTACGTGATCTGTGCCTGGGGTGGTCCGTCAGGCATCGATGGGAAAAATTACAATTCTCGTATCACAGCGGTAAAAGAGCTGATCAGCAATAATTATAAAGGTCCTGTATTCCAGGTTTGCGGGAGTCAGCTTACCAAGGAGCCCCTTCATGGATTAATGTGGGGCTATCAGTATGAACTTAAACCGTTTACGATATGATATCATTAGACCAGGTAACGGTTAGTTTCGGAAGCTACGATCTGCTTAAAGAAATTTCATTTCTGGTGAGCCAGCGCGACCGTGTTGGACTTGTTGGCCGAAACGGAGCAGGAAAAACGACAATTCTCCGATTATTCACCGGTGAAATGAAACCCTCTGATGGGTTTGTTTCAACACCACCGAATATCCGGCTGGGCTATCTTCCCCAGCATATGGCATATTCTGATTCCACCACAGTATTTCATGAAGCGGAAAAAGCTTTTGAGGAGGTATTGCAGTTAGAAAGGGACATTCATGACCTTACTATAGATATCACGGCAAGGACTGATTACGAAACAGATTCTTATCATACACTGATATCCGATTTATCTGAAAAAAGCGAACGATTTCATATACTGGGCGGCCGAAACCGCGAGGCGGAGATCGAGCAAACATTGCTCGGTCTGGGATTCGAGCGAAAGGATTTCGAAAGGGCAACTTCTGAATTCTCCGGTGGCTGGCGTATGCGTATCGAACTGGCGAAGATTCTTCTGAGAGAGCCGGATGTATTATTGCTCGATGAGCCGACTAACCATCTGGATATTGAATCGATCCAATGGCTGGAGGATTACCTGAGTGTTTTCAGGGGAGCTGTTCTCCTGATTTCTCACGACAGGACCTTCCTCGATCGTGTAACCAAGCGCACTGTTGAAATCACTTTAGGCCGTTTGGCTGATTACAAAGTGCCTTACACCGAATTCCTGAAATTGCGCTCAGAAAGGCGCGAACAGCAATTTGCCGCTTATACCAACCAGCGCAAGAAGATTGAGGAAACAGAGAAATTTATCGAAAGATTCCGGTATAAAGCGACTAAATCTGTTCAGGTACAATCGCGTATCAAACAGCTCGCCAAAATCGACCGTATTGAGATGGATGAGATCGACGGATCATCCATCCACATAAAGTTTCCACCCGCACCTCATGCAGGCACAATCCTCGTTGAAGCTGAGGATGTCACGAAAAAATATGGCCCCACGCATGTTCTTGATAAAATTGCCATGATCCTCCATCGGGGTGAAAAGGTTGCCTTTGTCGGAAGAAACGGAGAAGGAAAAACCACCATGGCCCGGATCATTATGGGCGAGCTGGAATTTGAAGGCAAATGCAAGTTAGGGCACAATCTGAAGATTGGTTATTATGCCCAGAACCAGGCCGACATACTTGATCCCTTAAAAACCGTTATGGAAACCATCGACTATGTTGCTGTTGGTGATATCCGGACTAAAATCAGGGATATTCTTGGTGCTTTCCTCTTTAGCGGGGAAGATGTTGACAAGAAGGTTTCGGTACTTTCCGGCGGTGAAAGATCCAGGCTGGCACTGGCATGCCTGCTGATGGAACCGAAAAACCTGCTGGTTCTTGATGAACCGACCAACCACCTTGATTTACGGTCAAAACAGGTATTGAAAGAAGCACTGCTCAAATTTGACGGTTCATTGATCCTCGTTTCCCATGACAGGGATTTTCTCGACGGACTCGTTGACAAGATTTTTGAATTCCGCGACAAAAAAGTCAAGGAACATCCGGGTGATATTTTCGAATTCCTGAACAAAAAGAGGTTAAACACCCTGAAGGAAATCGAGCGCAAAGAGGTTGCAACCAAACAAGAGCCAAAACCAGTCCCTGCTCCATCCCCTGCCCCTGCACTTGCGCCTCCACCTTCGCCAAAACCGGAGCAAAAACAAAAACAGGATTCGAAACCGGAACCGGTAAAGCCTGAACCCATCCCGATTAAAATTACCCTTCCAGATAACAAGCAGAAATACGAAGAAAAGAAGGAAATCGACCGGCAAAAACGTAAAGTTGCCTCAAGAATAGCAAAGGCTGAAGAGACGATTGAACACCTCGAGAAGCGAATACATCTGATAGAAATGTTTCTGGCAGATCCTGAAAGCATGTCGGCCAATTCCGGACCTGATCCTTATATCGAATACGATCAGCTAAAAAAGGAGTTGAGTCAGGCGATGGAGGAATGGGAAGCAGCGCACGAGGAGGACCGGTAGACTGGTGACTGGTGACTGGTGACTGGTGACTGGTGACTGGTGACTGGTGACAGAAGACAGGTGTCATTCACTGATCTTTGTCAGGATAGTTTCGGATAGCAATTTAAAATCCTGAAAAGCTTTAAGCAACGACCTATCACACGTGTGATGCTGAGGGTGATTTGCCCCAGGGTGGTGTTTCCAAGATAAGTCAGAAGTGTTTAGTAATCTGGGGTGAGGATAGGAATTGAACACCAATAACAGCCTTAATTTTTATGGTGAAAGGTTAAGAATTCGCTAACTTTAGGGTTCTATCAATTATTTCACCTCAATCACCAACTATGAAGATCAAATCACTGCTAATATTTCTTCTAATCATCGGAAGGATGGCTACTTATGGTACTGACAATAATACCGTAACGATCAAGGGTAAGATAGTTGGATTTATTCCAACACGATTACAGTATGTTAATCCGATAAACGGATTCCCATTCCCTGGATTCCGAGATTCAATTGTCTTTAATACCGATGGAACTTTCCTTTTACAAGTTCAAATTGAACAACCCACTGTTATTACGATCTATGCCTCAAGCAATACAGGATTAATCATTGCAGAGCCCGGTGAATCATATAGTGTTTCGTTTGAGCTTAAGGATGGAAAAACATTGTTTAATATTTCAGGGCCGAATGAAGCTGGACAAAAACTATATAATGAACTACCCTCACCATATTTGGTTCAAATGGAATTTGGCAGGATTGGTGAGGCTGAGAACTTTTCTCTCTACTCCGAAAAGGTGAACTTGCGAAAGGATGAACAAGTAAAAAAATTCCAGAATTTACTTAACCGGGGCTTGATTACAAAAACCTTTTTCAACCAGGTAATGATTGATCGTAATTGTTATTTTTCAACTTTACTTTCGACGTTTCCTTTTGTTAAGTATACTAAGGTGGATATCTTGAGAAATGAGAAATTTCCTGAAGAATTGAAGAAGCAATGGGGAAAAGTTTTTGAAGATAATCCTCCAACCGACCCCAGGAATCTCTTCTCCCCCAGATGGTTTGAATACACAAGATATTATGTTGAGTTTATCCAATATCTTAGTGATACAAGTGATCTTAAGTCATTAGAAAAGAGCCTGAGAAAGGGTTTGCAGTACACCGGGGAAATTGCTCTTTCAGAAAAACTATTTTCAAAGAAAATGGCTGAGACCTATGCGGCTTCTTTAATATATGAACGGTGTCTGCAGAAAAAATTTGAGAAGGAATGGATTGCGATTTTCGAAAAAATTAATGTCAAGTATCCTCAAAGCATGGCAATTCCTTATTTGATTCCAATGGTCAATCCGGTAGCCGAATACCAAAAACTAGCGAAAACAAATTTCAGCAACCAGATGAAATTCATCGATAATGCCGATGAGATAAAAACTCTCGAAGAGTGTATGGCAAAGTTAAAAGGTAAAAAAATTTATGTCGATGTTTGGGCTACCTGGTGTGGACCCTGCAAAGTGGAGTTTAAATACAAGGATTCATTGGATATTCTTTTGAAATCAAAAGGATTTGAGGTCCTCTATATTTCCATTGACAAACAGGATAAGGAAGTGCAATGGAAAGAAATGATCAAATTTTACAAACTCGATGGCCACCACATTAGGGCTGGCAAAGAGTTCCAGGATGACTTGATTAGAATATTCAATAAAAATGGGACTATTGCGATTCCCTGGTATTTGTTGATTGATGAACAAGGGAAAATCATAAACAAAGATGCTGCCCGCCCCTCGGAGATTGAGACATTAGAAAAACAGATAAAGATGGTGAAGAACTGAGATGAAGGGTGGTATCCTGGAAATAGATTAAATTGATTCATTCAGCTGACAAATGACCTCCGGCTCAATATTAGTCGAGAGAACGGTCAGCCCATTTTGTTTTTCAGCCGTCAATTTCCTTACCAGGTCCATCATTTGAACTAAATCGTGTGATTTGTATACCTTTGAACGAGCCCTATCGTAATGACCTTTAACGTCAATCCAGACCATACATAACCGAAGTTGCCAGTTTTAAATTTCATTTACTTTTTCCGGATTCTGACGGCAATCAAATAGGTTTACAACTTCTATTCTCTGCTTGTCCCGATTTACAAAGTAGATAATCTTATAGTTCTTGAAAACTAAGTATCGAAATTCTTGCAGCCTGTCACCAAGGAGTAATTCCTTCTGTCCAATAAGCGGATTTTTCTCAACTTCCAATGATTTGGCAATTATACCATCAACCAAACGCAATGCAACCTTCTCGCTTGCTTTTTTACAGTAATAGGAGAAAACGTCTTCAAGCTTGTCTTCTGCAAACTGAGTCCAATAAGCCGTTAAAGCCATTTACTGGCTTTTTTCCTTAAATCAAAGGCAGACGTAACCCTATCTTCTTCAGAATCGGTCATTGCCTGGTCAATTTCACGATTAAATTGCTCAGTACTCATTGGTGTTAATTTCTTCTCGTACTGCTCAGCTTGTTTTTTTCTAAGCAAATCCTCAAGTCCGCTTACAATCTCTTCGTTTTGCAGCCGGAGAAATTCCTGGACAAATGTTATTTTTCTGGTCTGTAAGTCCATACTTTTTTTTGTAAAGTTACAAATTTCCCAATATCATGATCGAGCCAGATCTGGTCAGACTGCCTTCTTCTTCCCGTACCGTGCCTTCGCGTATACCAGGTAAAATGTACCTACTATGTTAACGGCATAATTAAGCCAGAGGGGCCACTGATAATCACCTGATTCGATATTTCCTGCTGCGATATAAATAAATGTCAGGAATACCCCGCCAGCCCACATCAAAAGGAACGACCAGTTAAAGCTGGTTACGTCATGCGTGCGCCATGTTTGCCAAACTTGCGGAATTACTCCGATGCTCAGGACAATATTTCCAAACCAACCGACTGCTTCTAATAGGGTCATGGGGTATGGGGTTTCGGGTGTCGGGTATCAGGTATCAGGTATGGGGTATCGGGTATCGGGTTCCAATCTCATTCTTCGCGTTCCGTGTTACGTGTCACGCGTTTCGATCTTCTTCTTCGTCCTCCGTCTTCCGTCCTTCGATCTTCTTCTTCGTCTTCTGTCTTCCGTCTGTTTGTCTATTTGTCTTTTATACTGCGCTGGCGGACCGCTTCGAAAAGAATTACTGAGGCAGCTGCCGATACGTTAAGCGAGGCAATCTTACCTAGCATAGGGATACGCACCTCCTGATCGCACAGAGCCAGTATATTTGGACTAATGCCATGATCCTCTGCACCCATTACCAATGCCATTGGCGACTTGAAATCTGCCTCATAAAAAAGGACATCTGTCTTTTCAGTGGCACCGGTTATTTTCAGCCCTGCATTTTTCAGGTATTTGATGCTTCGGATGAGATCTGGAGTTCTGCAGACCGGAATAATGGCTAAAGCTCCGGCCGAAGTTTTCATCGCATCGGGATTAATCTGCGCAACGCCTTTTTCCGGAATAAGGATCGCATCGGCACCGGCAGCTTCTGCTGAACGGGCAATGGCTCCAAAATTCCTGACATCCGTAATGGCATCAAGGATAATCACAAGTGGATCCCTCCCCTCTTCGAAGGCCCTGGCCACAACTTCCTCAAATGGAAGATACGTTACAATAGATGTTATCGCAATAAGACCCTGATGGTTCTTTTGCGTCATCCTGTTGAGTTTCTCAACCGGGACATACTGAAACGGAATCCCGGATTTTCTGATAAGGTCAATCAAAGTGTGAAATCCTTCACCCTTCAAACCTTTTCTGATCATTATCCGCTCGATATTGCGTCCGGCTTCAATAGCCTCCTGAATCGGTCTCAGACCGAAAATATAATCTTGTTGTTCCATTACATGCTAAAGATTTTTCCTCGCCTCCAATAGTCCACAGCTCTATTCCAGATGGGTCGGAATTCTTCTTTTCTTTTTAGTTTATAATCATAACCAATCCAATAATCGTCTGTCAGATTGAACTCAAAGGTAATCTTCTCTCCGGTTTCAGTAGCCTCATAGTTCCAAGATTCGCGAGTTTCGGTCCGCTCAACCGATACCGGGGGGCCTAAAAGCAGATAAATCATTCCCCTGTCGGTCTTCCAGCCCTGCTTGCTGGAGGCAAAATAGAGGTTGGCAAATACAACCCGGTTATAATAAACCCGGATAAGATCCCGCGCATTTCCAAAGGTCTTTCCCTTATCCAGCCAAAACTGGTCAACAGCCGCTTTTAAATCAGCATTTGCCAGCAATTTCAAATATTCATCATGCGTGGTAATGTATTGCAGCGGTGGAAGCATATCCTCTGGCTTGGTAACTTGCGGATAATGGTCGCCGAATTGTCTAAGAGCCAAGCCTTTCGAGACTTCAGGCTTGAAATGAAACACGTAAATACCTTGCCCTCCAAGCTTGTAGAGCAATTGTTCAGAATATGCCAGAGAAAAAGTTGAATCAGGCAACGGAGGATTTTCAGGTTGCTCATCAAGCGAATAAGGAGGAAGAGGAAGAATATTGCGAGGAGCAAAAACCGAGATATATAATCGGTCTGCTTTATCTCCTTGCTTTATCAAACGGAAAGTCTCATTAGGATAAAAGAAATGCTCGAAGGCAACCTTATTCTCAGGAAAATTCAGGACCAACCAATCCTGCTGATTATCCACCTGAAAACGATCTACCAGAACTCTGTCCCTGGTGGATGACTGGCGAATCTCGTCCTCAAGGGTTACGTCAAGCAAATAGGTTTTACCCGGAGCAGTAGGTATTTTAAATGAAGCAGTGATTAAATCAGTCACCGTTTCTTTATCAATGATAAACTGTTGTGTATCTCGTTCCGCAATCTCATTATTAGCCAGCGAACTATAGAGAGTGTAAACAACCCTCAGCCTCGCCTGACTTTTTACCTGAGGATTTGCCTGATTAAATACAACTTCGCTGGCAAGAATCTTTATAAACACCATGCTTTCAGATGGAGAACCATGGAAAACCATGTATTGCGGGTGCAGAACTGACTTTCCCGGATTATAGAGATACAATTGAGAAGAGACCTTTTTGTTCACCGGGCGCAAGGCCATGCAGGACGCAAGGAGGACAGAAGCCAAGATAAAAACCACCCTGAACAACTTCATTGCCAATGATTTATCGGATTAACAGCCAACTGCAGATTAAAATATCGCGGATCACCGGTAACTTCCTGGTCAATCCATTCCGGCCATTCAGGTCTTTCTTCCTCAGATTTCAATTCGACCTCAGCAAGAATAAGTCCCTCGTTATCACCAAAAAATTCATCAATCTCCCACTTATAGCCTTGAAAAGGAATAACATACCGATTTTTCAAAATAATTGGTGTTGCCACCATGCGCATCATTTCCATTCCATCCTTAAGAGGTATGGAATATTCGAATTCCTCCCGTGATAATCCGTGAGTTTCACCCTTGATTGTAATTCGGGCCTTGTCATCAATGATACGGATCCTGACCGAGCATTTCGGGTCCATGGATAGGTAGGCTTGCTGAATAAAACTGGAATTAACAGGATTTCTCAACTCCTGCCATAAAATTTTATTCACCAGATATTTACGTTCTATTTCCATAATTATTCGGCAAGTTTGCCTAATTGCTTAAAATCAGCTCCGGTTGGATTCTGGAACACATGCAGCTCAAATTCCGGGATTACAGCCAGAACATGATCAAAAATATCCGATTGAATATTTTCATACAGCTCCCATGACTTTTCACTGCTGAATCCATAAATTTCTATTGGAATTCCCCGTTCAGTAGGCTGCAGCTGGCGAACCATCGTAGTCATCTCATGTTGAATATCTGGATGACCCGACAAATACAATTCGAGGTATTTACGAAAAATTCCGAGATTTGTCAGTCGGATCCCATTGGCAACTGAAAGCTCTGCATTCGGAAATTTCTTGTTCAATTCAGCAAATTCAGTTCTCTTTATCCTGATATAATCAGTTACCAGATCAATATTCTCAAGACGGTCAAGGAGCTGATCAGTGCAAAAATGGACTGAACCAATATCAATATTAACTGACCTCTTAATCCGGCGTCCATCCGATTCTTCCATTCCACGCCAGTTTTGAACGGCCTCTGATACCAACGAATAGGTGGGCATAGTGGTGATTGTTTTGTCCCAGTTTTCCACCTTCACCGTATTTACCGTGATATCAAGTATCGTTCCATCAGCATTTCTTGAAGGAATGGTTACCCAATCTCCAATTCGAACCATTTTATTAACTGACAACTGGATAGATGCCATTAATCCTAAAAGCGTATCACGGAATACGATGACCAGAACGGCCATGAATGCGCCTAAACCGGTAAAGAATCCTTTAAGTGGGAAATCGAATATTATGGATAAGATCCAAATGGCAGCAATCAGTACTATAAGAAACTGGACCACTTGAATGTAACCTCGTATAGGAACTCTGCCTGAAACATCCAGATGTGTATAAATCTCATTGAGAGCGCTCATGCCAGACATGATAATCGAAGCCCCGATCCCTATCATGTAAATTGACATCGCCTTCTGGGATATGCCAATAAATGTCTTTAAAACTAAATCAGTATTAACCTCACCAACAAGGTACACGCCATTGAATATGTGCGGAAGCATGTAATACACTACCACAGCTGGCGCAAAATGCGCGATTCTCCGGAATACACCCTTTTCCAGAAGAATATCATCATAAGGATTCTCAGACCTCTTTACTATTCGGTAGATAACCATTCTGATTACACCTCTGGTCAGGCGATCAATTGCAAAACCTACCAGAAATAATGCACCAAGCAGTATTATCAAATGTAAAAATTGTCCGAACTGACCTGTTAATCCCCAGGTATCCAGCCAATCAGACAAGTTTTTGAACATTAATTTCAGATTATCACCCATATATGCTGTAAAGATTTGATTTTTACTTTGGCAAAAATACAATGTAATTTACCTTTACCATTGGTATTTACCAAAAAAGGACATTATGAAAAAGTTTATTCTGTTGTTATCGGCTATTGTTGCTTTGAGTTTGAATGCACAAGTCAATTATGAGGATTATTTTACCAACAATACCTTGCGTTTTGACTACAATCGTTGTGGTACAGCAACTTCCGAACAGGTTAGCTTTGTACAGATGAAACAGGAAGGTAAATGGTCAGGGCCCCGACAGCATCTGATCGATCCATATGCATGGGGAGAATATCGTGTCGAACTCTATGACAAAGCCACAAAAAAATTAATTTATTCACGCGGATATGCAGGTTTGTACAGTGAATGGCAGTCGACAGCAGAGGCTAAACTCACCTCCAGATGCTTTTATGAAACCGCGCTGGTTCCATTTCCAAAGAAACCGGCAACCCTTCAGCTTTATAGCAGGGACCGAAAAACGAAACTTGTAAAAGCCTTTGAATATCAAATTGATCCGGTAAACTACTTTATTAGCAAAGAAAATGGGCCAACTTATAAATCATATATGGTTCACGATTCAGGCGATCCGGCAAGCAAGATTGATGTCGTATTTCTCCCGGATGGATTTACCGCTTCAGAGATGGACAAATTCAGTGAAGCGGTAAAAAGCTTTTCAAAAGGCTTGCTGGAAACTGCTCCATTTGCAGCCGCTGCTGATAAATTTAACTGCTGGCTCGTTGAAGCACCTTCCTTGGAATCCGGTACCGATGTCCCAGGCAAGGGGATTTATAAGAACACATTGCTGAGTACAGGATTCTATACTTTCGATAGTGAGAGGTACAATATGACTTATGATATTAAGTCGGTGAGGGATGTTGCTTCGAATGTACCTTATGACATTATTATTATCCTCGTGAACTCTGAAAAATACGGTGGTGGCGGTGTTTACAATTATTATGGATGTTTTACCGCATTCAACAAGCAATCTATTGGAGTATTCATTCATGAATTCGGCCACACTTTCAGCTGGCTGGCTGATGAATATTATACCAGTGACGTAGCTTATCAGGATTATATCGACATGTCGGTTGAGCCAATACAGCCCAACGTAACCAATATGGTTGATTTCGGTAAAAAATGGAAAAGTATGGTCAAAGCCGGTACCCCGATCCCCACCCCGCGCAAACCTGAATTTGAAGGAGTTCTGGGAGCTTATGAAGGCGGACTATATACCTCAAAAGGTGTTTTCAGTCCAATGGCAAAATGTAAAATGAACTGGCTCGGTGATCCATTCTGTCCTGTTTGCTCGAAGACGTTGCGCGACATGATAGACTACTATACGAAATAGGCTCGGCTGGCGCCTCACTAATTGTCGCTTCGCTCCTAATTGGTTCGCTTCGCAAACTAAATAAAAGACTTTGTGGAAGAAGCCTGGTGCCGGGTATTGCGGATCATGCGGTTGATCTCGATCTCGAGGAGATTATATTCTCGTAACAAATCCTCATAATCGAATTTTGAGATCAAATTTCTGGCCAGTCCCTTCTCAAGCCAGCATTGTGTTTCAAAAAGTGATCCGCGGGCATATTGCCACAAATGGAAAAATCACTTAAACTATTTCCGAAATTGAATTTCGCCAAACTTAACAGGCTCCCCCCAACCGCATTTAGCGACCGAAGGGAGCCTATTAGTGAGCGAAGCGAACCTTTTAGTGAGCCGCAGGCGAACCAATTAGGAGGCGAAGCCGACCTCTTAGTGAGCGCAGCGAACCTCTTAGCGCGAAGCGCCCAATTAGCTGAGCGAAGCGAAGCATAGTTAGTGAGGCGCTAGCCGAGCATAATTATTGAGCCTTAGCGAACCTATATGAATCTCTCCCGCTTCTGTAAACTCGTCAAGCCGCCAAGCAGCGCGAGTACAATACCTACAAACAGAATAATCCTGTTGTCCTGAACAATAGATTTCCATGCGTTTTCGCTCATAGTATCAGGAACACTGAACGGATTGAGGAAAATATTCCATTTGCTGTTCTGGATAGCAGCCATCAGGGCAACAAAGAACACGCCGATAATAATCATGACAACACCGGTTCCGATACCATTCTTGATAAAAGTAGATAACAAAAAGGCCAGTGTACCCATAAAAAAGATCGGAAACATCAAATGCCAGACCATGTTAAAAACGGGGAATGGCAGCAATGCCCAGGAACAGAATAGACCCAGCAGAATAAGGATCAGGTAAACCACAAAATAAATAAGTACCAGTCTTACCAGCCATACTTTATAGCGGTAATCCGGAATTCCGAAAAGAATTTCCAGAACCCTGGTATCCTCATCATTCTGAATCCCGAAAACGGTTGGATAAAAAACAAGTAGTAACCCGGGAAATAGAAGCAAGTTAAAAATGGCTCCTGTGTCAATCTTTCCTTTTGAGAATAGATTAATGAGCAAAATCCCTACAAAGAAAGCCAGGGAGGCGACTAAAAACCAGATAAATTTATTAGCGAAAATAATCTTGAGATTGTAACGGACCATGTTAAAGATCCAGTTCCAGATCAATGCAACTCGGTTTCTTTTCATATCAGATCGCTTTCTTCAACATCCATAAATAAGAATCTTCCAATAAAGGCTGAACGGGTATTGCATCCGGTGACGGCTTGGTTTCCGCCAGCAATCGTACCCTGATATTCTGGCCATCACGCATGTGATGTACCACCTTATAAAGTTCGGATAGACGGTCAAATTCCTCCAGGCTCACTTCAACCTGCCAAACATGTCCTTTTGCAGTCAGAGCCATATCTTCCGGAGCACCAAGGAACACCATATCTCCCTTATCAAGAACAGCAACCTTGTTACACGAGCTCGAAATATCCTCGATAATGTGAGTCGAGAAAATTACAACCCTCTCCCTTGACAACTCCACCAGAAGGTTCCTGAAACGGATTCTCTCCCTCGGATCAAGACCTGCGGTAGGCTCATCAACCACCAGTATTCGCGGAAGGTGCAGCAGGATTTGTGCAATCCCGATACGCTGCTTCATACCGCCTGAATAGCTGCCAATTTTCTCATTCTTGTGCTCCAGCATATGCACAGAGCTCAATACAAAATCAACACGCTTATCACGTTCATCGGGATATTTCAGGCCTTTGAGAATCCCCTGATAATTCAGGTATTCCCCAGCCGTCATGTTTTCATACATTCCGAATTCCTGTGGCAAATAACCAATCAGGCCCTGAAGCTCCTCACGTTTAACCTGCGTATCAATACCACTGATCCAGATTTTACCATAGCTCTGCTCGAAAATACCACATATGATTCTCATCAGGGTGGTTTTGCCAGCTCCGTTAGGACCGAGCAATCCGAACATACCGTTCTCAATTGTCATGGAAACCCCTCGAAGCGCTTTAAATGGCTTCTTCTTCGTGCCGATCAGCGGAATCGACTGAACCAGTCGGTACCAGCCTCTGCGCATTCTTCCAAACTTACCCGTAATCCGGTTTACGTTCACCTTTTCCCGGGCAAGCCGGCTTGAAGTAGTGTAAACGATCAGGGCGAGATACCATATCAATCCGATTAATACATCAATAGCTATGTTTTCCCATCTCAATTGGAAGATAAAGATGCTGAATGCTGGAAATCCCCAGAAAATCAATCCTTGAACAAATTGATTCAACTTATTGATGAATCCAGCCGGCTTCTTATATTTCAGGTATTTCCCCACGGGAGCATAGGTCGAAATCATCATAAAATAAATCGGTATGCTGAGCAGGAAGATCCAAATACTGCCTTCAAGGAAGAAATAGACAAAGTACATCATGAAACCCAGGATCGGTATCTCCCATAGAATATCATCAAGATCTTTCCATGACTTGTAAACCTTTTCCATCCCCAATCGCTTGCGAATAGCCAATCCGGCTTTCCACTGCCTGTTGAAGCGGCCGTCACGTTCATAAATCTTTACCAGATTTTGGATACGGATAATTATTTTTTCATCCAGCGGAATTACAGTATCACTGGCTTTACGTAAACTATTCAGCACAAACCATATGGATGCCGGGACACCGATCAGTACAAGCAAGAAGGTAACAGCCTGCCAAAGGAAAGCATCTATTCCGAAATAAATAAGCCCTGTTAATCCGATCATTAATGTGTACATAACGATCTTAACAGCAAGCTTCTGCTCCCTCATCCATTTTAATGCATTTTCCAATCCGGAATAAAAAGTCGGAATGAAAACCAGCGTTAACAGCGTACTTAGCGCTAACCCGCCGATAACTGTAATGGCAAACGGCTTGCCAATCAAGCTCACATATTCCGACTCGCCCATTGCCAAAGGAACCATAGCCACACAAGTTGTACAGGCAGTGATCAGGATTGGACGCAATCGTGCCAGACCGGCGGTCATCAGTGCCCGGAGTTTTCTGTTGCCATTTTTCCGCAGGATATTGGCATAGTCGATCAGGATAATCCCGTTGTTCACCACAATTCCGATGAGGATAATAAACCCAATCAGTGTGTTGGCATTAAGAAGGGATGTTCCCGTAAACAGGATGGCCAGAAACGAACCTATCCCTGCAAGCGGAATCGATAGCAACAGAACAAATGGCGTACTTAGCGATTCAAATACTGCAGCCATGATCATGAAGATCAAAATAAATGCTGCGGCGATCAGAAAATAAAAGTCTGCAAACTGATTCACTTCATGTTGAACCTCAACAGCAACACCAGCGGGAATTTTCATCCCTGATACCAGGTTGTCCACATCTCCACGGGCGGCCTCAAGCAATGTCTTTGTTCCATTGGTTTCAGCATCAAACCGATAAGTAACCTTGATCTGTTTTTCCTGGTTTAACCGGCTGATTGAGCCCATGCCAAATGCGAAGTAAACCTTGGCCAGGTCGGTCAAACGATGCCGGCTCCCATCAGTCGACGGAACATCCATGGTTTGAAGATCCGTCATCGTGCGGGTTTTGTTCTTATCCACAACAACCTGATCATATTTAATCAGGATATCATACTCTTCAGTTCCTTCTTTAAATTTAACGCCTGCGGTTGTCTCCGTCGGGAATGAACTCAATTCTGACATCACTGAGGAGAGTGAAACATTTCGTTCCCCCATCTCCCGGGTATTGAATGCCATCCTCACCTCCGGGCGATTATCCTGAACGCTGACGGTAGACTGCTGAATGGTGGTCAGATCATCAAGATAGTACTTGACATCCTCAGCAACAGCCTTCATAAGGTCAAAATTCTGCCCTTTGATGATAACACTTTCCTGCTGTGTACCGATACCCATTAAACTCTCCAGGCCACCGCCGCCTGCTGATACTCCGCCGCCTCCACCACCGCCGGAGAATCCGGTGCTCGATGACTGCTGAAATTCATAAGTGATCTGAGGGATGTTCCTGATCTTGTTTTCAATATCGGCCTTTATTTCAGGGAGCTTCCTCTTTTTTATTTCTTCGAATTTTTCAAAAAGTTTCACGGTAACCGTTGCAGTAGCTTCCTGCGTTGAAGTCACCAGATCTTCCTTTTCCGGCAAATCCATCAATCTTTCTTCAATGGTTTTTACCGTCAGGTCTGTTTTATCCAGGGTAGTTCCCTGAGGCATGGTAATTGAAATCCTGATCTGATTAATCTGGGCCTCTTTCAGCGTGTCATTCGATAAAGCCAAAGCAGCAAACAGGGTTATGAAGAAGATGATCATGGCCCCGATAACTGTTCCGGCCGGATTACGCAACCCTGATTTAAGAATCAATGTATAAATCTGAACCATCCGCTTATGAAGCGAAATCTTTTCAAAAATCTCAGGTCCCTGATGAGGGTTCCGTAACAGGGTAAAATGAGTCAGCATCGGAATCAAAAGCAGGGCGACCATCAGGGAAATCAGCAAAGTCGAAATAATGGATATTCCAACATTAGTCCCTAAAGTCCTGATCAGATAATTCTCCGAGAAAAGGAAAGGGAGAAAAACAGTAACAGTGGTCAGGGTTGATGCGACAACGGAACGCCATACTTCAGACGTTCCATGTGTCACCGCAATATCTGGTGACTCTCCCCTCGCCGCGTGCCTGTAAACGTTTTCAAGCACCACCACACTGTTATCAACAAGCATCCCGATAGCCAGGGCCATACCAACGAGGGTAAGGCTGTTGATTGTGATTCCAAATGCATAAAAGGCATTGAATGCTACATATACCGATATAGGAATTGCCAGTGCAATAGACAAAACCAGGCGACCATTTTTAAGGAATATCCAAAGGATGAACATGGCCAGCAAACCTCCCGTAATGGCAAGATCAATGATCGAATCGATGTTTTTCTCCATCGTTTCAGCCAGGTTCTCCTGAACTTTGATCTCAATTCCCAGAGGTCCGAATTCCTTGTTCAGTTCTTCGATAAGTGTTTTTACCGAATGTGAAATTTCAATTATGTTAACCTGCGAATCAGCTACAAGGTTAACTGTTACAGATTCCATCCCGTTTACGCGGGAATAGGAGGTCTGCTCCTTAACTCCAAAGTAAACCGAAGCAACATCCTTTAGCAGAACCGGCCCGGCCTCCTTAATGACAATACTTTCAATCTCTTTCGGATCAATATATTCCGCGGTTACATGAACAAAATACATTTTATTACCGGAGAAGGCACGGCCGGCAAAAGTTCGGTCGCGTCCGTTCTGGGCAATGGCATTCCTCACCTGAAACGGGGTAATCCCGTAGGCGTCGCAGGCATCCTTGTCGAGCGTTATCTCCAGGGTTTTCTCCTGACCACCATATACTGTCACACCCGCAATACCGTCAACATTTTCAATTCTTGGTGTGATCTTTTCATCCGTAATCTGCCGGACACGATTTGCACCACCTGCACCCCTAACCTCCATAGTCATCAAAGCGCTTGATGCAGCTTGCTGAAGATCGACCTTCATAACGGTTACGGTGAATTCCGACGGTAATGTTCCCTTCATGGCATCAATCCGTTCCTGAAGTTTAAGCTGAGCATATTTCAGGTTAGTCTTTGGCTCATAGGCTACCGTGATTGTACCTCTCCTCTGAGCAGCGGTAGATGTAAGCTCCTTGATCCCGGGAAGTCCGCCAACTGCTCCTTCGATAGGAATCACAGCCTGCTTCTCCATATATCCGGGATCCACCTCCGTCTGCGACGACACCTGCACCACAAGGTACGGTGACTCCGCATTTGGGAAG
Organism: uncultured Bacteroidota bacterium; assembly: GCA_903919065.1. Taxonomy (GTDB): domain Bacteria; phylum Bacteroidota; class Bacteroidia; order Bacteroidales; family UBA12481; genus UBA12481. The sequence continues at coordinate 20,283 of CAIXHD010000250.1, forward strand.
AGTTCCACCTTCAGCTGACGGTAGGACACTATTCCAAGTAAGGTTAGCCCGATGAAAATCATCGAGATCAGAACCTTGCGTGTTACAATCGCCTTCATCAGGAGTTCTCCTTAACTATTTGTGCCTGAGAAAACTTTTTTCCCGAAGTGATCCGATCAATAACATCATAATAACATGGAATCACTATCAGGGTAAGTATTGTACTGGTTACCAAACCCCCGATGACTGCAAGTGCCATAGGAGACCTTAGTGATGCGCTTTGCCCGATTCCTATTGTCATCGGTACCAGTCCGAGGATAGTTGTCAGACTGGTCATCAGAATCGGACGGATTCTGATAAGACCGGCCTCAAGTATCGCATCATGCCTGCTCATACCACCAAGCCTTAGCTTCGTGATGGCATCGATCAGCAAAATAGAGTTGCTGACCGCTATACCCGCAAGCATTATTATTCCGATATAAGCCATCATGCTGAAAGGCATTCCAAGTATGTAGAATAATAAAACTGTACCAACTCCGGCCAGTGGAATCGTCAGCATGATAGTGAATGGATGGATGAGCGATTCAAACTGCGAGGCGAGCACCATGTATACAAGAATCAGCGATAGAACCAAAGCAAAGCCCAGGTTTTTCATCGACTCTTTACGTTTCAATTCTTCCCCGGCTTGTCTGATCGTATATCCCGGAGGTAAAACTATTTGCTTAAGACTGACGTCGAGATTTTTGATAACCTGATCAATTGGCTTGCCTTTTTTAAACTGGGCGGAAACCTGACCTACGCGGTTCTGGTTTGTCCTTAAAATTTCCTTTGGAGCAGTAACCTCTCTGATATTGGCAACATCGCCGAGTCTTACCGTGTTGGCACCAACTTTAAGCATAATATCCTGAAGTTGATTAACCTCAACATCCGGAAGCTTAAGGCGAATTTCCGTCATCTCCCCTTTATAATCAAATTTACCAGCAGCAGTACCAGTTAACAACTGTGTTACCTGACTGGTTATCTGATCAATGGTGATATTATACATCCCTGCACGATAGCGGTCAATGACCAGTTCAACTTCTGGTGCACCAGCCTGAATGGATGATTCAATATTAAAAAGATCACCATTACTATTCATGATTGCTTCCACTTCCTTGGTCATACGATCAATATGGACAAAGTCTTTACCAACCACTTCAACCATGATCGGTGCCTCATCGGTGCCGAGGGTAGCCTGCAGTGCGGTTTCATCAAGAACAAAACTGAATTGCATCTCAGGCATAGAGCTAAACAGCTTACCCAGGTCAGAGAGTATGGCATCACTCGTACGAATCGCTTTTTCAATAAGGGAAACTTTCAGTGAAGCAGTATTTTCACTTTCAAAAATAGACTGGTCAGTCGTTGCACTTGCTGCAGAGGGTCCGACTCTTGTATAAAGGTTTTTCAAATCCTTGCCCAAAACCTCACGAATCATCTGCTCCAGGGTTTTAACAGCCTGATCTGTCCGCACCAGTTGGGTTCCCTCGGGGAGACGAATATTAATTGTGAATTCCTTGGTCTCTGTCCTTGGCATGAACTCGCTGCCTATAGGCTTGATAAGCATTGCCGCACCACCCATCAGGACCAGTGAAAGGACAATAATCAGCCATTTGAAACGAAGGAATTGCTCAAGAACTTTTGGGTACCACTTAAACCCGATCGCTTTTAGCTGGCTGGCAGTATTAACCGGCTTCATGAACCGGTCAAAAAGCATCGGAATTACAACCATAGCCACAATCAGGGAGCAAATAAGGGAGAAGGCCACTGTCCAGGCCATATCCTTGAATAATTCGCCAGATGCTCCATGAAGGAAAACGATTGGTAAAAACACCACGATATGAGTAAGGGTTACAGCAAAAATTGCCCCTCCAACTACAGAAGTACCAGTAATTGACGCTTCACGTATCGACATCCCTTTCTCCAGATTCCTGAAAATACTTTCTATAACCACAATCGCATTATCTACAAGCATCCCTGCGCCAAGTGCAAGTCCTCCGAGAGTCATCAAGTTCATTGTCAACCCATTAAAATACATCAGATTGAAAGTAGCTATGATGGAAATAGGTATGGCTGCACTGGCTATGAGGGTTGAGCCGATTCTGCGAAAGAAAACGAACATGATAAATACAGCAAGACCCATCCCAATTAATGCACTTGACTCAACTTCGCCTATAGCCTTGGAAATGAATGTCCCCTGGTCCTGGATAATCTCAAAGGAATATCCCGGTAGTGATTTCTGAAGCTTGACAAACTCTTCCTTGAGCTG